>JACRHF010000041.1 GCA_016217665.1 Nitrospirota bacterium | reverse complement strand
TGGACACCGCTGTAGATATGTATGCTATTTTTAAACATCTACCGCTTCCTCTAATACGTAAGTTCTATCCTTATGCCCTGCTCCCTCCCAAGGGCGGCCCCTGATACCCACGGCGTTAAGTGTGGGTAAAGACCAGCCTTGAAGGGGAGGGTATGATGATACCCAACTCAATCCGAGGAAGAATCCCTTCAGGGGGAAGAGAATCTTATGTCATGTTTAAAATCATTGCCGCAAATATCATTGTAATATATACGAGAGAATAGAAGAAGAGAAACATATCACACTCTTTCTTCGATAGCATAAACCTCCCTGCAATGACCAAATAAAAGATGCCCAACGTGATAGAAACAGCCGCGTATAACAGACCGGCCATCCCATAAAGATAGGGAAGGATGCTCGCCGGAAGCAGGAGGGCCGTATAGATGACAATTCGCGTCTTGGTGGAACGAACGCCTTTCGCCACCGGCACTACCGGTATACATGCCCTTCGGTACTCCTCCTTATACTTGAGGGCAATACTCAGGGCATGCGGCTGCTGCCAGACCGCAACGATCCCGAAGAGGATCATTCCCCTAACATCAATATGCTGCGTTACAGCCGCATAGCCTATGAGAGGCGGCAGGGCCCCTGCAATCCCACCAACCTGGTTGGCAAAAGGGGTCCTCCTTTTCAAGAAGATGGTGTAGAGGCCGACATATCCCAATGCCGCAAAAGCCGTCAGGATGGCCGAAGGCGGATTCACCGCAACCCCAAGGATCAGGATTCCTGATCCGGTCAACAGACTCCCCAACATAACGGCATTTCCGGGTGAGACCGCCTCAAGGGCCAAAGTCCTGGCACGCGTCCTCTCCATTAAGCAATCAATGTCCCTGTCAAAAAAGTTATTCAAGACCGCTGAACCCGCGGTCGCCAGCCCCACCCCTAACATGACCCACAAGGTCAACTCCGCATCGGGCAGGCCCCGGCTGCCAATGCAGAGGCCTGTCAGGGCTGACATCAGGACCAGAGAGACGATACCCGGCTTGGCAAGGAGGAGGTAGTCGCCAATCAGAGACCTTTTTGAAACAGCGCTCTCTAATGCATAGCCTTTCATAAGGCACCCCCCTTCCAAACGATATTCCGGAGCAGAAAAGGTGCCGCCTGATAGGCAAGCCAGCCTAAGAGGAGAAAGCCTGTAGCCCCGTGCATGATGATCAGGGGCAAAAACATCCCGGTTAAGACGATCAGGATACCAAATAGAGCCTGAAGGAGGACAAGGGTAAAGGTAATGAATGAAGTCTCAACCCCGCTTCTTTTCTGAATAGCCCTGACAAGAAGTATCGTCGTTAAGAGAACGACTGTCAACGCGAGAATCCGGTGAGAAAAATGGAGGGCTACGGCATAATTGGAAAACGACGGGATGACCTTCCCCTGACAAAGCGGGAAGTCCGGACAGGCCAGCGAGGCCTTTGAATAGCGGACCAATATCCCAAGGATGACCTGGAAATAGACTGCACAGAAGAGGAGAAAATGATATCCCCTTTCGCCGACATGCCTCTCTTCCGCAATCCTTCTCAGGATAAAGAGGAGGGAAATCAGGACGAGGGTCGCTATGATCAAGTGAGAGGAGACGATCGCAATCCTGATAAGGCTGTCAAGGTAGGGCGCCTCGATCAGGACGGTAACCCCTCCGATGAAGACAGCCGTTAACAGCAGTCCCACTACAATCCCTGTCAGAAGACGGGGGATCCCTCTATACCGGCGCCAGACAAGGAGTGTCGAGGTGACGATCAATAACCCTGTGATGCCGCCGAGGAGTCTGTGCCCCCACTCAAACCAGATGCTTAACTTTAATGGCGGGGTGACAGAACCATAACAGAGGGGCCAGTCAGGACAGGCAAGCCCGGACCCTGTCGAGGTGACAAACGTCCCCATGACCATCAGGAAATACAGGAATAGAATCGTAACCCCCAGGATCGTGTTGACCTTTGTGGTATCTATCATTGTGCTGAGGCTTAAGGACCTTGCATTATCGTTCTTCATTGTCTATCCCTCCTTTACGGATAACCCAACTGTGAAGGGGGGGACGTTTTCCCTGAGCGACTTGCCGAAGCAGTTGGGCACCTATCAAGGCGAGCAGGTGGAGGAAAGCCAGCCCGTTAGAGGCTGGAAGGCTTCCCCGCCTGCGAGTCCTTAGATAGGTCAACTGCGAAGGCCAGGAGCGAAGGGAAAACGTCCCCCCCTCCACCGAGGTATTACCTTTACGGCTATTTTGACCGCCCATATCCATAGGGATGCCACTCCTCTGTTAAAATGGGCAGTTCCCGGAAGTTGCCCGGCGGGGGCGGTGTGCTGGTAGTCCACTCTAAGGATTTGGATCCCCAGGGATTATCCGGGGCCTTCTTCCCTGCAATCAACCCATGGATCCATGAGATGAGGATCAGGAGCGCAGCGATCCCTATAATATAGGCGCCTATCGTGATAATGTGATGCAGCCCTTCTAATTGCGGAAACTGCTGGTAGTCATAGTATCTCCGCGGCATCCCCTTGAATCCAACAATAAACATGGTGAAAAATGTAATGTTGACCCCGGCAAACAGGATAAAAAATCCGATCTTCCCTAAGGTCTCACTGTACATCCTGCCGGTCATCTTGGGGAAGAGGTAATAGACGCTTCCAAAGATGGCGAACGTAGTGGCCACGGCCATTACATAATGAAAATGGGCCACAACGAAATGGGTATCGTGGATGTAGAGGTCAATGGCGGTCATGGCGTTGGGGATCCCTGTCAGTCCCCCGATCAGGAAGAGAAATATAAAACCGACGGCATAGAGCATGGGTGTGGTGTACTGAATGGCCCCCCGGTACAGGGTGCCTAAGAGGCCTATCATCAGGAGACCCACCGGGATACTGATCAGGAGGGTGCTGATCATCATACCGATCCTGATCCAGTCCGGCATCCCGGATGTAAAGAGATGGTGGATCCAGACCTCGCCGCTCATGAGGACCACCCCGCCGATCCCGCCATAGACGACCATATTATAATTAAAGACCCGGTTCTTGGCAAAGGTCGCCACGATATCGAAGATCATCCCGATGGTAGGAAGGAGGATGACGTAGACTGCCGGATGCGAGTAGAACCAGAAGAGGTTCTGATATAAGAGGACATCCCCGCCGTTTGCCGGATCGTAGAAGTGGGTGCCAAGATACTTGTCAAAGAGGAGCGTAGTAACCGCAGCAGCCAGGACCGGGATGAAAACCAGCTGCAAGACAAATGCCCCCATCGTGCTCCAGACAAAGATGTTCAGCTTGTTCAGCTTCAGTCCCGGGGCGCGCATATAAAATATCGTGGTCAGCAGATTGATCCCGCCGACGATGGATGAGAAGCCCATCAGGTGTACGGTAAAGACATAGAATGCGGTATTCCCCCCAGTCTTGAGCGAATAGGGGGGATAACCTGTCCACATGACATCGGGCGGATCCGGGATGACAAAGGTGAGCAGGGCCAGGATGATCCCTGCCCAGTAGAGCCAGAGGCTCAGGGCATTGAGCCTTGGAAAGGCCATGTCCCTGGCGCCGATCATCAGGGGCACCAGATAGTTGGCTAAGAAACCGGTCAGCGCCGGGATTTGAAAGGCAAGGATCATGGCCGCACCATGAAAATAGAGCCAGACATTGTACGTCCCCGGATTGGACGTTAATGTCGGCCCCAGAGATCCAAGCTCTATCCTGATCAGCAGGGCCATCAGACCTGCAACGGCAAAGGCAGCGAGTGAACCTATCAGATAGAGGATGCCGATCCTCTTATGATCTATTGTAAAGATCCATTCCCTGAGGGTCTGGCCAAAACCTGGCTTGTGCCTCAATGCTTCTTCTGTTGCATACATGGTTCTACCCCCCTTCTATGTATTATTGTTTTTCTTCTCTGTCTCGATCCAGTTGTTAAACTCATCCTGCGATACGACCTTTATCATCCCCTTCATCCCGGAGTGCATCAGACCGCAATACTCTGCACAGGTGATCAGGTGTTCGCCAGGCGCTTTGGGATAAAACCACAGATAGGTCATCCTGCCGGGCATCATATCCTGCTTGACCCTAAAGTCCGGGATGAAGAAGCTGTGCACCACATCCTTACTGGTCATCCGGACCACGACCGGCGTCCCCGCAGGGACCCGCAATTCACCGAAGCTCTCAACCCCTTCCGGATATATAAAGTGCCAGCTCCACATGGAGCCCTCGACCTTCACCTCATAGGCATTCTCAGGCACCCTCCTGTATTCGTTAAAGAGGGTCCAGCCCTCTGCCGCAAGATAAAAGTCATCCGCCATAAAGATAAATGCGGGGATAATGGCCCATCCTATAGCCGCGGCTGTCGTGAGCCTCGGAGGGTTCCCCTCCTGCCCCTGCTCTCTGCGTCTGTACCTTATCAAAAGGTACACGGTTATGACGGTAAAGAGGATCCCTATGATTGTGATGTCAATCAACATCTCACCAAAAAGGTGATCCCAGCCGCCTGGGACATCCGGGATCTGTCCCGGAGCCCCCCTCTCTGCGTACGCAAATGCCTCATTCATGACCCTGCCTCCTTTCTTCTTCTTCTTAAGACTACAATGGGTACCACGATGGAGGAGATCCCCAACAGCAGGGAACCGAGTCCAATGAAGATGGGGATGTTGACGGTATATCTCCCCTCCTTGAAGTTAAAACTATAACAGGCCATACTGACAAAGTCGATGATTCCTGAGCCAGCGGCCTTCCCCTCAGCCGCCTCAGTGAGGGCAAGCTCCAGATCCCTTGTCTTGGGGGGTGTGCCATAGAGGTATCTCACGACCCTCCCCTCGGGCGACAGGAAGATGAAGACATTGGGGTGAAGAAACATCTTATCCCTCGATGACCAGAAGAATTTGAAACCCACGTCCCTGGTCAGTCTTTCAATATCCTCTCCATCTTTCAGGATAGCGACCTTCCAACCCTTACCAGACCATCCTTTCAGGCCGGCCATTTCGGAAAACATCCGGATACTCTGGGCGTCGTCCTTTTTATCAAAGGAGAGCGTCAGTACCCTGAAATCTTCTCCGATCTTAAGCCTGTTTAGGGCTGAAAGGGCGTCCTTCAACCCCTGATTGGCCGTCGGGCAAAGACCATTGCAAGAAAAATAGGAGAGGAGAAGAATGACAGGTCTTCCTGTGATATCCCTCAGTTGAAACTCTTTCCCGCTCTCATCGATTAAGATATAGTCCCCTGAGAGCCGGGTACCCAAGTATTTTTCCTCATCTATTTTTACAACCGAGGGATCCATCGCAGATTCCGGGATGACCCCATACTCAGCGGATGCGGCCTGCGGAGTTATTAATAGGAGTATCCAGGAGATAACGATCGCTAACTTTCTCACGCCCTTCCCCCCTACATCTCCTCAGATCATGACCAAAAATAGACCTGAGTCACTACAAAAAACCAGATAATATCCACAAAGTGCCAATACATGGATGCCGATTTCACAAAGCTCTTGCTCATCTTCCCCATCAGCGCCGGTATCAGGATGCAGATGAACATCGCTATCCCGACAAATACATGAGAGGCATGGAAGCCTGTGATGGAAAAGAAGGCTGTGCTGTAGGCATTGGTCTTAAAATTAAAGCCTTCGGCAAAGAGATGGGAATATTCATTCATGGAGAGACCGAGAAAGAGTGTGCCGAGGATGATCGTGACAATGAGCCACATCAGGAATCCGCCCCTGTCGCCATGTTCCATCTTTTGCTCACTGAGATGGATCGTAAAACTGGAGGATACCAGGACAATGGTCATAATGATGGGAACCGTGAGCGCGATCTCCGGCGTCCCGGCCGGCGGCCAGGATGAGGCGCTCAGCCGCATCACCCAGTAGCCCACAAAAAAGGCGACAAAGATAAACGCCTCTGCCACGATGAAGAAGGGCATCGCCTTGACGCTATAACCAGGTTCCCGCGTCTGTCCCACCCCTTCGCTGATCCAGCCTGCCACAGACAGTACTGTCAATGGGATGCCGATCCCTAATGACAGGATCGCCATGATCGGCTTGCCGTATACAAAATAGAGGGAAAAGGCAAAGGGAAAGACGAACAGCATTGCCATACTCAGCACCAGGGGCCAAGGGCTTGTCTCCCAATGCGGCTCATGGCCTGAGATCTCATGTTCTACTGCATATTCGTTCATGGTCATTCTCCTCCTTTCTGAGGTTAAGAGTGTTCATTTTGGCCCTCCTTTCTTTTGATTAAACGCTTTTGTTTTCTTTGCTGCCGAGATTGCCATCTCTGCAAAGTTACACCCCCTTAGATAATCTACAAGCCTTTTCTGCGCCTCTGCCCATACCTCATGGACAGAACACACCTTATCTCTTGGACAATAACCCTCATGAAAAAGACAGACATTTAAGAAGATAGGTCCTTCCATCGCCTCTATCACCTCCAACAGGCTGATCTCTTTCGGATGCCTGGTAAGGACAAACCCACCCTTCTGCCCTTTGAACGACTTAACAAACCCCTTCCTGGCCAATGTCTGAAACAGCTTCGCCATATAAGGCAACGGGACATCCTGCGCCTTTGATATCTCTTCGATCACAGAGACCTTGTCTTCAGAATAGTTGCTGGCAAGATAAAGGATCCCCCTCACGCCATACTCTGCGGCCCTGCTCAGTCTGAACATTCACAACTCCTTTCCATGGGTTCGCAGCCTGAAAGAGAAACAAGACTAAATCAATCCTGATTCAAACAGGACTATATTTATCCTATTTAAATTGACTTGTCAAGTCTTTTTTTTATACAATGATGATCAGGATGAATGCTGATAAAAACAGTCTGGATGAAGGTACGCGGAAACTGCTCTACGGCTGGCTAACCTTTGCCGTCGCCTCACTGATGTTTGCCGGGATATTTGCATTCATGATCGTCGCGGCAAGAACCCCCTTTGTCCATAGCCTCCTCCCCCGGCCGGATTATATACGCGTCGCCTTAGTGGGACATGTCACCTTATCCTTTAGCATCTGGTTCCTGGCATTTGAGGGGCTCTTATGGACATGGACCAGCACTGTTCTTCTAAACACCACACTGTTTAATAAGACGTTAGGCTGGGGCGGGCTCCTCTTCTCGGTTGCCGGCGCCCTGCTTGTCATTATTGCCGCGGCTTCCGGCACAGGCGACCCGCAGTTCATCAATTACATCCCTGTCTTGACACACCCCCTCTTTTATACAGGACTCCTGTTACTGGCCTCAGGGATCATCCTGACCCTGATCAATACCTTCTTAACCATTGGGAAGGCATGGCAGGAGAAGAGCTATGAGGGCCGTCTCCCCTTGCTGACCTTCGGGATGGCGATCTCAGGGACAGCCGGCCTCAGCGCAGCCGCCTGCTTTGGGCTGTCATACTACTTCCAGGTTGTGGCGCCATCCCAAAAGATGCCGCTTAATCTGGAACTCCTCTTCTGGGGCGGGGGGCATGTGCTCCAGTTTACCAATACCATTACCATGATGACCGTGTGGCTTTTTCTTACAAGCCTTGTCTTTAAAAAGTTCCCGATGAGGGACAGCTATTCGAAGGGGCTCTATCTGCTTTATCTGATATTTATTCTCCCGGCACCGTTCATATACCTCTTCTTTGATACTTCCAGCCCTGAATACATCCGGTTCTTCACCGGCCTTATGGAGTACGGACTCGGACCCTCTACCGCTATTTTTTCCATGGCCATCCTGGCCCTTATCGCCTCAAGGAGGTTCAAAGGTCTCCCCTGGAACAGGCCTGAGTTCTCTTCGCTGGTTATTTCAATGATCCTCTTTGGACTCGGGGGCCTGATATCGTTTAAGATATACGGATATAACACAAAGATACCTTCCCACTACCACGGCGCTATCGGAGGGGTCACCCTTGCATTCATGGGGCTGACAAACCATCTCCTCTCTCTGTTGGAAAGGGAGACCTATAGCCGGAGGCTCGCGGCTATTCAGCCCTATATCTATGGAACGGGTCAAGCCCTCTTTGTCCTCGGCCTCTACTGGGCAGGCGCCCATGGTGTGGCCCGCAAGACCTTTGGCGCGGCACAGCAGCTGGACAATGCCGCAAAAATGGCAGGGATGATCCTCGTAGGCATCGGCGGCGGCATAGCCATCCTCGGGGGAATCCTGTTTATTGTAAATTCCCTCGCCTCACTCCTCCGAAACAAGAGGTGAGTAATCAGCTGTGTAAAAAGTCCCGACAGCGGACAGCCCGGCGCTAATCGTGAGTTAAACGGAGATGTTTAAAGCTACGGTGTGTTCCAGTAACGGATCGTGTAATAGACTCCCCAGATCATCAAACCAATCGCCACGATCTTGAGCCACAGTGGGATGGTCCCAGTCCGAACCTGAATACCGGCATCCCTGTAAAGATAAACCCTTTCAGGGTCCTGTTTCCTGTCGGCCGGGGCCTTGCGCGGGTGCAAAGAATCTTCAGTCTTCTGCTTATCTTCATCCATAGATCACCTCCCCGGGGTATTCCCCTCCGCTATGTGAATCCCCTTCTCCCTGAGATGGGATAGCTGCATCTGTATCACTTCCTGATCAATGCGTTTATGAGCCGCGGCATCCGATAGCGAGGCCCAGATCCGGGACAGCGCCTCTTCACGATCCTTTGTATTCAGTCCTGCAGCAATCAACTCAGATGCATGGGCCTGGATGCGGATGGATTGGACATAGTGAACGACATCCCACACCTGTTCCGGGGTGAGCTGATCCTGGAAGGGGATCATGGGGGTCGCCCCTACACCGGTCATTACCGTCTTAAAGATGTGTTCTCCATCATGACCCAGCTTGACACCTCCATGGACCCCAGCCGAGAGGGTGAAATCAGCCGGTCGTATGGGATGACCCCATGTGTCTTTGAGCCCCCCGGCCAGAAGACCGTCCCCTTTTCCGGCCGGCCCATGGCACATGAAACAGATGGCCTTGCCGTGGAAGAGGGCCTCTCCGTTCTCGATCGAGGCCTTTGTGACCAGGGGCTCTATCGGAACAGGGATGGGGATATCCACCGGTTCCTTTTGCCAACGGTCAGAGAAGGTCTTGATATACTGGATCACGGCAAACCGCTCAGACTCCGGGATGTCCTGCCAGGGTGGCATGGCGGTCCCCCACAGGCCATGAGTGACCGTGATGAAGAGATCGGCATCTGTGGGGAGAGAGTCCTTGCCTGGCGTGGACCGGAATTTGAATAGGCCACGGGTGAAGTCCCGGGGTTTAGGGTCCAAAAAGCGGGCCGCCGGCCCGTTTCCATCCCCTTTATTGCCGTGGCAGCCGGCACACCGCCGTTCAAAGACCGCTTTGCCCCGTGAGATCAGTTCCTCCCTTTCGTCCGGGTCCAGATTGAGCGCTCCCCCTGAGGAGAGCCGGGTTGGAGTGAATCCCTCCCGCCAATCACCAATGGAGGTTCCCAATCGTTGAATATAGGCCACCAGGGCCTTTCCATCTTCGTTCATCTGCGGCGGGGCATCCCCCCTATAAGGCTCAAACAGCCAGGGGAACGAGGGCATAATCGAATCCGGGACGATCTGACGGGGGTTCCAGTGATGGGCAATATGCCAATCGTCTCCATATTTACACCCGACGCGTGTCAGATCCGGGCCGATTCGCCGGGTGCCGAAAAGATGAGGGAGATCATGGACATATTCCCCCGCCTGGGAGACCGGTCCCCACCGGAAGGATTCTCCCGTAACCGCGCGGGTATATTGAGAATGACAGTACCAGCATCCCTCCCGGATGTAGACCCTTCTCCCCCGAAGTTCGAGAGGGGTGTAGTCGGCCACCTGGATCTGCTTCCTGGTCACGGAATCTGCTACCGTGGTCGCGCGGGTCTCAGGTATCAACCAGGGAATGATTCCCTGAACAAAGACAGCCAGAAAGAAGAAACCCAACCCTGCCGCCAGGAAGACTGTAGAGGGGGTCTCCATCCAACGTCCCCTGACTGTTGTGCGAACAGGGGTTTCCTCCTCCCAAAGGGGACCCTCAGGGACTTCACCCTTTAAGACCTTTCCCTTCTGCACCGTCTTGTAACAATTGATCATCATCAGGATGAACCCGATATCCATTACGGCCCCGGAAAGGGTCCGGGCAATCCACCAGCCCTGCATCTCTTTAACCGTATCAACAAAATTGGCCTGGTACTCCAGCATCGAACCCTGGACAAATCCCATCGTCGTAAGGACGATCGTCATCACACTAAATCCCGTGATGGTCAACCATAGATGCCAGCTTGCCAACCGGTCACTCCATAATTCCCTTCCGGTAACCCTGGGCCACACATAATAAAGCCCGCCGATGGCCCACACGACCATGGTTCCAAAGACAGTGAGGTGAGAGTGGCCGATCACGAAATCATTAAAATGGGTCAGTTGCTGGATCCGGCGAAGGGCCTCGGTGGAACCTTGAAAACAACCGAGCAGGTAATACACGGCCCCCAGCATGAAGAACTTGGCGGCGTAGTTATCACCCCCCCCTCCTCCCAGGACAGCTCCCCAACGGCCCTTCATCGTCCCGAAGAAATTCACTGTCACCGTCCAGACCGGGATGATCAAGAGCATGCTGGTGACGATCGAGAGCGTTTGCGACATGATTGGAATCGGGCTGTAGAGATAATGGTGGATTCCAACAAAGGGGTAGAAGAAGGCCAGAGACCAGAAACCCAGAAGGGAAAGCCGGTGGCTGTAAAGCGGGTTCTTTGCACTCAGGGGGAGAAAATAATAGATGATTGCCAGCCCGCCCGGTGTGAGCCACAGACCTACAATGTAATGGATATACAATCCGTGCATAGCCGCACTGTTGACCCCTGTGAAGGCCTGGGCATAAGGGAGCAGGACATTACCCAGAATCAGATTCATCAGGGTCCAGATGACGGCGGCAGTGGTATACCACATGGCCACGTAGAATCGCTTTTCTGTTCTGCGTAAGATGGTCCCCAGGACCTGAATTGCAATCAGAGACAACACGGCAAAACGCAGGATGTTAAGCGGCCACCGATACTCCGCGGCCTCTACACCCGAGTTGTATCCCATCATAAAGGAGATGGAACCCAGGATAAGAAATGCGTTCCACAGCCACAGCAGCCACCATCCCCACTCCTCTTTGTACATCCGGGCCCCACAGAGTCTGGGAACAAAGTAGTAGAGCAAGGCGAAAAAACTGGTAGAAAATGCACCGAAGATGACCCCATTCACATGGATAGGACGCATCCTTCCAAAGGTTAGCCACGGGATACCTCCGAGGAAGTCAGGCTCGTGAAATTTGATCGAGACCAAGAGCCCCATCAGGGGAAAGATGGTAAGCCAGATCAGGGACCAGATGGCCCAATGCCTCACCAGCGACCCGTTGACAAGTTCCTGACTTCGCGTACGACTCATCACTGCCTTCATCTTCCAGAGGTATAGGATAGGGAATTTGGTGTCCGGAGGATAGCGTAACCAAAAGGCATTTTGGTGTCAATGGAAATCTATTTCGCTTGTTTAAATTCTATAATTGTAGTAATCTCTGAAAGATCGATTAAATGAAATTGCTTTCATGGCTAAATTAACAGAGGAGATTTTAAGAATGGATAGAAAAAAAAAGATATACCTTCAATATGCGGCCATCTTTATTCTCATTATGCTCTTCGGAATTATAAACTTTTTATTCAAAACATCGGATATATGGCGAAGCAAGGAACCCAGATATGAATATGAAACAATCTCATCCAAAGACCTTGTGAACCTGATGAGCCAGAATAACGAGCTTATCATTGTTGATTCAAGGACGAGCGAAGATTTTAAAAACGGCCACCTGAAAGGGGCTGTTAATCTTCCATTTACAAGCCTCAAAAATATGGACAGGGCTTTGAACAAAGACAAGGGTAAGGAGATTGTTATCTATTGCGAGAATGGCGAAAGGTCAAAAAAGATCAGTGATGTTCTTTCAAATCTCGGTTTCAGTAAAATTAAAAACCTTGATGGGGGTGTAGCCGCCTGGATAAATTCAGGTGGAGAGATTGTTAAGTAGATCCGGATATATGATAGGCACTAAGCTCCTCTTCAAAGAGATCTATTTCTGCAACAAGTCTTGTAGTATGGACAGGCGACATCCAGTATTCCCTGATTCTACGTCGGTCAACTCTTTTATTCAGTAGCGGCGGTCTTTTGTCTCTCAGCCTTTCCTGCAGCCAGATGTTGCCTTTACGGTACTGACAATCACCCATCACGCAACTGCAGATAAAAATACCGTCTGCGCCGGCATTAAATCCTGCCTCTATCATCTCAGATTGAATCATGCCAATACAGGGCAATGATATAATTTTAACATTTGTCATCCTTTTTATGATATCCAATGTACCATTAAATCTTATGCTTTGTTTGCAGACCCACAGCAGTATCTTTGGTTTTTTGTCTATCCGTTGAATGCCAGATAAAAGATTGATTATATCTTCCTTAATCTGTACATCATTCATACCAGGGAGATTGACGGCATTAAAATCGCAGGCTCCTACACATATACCGCAGGCAGCACATCTCTCAGGCATAATAACAGCCTCCATTTTATAGGCTAACCTGTCTGTGCGGGGCTGTAAACGGATGGCCCCATAGGGACAATCCTTATTACACTGGTCACAGCCTGTGCAGTTTTCTAATACAACCTGTGCAACAGGCGGCCTATGCCTTTTAATCCAGGGTATTATAAAGAGTATCATGATTACACCTGTAGTCATCGACCAGAAGATGGGTTTTGAAAGAATAGACTTCACCGGGTATATGAAAAAGAAGAACCAATCAAACGGGGGGGTTAGGGGTAATCTATTCAGGTCTGCAGGTTTGGCGCTGGTGGCAGGCTTAATAACAGATACCATAAGCAGCATGATTATTACAGCAATCGTTATAACCTTAGGTGTCTTGAGTACCGGGCGTGAACATCTCATGATGTGTATGCCTATGAGTATCAGCATGGCAAACGGTAAAGCTGAATGCAAAAAATGCAAAAGGAAAAAGAGCATTCCACTGAGGGACTCATTGCTGAGAAAAGACCTGGATGGAGGTTCAATAAAAAGGGGCACATCATTTAACAGTTCTGATGTCTTCAGGGCAATTAACTGGGCCCTTTGGTCCCATACCAGCCAGTAGCCTGAAATACCTAATATCAAACTGATAATAAAAAGTATAACGCCGGAGACCCAGGCCAGCCATCTGTAGTGACTGTATCTACCGTTAACATATTCACGCAG
This sequence comes from Nitrospirota bacterium, assembly GCA_016217665.1. Classification (GTDB taxonomy): domain Bacteria; phylum Nitrospirota; class 9FT-COMBO-42-15; order HDB-SIOI813; family HDB-SIOI813; genus JACRHF01. Next base: position 39,053 of record JACRHF010000041.1, on the reverse strand, counting down.
GGTATGCAGGAGGAGGGAGATTATCAGGCCATCAGAGGCATATCTATGAATACTCCTCATAATGCCACCCAGATACCATTGTTTTTCAGTTAAATCCTGGACTATCTGATAAGGGCTGTTGGTCCTGTAAAATATAAACAGGTATATACCACTTATTAACAGGATAATGAAAAAGAGGGTGGATATTGCTCCAAGGTAATAGAAGGGATTGAATCGGGGCGAGAAACACCTGTTGGCCCAGTCTTCAATATAGAGGGATAATTTCTTCAATCTAAGTAGATTTTATAACGTATTGCCGGAACTGCTTTGCAGAGGACATCTCTTTTCATGGATGTGGGCCTCAAACTCCTTTCTGAAGTGTCTGATTGCACCTTCAACAACAAAGACAGCCCCTGATAGAAGCTGACAGTAGCCCTGCCCCTTTGAAAGGCTGCATATGTTTTCAATGGCGGCAAGGTCTTCTATTTTTCCATGACCATCTTCAATTTTCTGAAGCAGTATGGCCATATTGGCAGTTCCCATCTGGCAGGGGGGGCATTGTCCGCATGACTCATTCATAAAAAACCTGGAAAATTTCAGTGTTGTAGCTACTGCACAGGTTCCATCCCCCAGGACAGTGACAGCAGCACAACCGAGCCCTGAGCCGGCCTCTTTTAATGATTCAAAGTCAAGGCGGATTTCAAGATGTGATTCTGTGAGAGGGGAATTACCCGGCAGAAAGGCTGCCTTAAATCTTCTCCCATCCTTTAAACCATTACCACAATTGCTGATAAGTTTGCTAAGTGTGGTTCCCAGTGGCAACTCATATATACCAGGTCTGTTTATATCACCGGTGAGGGTAAAAAGCATTGTTCCTGGGTTCTGTCGAGAGCCGACTTGAGAAAACCAATCGCCGCCTTTAAGGACAATATGAGGTATGTTTGACAAGGTTCCTGTATTATTTACAAGGGTCGGATTTCCATAGATGCCCCTGTTAGCAGGATAATAAGGGGGCTTTTGCCATGGCTTGGCCGCCCTGCCTTCTATGACCTCTATCATTGCCGTTTCTTCGCCAGCAACATATTGATCAGGACACTTCTGAATATGAATATCCAGTGAGAAATCTGTTCCCAGAATTTTTTTACCGATATACCCTTTTCCCTGAGCCTCTTTTAGCGCCTTCTCAAGCAACGTAATCTCTTCACGATAGTTTTCATTGACATATAAATAAGACACATGGGCACCGACTGCATAGGAGGCAATAATGATTCCTTCAATTAATTGATGCGGGTTTGAACGTATAAGACACCGGTCTTTAAATGTTTCCTGTTCCCCCTCGGCGGCATTGCAGCAGACATGCTTTTCCTCTCCTGCTGCTCCGGCCACCATTTCCCATTTTTTTCCTGTTGGGAATCCACCGCCGCCACGACCACGCAATCCAGACTTCTTTACTTCCTCGATAATATCTCCTGGCTTCATCTCCTGAAGGGCTTTAGTCGCTGCCTTATAACCATTCTTTGCAACATACATGTCTATAAAGATTGTTTCCAAAGAGGGGAAGTCACTCATAGGGATATCCCTCGTCAGTAATACCCTATGGTCTGATACATTATTCACCTTTTTCCTCCTCACTCTGCCCCATGATGTGAAATTTATTGTTATCACTGTCAAAATCAATGACAGCGACTTGTCCTGCTTCAAGGTTTATTTTCTTTTCAAAGTTATAGTCAAAATTGCTGACATCTTTGGTATCCCTCATTCTGACCGTGACTTCATGTGTCCCTGGGGCTATAGGTATTTCCTCATAGGCAAATGTGGACCCGTCACCGCTCAGGCCTGTAGGGTGATAGACCCTGGATAATATATTTCTCCTGTCTAAATCTAACTCTACATAACTGGGAAGCCTCTTTCTCGCACAATCCATCCTCATGCGGGAATAAGGGGAGTTTGTCTTCCTCATATGTTTAAGTTTACTCTCTGTTTCTTTCTCAGTTATTTCCTTACAATCCTCCTGTTTACCAGAATGCTGGAAGGTAAATTTTATTAACGCGTTGTCTTTGCTATAGAAAGGGTATGTTGGTTTTGTGGACAGAAAGGAGATGAGGAAGGCAGGCAGCAAAAGCAGTGGAATAATGCAAAGTGCCGCCACTTTCTTGTATGTCCCTTCCCCGGGTATCATAGTCTCTATAGGCCTGTAGGCCCTGACAGAAGTTTTCTGCTCAAGTTCTTTTTGAAAGAGACCTATCTTATTTATGAGGTCTTTGGCCCGGAGAGGAGATAGCCGGTATGAACGGATTCGTGAGTAGTCGCTTGTTGTGCCTTTCAATGGTAAGACAACAGGCGCCCTCTCTCCCATCAACCTTGCATGCGACCACCTGGAACCTTCACGGTAGTAACATTCCTCTATCTGACAGCCGCTTACAAATACACCCTCTGCACCTGATGCAAGGGCATATTCAATCGTGGAGTGATGAATCATACCGGAACAGACGAATGTAATAACGAAAACATTTGGCATCCCTTTAAGACTTTTGTTTTCTGCATTTATAAACTTATCCAGCCTGATGTTCTTTTCACATACCAGACCCAGTATCTTTGGCCCACTACCCTGCTTTTGCGGCAGATTTAAAAGTCTGGTTATCTCCTTTTCTGTTTGCTCCAATGTCCTGTCAGGAAGGTCAGCCGCTTTAGAATCACATGAGCCGACACAGATACCGCAACTTGCACACCTGTTAACCAGCACCTCTGCCTGCAGGAGATATGGCCTCCCGTCTTTTCTGGGGACCATTCTGATGGCTTCATAGGGACAGTCTTTATTGCATTGCTCACAACCGACACACTTCTCCAGAATTACCTGTGCTGCCGGAGGCTTTCTGAATCTTCCAATCCATGGCGCTGTAAAAAGTAATAAGGCGCCGCTGGCGGATGTGAACCAGAAGGCCCGCTTCGACAGGGCAGAGGTTAATGGATACACAAATAAAAAGAACCAATCAAAAGGAATATTAATTGGCAGCTTAGCCAGATCAGCCATTGGGGCATTAGTAGCCGGGACAATGAAGGATAATGCAGAGAGCACAATCACTAGTGCAACAGAAATTGCGCGCGGAGGTTTAAGCACTGGCCTGGCATTTCTCGATGTATGTATAAATACTAAAGCGCTGATACCTATCAGTGATATGCCTATATGTCCCAGAAGGAGGACAAAGAACAACATCTTGCTGATGGTATCACCACTTAAAAATGAGCGTGAAGGTGGCTCAACAAATATTGGGATATCATTAAGTAATTGGGCGGTCTTCTGGGCAATTAACTGGGCCCGTCCATCCCAAACCAGCCAGTATCCCATAATTCCAAGGATAAGACAGGCAACCAGGAGGGCAGCACCTGAAACCCAGGATAACCATCTCCACTGACGGTATCTGCCGAGAAGAAACTCACGCACGAGGTGAAGCGTCATGAACAAAATTAACCCGTCAGAGGCATAGCGGTGTATACTCCGCAAATAGCCGCCAATATACCATTGGTTGACAGTAAGGTACTGAACTGATTCGTAAGGGGCGCCGGTCTTATAAAATAAAAACAGGTAACTACCGGTTATAAGTATCAGCATCAGGGAAACGAAACATAGTGTGCCCAGCCAGTATAATGGATTATATTTAGGCGGGATGATACGATCTGTCCAACCATCAATAGTATGTACGATTCTTCTTCCTAAAGAACCCATAAGCCGATTCTCCTCTAAGGTTCTTTAAACGACATCATCAATTGCTTTGTAGGTATTTCATTTGTTATCTTCTATCTCTAATAACATGGTAATTCAGTCGGCCATTTAAAGCTATGACAATCATCATATCAGGTGTTAAAACAAGGGGGGAAGGAACTTGTTCGAAAAAAAAGCAGTAATTTTATCATAGCATCATGATAAAATTACTGCCCATTCAGAAACTATCTATATGCGCCCCGAGGGTATACCCCTCATTTTCCAATATTCCAGACCATGGACAACCACTTCCAGTTTAAGAAATAGAACAAAACAAACATAGCTAAAAAGATCATAATAATGACAAAGGTGCCTGGCGCTGGAAAGTCATCCTCATGTTTTTCTTCCATAACAAACCTCCTCTATTAATTTTCCAATCTCATCATTTATGAAACCCTATTGCCTGTACCTATAATAGTTTGGCCTCATTGGCGGCCATCTTCCTGCCAAAGAAAACTGAAAGCACAGACACACCAACATACATGGCCCCGCCTGTCACTGCGGTTAATACACCTATGGCAGCTATTGTTGTAAAAAATATTACAGCAGGGTCAAATGAGAATGGAATAACTGACTGAGCAAAGGTAATATCCCAGTGTCTTCTTGGTGAACCCAGTGTTCCAGCGCCTCCCATACCTAATGCAATCAGAATTATTCCAATGCCAAAGATATACGGCTGGACGACAGCCAGTTTTTTCCCGATAAGCTCCCGCCTGAAGATGAGGGGAATCACATAATAGGTAAGGCCCATAAAGGCAAGGGTGGTTCCACCTACAACAGTAGCGTGGAAATGACCAGTCATAGCCCATGTGTTATGACTCTTTATGGAGAGCTGTTCTGTACCATAGACCACACCTGTGATACCACCTATAAAACCGAATATGAAGAGGGAAAAGATCATGGCTGGAAAACCAGGTTCGCCCCATGGCGCCTTTGTGAGCCATTCAAATAGTCCTTTTGTAAATCCCTTCTTCCGCTGGGCAACCTCAACCATCATTGGGATTGCCAGGGCATGGATCATACTGGCAAGCACCGCCAGATACATGAAGTAAGAGGTATTTACCATCTTATGGTACGGACTTAAAGTAGGGTCTGTCAGAAGGTGATGCTCTGAAGCAAGATTGATAAACAAGATATAAAGGAAAAATGCGCTTCTGCATATCTTCTCATTAACAGGCTTTGCCCCAACAGTCAACGCTCCTAAGAGATACCATATAGAGACCATTGCTGTTACGTTTATCTGTTGAGACGAATGGCCCATTCCCCAGAAGATTAACCTGTATACACCCGGGTCTAAGTTTGTTATCAGCCCAAGAGACCACAGGAATGTCGGTATATAAATTATGGCGCCACATGCGAGGGTGAAAACAGCAATGATGGCAGCCGCAGCTAAACCAAAAGTGACCAGAGGAACAGACCCCTCATAGGTCTTTTCTGCCTTGGCTATTGCCAATGTCCCAAAAAAGATGCCGCATCCTATCAGGGCGCCGACAGCAAAAAGGATAATCCCAAGGTAGTATTTCGGATCAGCCTGCAACGGGACATAAGAGCTGAACATTACGTCTGCCTTACCGGTGAATACCATGATATCAACCAGAACTGCCCCAACAAGCATCAGGATATATGCCAGCCATGCAACCTTTGGCGCCGCAAGTCTTGAATTAAGCAAAACTGAAGATCCGAAATATAGACCTGCTATCTCAAAGAATATGATCCAGAATATGAGCATATTCAGTCCATGGGCTGTCAGGAATCTATAAAACAGGTCAGCAGGCAGCAGATGGACTGCAGGCCAGCGTGTCATCCCAACCAGAAATGCCATTATCCCGCCTACAAGGATAAACACTACTGCTGTTACTGCATTTATCCATATCAGGTTTTGAGTGACTGCATAAACCTTTTTCCCTGTAATGGGACAGGTTCTAAACACTAATTCACTTGCCATCTTTTCTACCCCCCTTTTCCAAAAGTGTTAGAGAATGCTGCACAGAAAGAGGCAGTTCCTCCCCTAACTCACGATTATTTTACCTACCATTGTATGGTGGCCTATCCCACAAAACTCATTACAGATGATATGGAATGTCCCGGCTGATGTAGGCGTCATGTTTAATATATTGTCATGGCCTGGCACTACCTGAAAATTCATAACAAGCGGCATCAGTGAAAATCCATGCATCAGGTCCACTGACGATATATGGAACTTATAATTTACACCCTTCTTGAGTTTCAGTATAGGAGTCCATGTCCACATCTGCGCCCTAAGGTACACATCTGCGCCATCAGGTGGTTCAACAACAGGAATACCCTGCTCTTCTCCAACCTTATATTTTTCTATAAATGCCTCACTCACTGTCCTGTAATCCTGTGGTCTGATCTTCATCGGATTGACTGAAGGGTTCTGAGTACCTATTAGATGCATAAGGGGCATCATGATCGTCAGCACAAGGCACCATAATAATGCGATGGAAATCCATATTTTTTCTTCCTTATCTGCTGGTTTCCACCAGTATTTTTCAGGAGATGTTATCGGCATAATTTTCCTCCATTTAGATTAAATTAAATGATTAGGGTGTGGGACCTGGTGGAAGAGAAAATGTCGGAGCAAATGCATACTCCATAACTCCCCATATAACATAAAGCACTGTTGGAATTACCACCCCCAGTAGAAACAGCATAGAAATATCATCCATTAAAACCTGCCACCCGGAAATCTTTTTTTCTTCAGGCATTATCTTTTCACCTCCTTCCAAAGGGTTTTTAATTACGCATATCCTCTCCTTTTTATCCTTACCATTGTCATCATCACACGGGTATAAAGGGAATAGACCTCCCTCTTCCACATGAAGAAAAAGATAGCAGCGAGAGACATAAGTTCTAAAAAGAATCTGATTATATAGTAGTAATTGATCCTGTAAGTCTGAGTAGACTCATCGTACAAAGAACACATGGTTATCAGCCTGTCCCGCCAGCCTATAGGATTTGCCAGCCTTTTTCCTTCGCTTCTCTTTGTCAATAGTTCATTTAATGGAGTAACAATATCACTGCTCTTAATATTGACCCCGTAAATATGTTGATATACTTTCCCACCTGCTATCATAGAGATCATATTTAAATGACTAAAATCATTCCCTCTTTTGGTGTAATAAAATCCAATATCCCTTGAGAATCTTTCGATGGTATCTCTATCTGCAGTTACAAACTTCCAGTGGCTAAAGTCATTAGTAAATCTCTTGCCAAACTCCAGCATCCTCTCTGGTGTATCTCTCTCATAATCAAATCCTATGGTCATAACATCAAATCCCCCTCTTTCCCCCTTTAGTAAAGGGGGATTAAGGGGGGGTTGTGGATTCTCGATTTCTTTTACTGCAGCGGCCAGGCTTGCTGTAATCGTTGAACAGGTATGGGGACAATTTGTGTAGACAAAACTGATAATGAGAGGTTTGTTATACAGATCCTTTAAATGAAACCTGTTTCCATCCTGGTCTGTAAAAACATAATCCACTATCTGTTTCCCTACTGACTGTTCAGCAGCCATCATTGCTCTGATCGCCTCTGAATCTTCAGGCTGTGAGGCAAAGGCGGAGGAAAAGGTAGGGGTAATCGTAGTGAAATAAAAATAGACGATCAGGATAGATAATATTATTCCTTTTATTCCTTTTATTCCTTTTATCATCTTTAGCTCAGACTGACGTCTACTATCACAGCGATGAAGATTATTGATAAATAGATTATAGATGCCTTAAAATTCTTCCACGCGATTTCTTTTGTTGGGTTTATCAGGAGCTGAAGATTTCTTCCAATAAAAAAGACTCCTGTACACACGGCGATTACACCGTAAATTAAACCGAGATGGCCGAAAAAGAGAAGAAACAGTGAGGAGATAAACAGGAACAAGGTGTTTAATAGTATCAATAAAGCGCTTTTATGATTATCGAGGATAACAGGGAGCATTGGGATGCCGACCTTTTGATAATCCTCTTTATGGACTATAGCAAAACTCCAGAAGTGAGATGGAGTCCAGAAAAATAAGACAACAGCAAGGAGTATCGGAGGCAGACAAAACCCCGGGTTCGCTGACGCCCCTCCGGCAAGTACGGCAAAACTGCCGGATAACCCGCCGATTATTATATTGATCCAGCTTCGCCTCTTAAGCCACACTGTGTATATAACTGCATAGACAAAGGCACCGAGAAACAGATGCAGTGATACTACGTAATTTAAAGTGAAAAAGGCACCGATAACTGACAGGAAGATGAGGAAGATTCCTGCAAAAGCTACACCATGAGTTAAGCGGATTCCCCCCAATGGTAACGGGCGGTTATCCGTTCTTTTCATAACCGCGTCTATGTCTCTGTCGTAGTATTGATTGTAAGCGCCTGCGCCGGCTGATGCCATAAGGGTCAACACAGCAAGAAGGAAAATCCTGGGGAAAGAAGGTGTCCCCTTTTCAGCAACAATATATCCTGCCACAGCACTGAAAGAGATCAGCATCCCTATCCTGATCTTAAATATTGACAGAATATTCTTTACCATAAGTCTCCTCTTCTGCCCCAACATTTTCTGTCTTTCTACGTTTTAACAGTGAGAAAATGGCATTAATGACAAAGGTTGCGCCTCCCAGTATTGCAATAATCCCTCCGAGTCCCATAAGACCCATTCCAGCAAGCTTACCGTATGAATCAAGATTCTGTGCAACCCCGGCAGTCTTTCTTGGAACCCCGTGTGAACCTGCCCAGAAGAGCCCCAGGGAAAATATTAATACACCCATACCATACAAATAAGGCTGAATCCTGCCAATCTTTTTCATATAGATCTCTCTGTCTATCAAAGATAGGAGATGATAGGTAATGCCCATAAAGGCAAGGGTCACTGCACCTATTACGCTATGATAGTGGGCCGGTATCTTCACATTACTACCCCTTATGGTCATGGAGATAACCCCGCCCAGTGTAAAGACTAAGACAGACAAGGCAAGTGAAGAGAACATGGGATTTCCCCAGGGGAGTTTTTCTCTATTCTGAATCCTCTGTCTTATGATTGCCGCTATAATAGATATAATAATGATCCCTGTTGGAGGACCGATGCCAAATTCCATAAGACGGGTAAAGCTGTTTTTATATTCCGGGGTGGAGATGTCATAAATGAAAAAGTAAAGAGGGGCGGGAAGGACACATAAGAGATAGGCCCATAAAAGGACTCTTATGAGGCCTTCCCGCAGGGGAAAAATCCCCAGGGTTAAATGAAGCAAAAAAATCCACACAACGACCATCGAAATGGTATTAGTAAATTGAAGTATATGTCCCCCCCCCCAGAAGAGGAGCTCAAAATTAACTCCTTCTATTTGCGGCGAGGGGAGAAAATAGTATGCAAGTCCAAAGCATATAAAGGCGATTAAGACCGTTAACCCGGCTATGGCCATACCATGGGCAATCAGTGATGACCCATTTTCGTTAATGTCCTTAAAGATATTTGGTAGGATATCAAGTAGAAGGAGAAATATGCCGGCAGCAAAAAGAAATAGCCCTAAATAAAACATGGGATGGGTCAAGACAGGGATGTAATTGGCAAGTCTTGGAGAACCCCATCCGGAGAGGGTGGAGATTATTATCATAAACGTACCTATTGAAGAACTAAAAAGGCCTATCCACCCCATCTTGAATCCGGAGTTCCCTTTTCTAATTAATCCTGCAGAGACTATCGAGAGCACACCCATAAAAGAGAGGAACCAGATTACAAAAGCCAGGATCACATGGCCTACAAGACCTTTATGAAAAAAATCCTTTATCCAGAAAAAATCCTGAATCAGAGGGGTCCTTGACATGGCTATCAAAAAGGCAAAAACCCCTGCAAATACGAGAGAAGAGATGGCAAGTAATAGCCATCCATATAACAAAGTGCCGGTTCTTTCATCAATCTCTTTTAGCATCATAAATCTATCCTCTATTCCATTCTGTGGTTAGAATCACGATCTCGAGGTAGTCATTACTTATTCAAGACAGATACCAAAAGATGTATATTGAAAATCAGCTTTATAACCTGGCAATACATAAGAGAAAAATAAAAGAGTACATCATTTAATACATCTCTCTTATAGAGCAAGAAGTTACTGTATGGTTACTTAAGAAGTTACCGCCTGGTAACTGATCAGTGCCAAGCGGGGAAAGGGGAAGCCCCTTTCCCCTTCTATTAGAAGCTCACCGTACCCATGAGAGATAGGCCCAGGTAGAGTCTTTTGGCAACTTAGTTAAACTTCACATTAATCAAAAAATAACCGAAGGATGCGCTTTTATCCGCCGGGATATTCCCAAAGGTACTGCTATCGTAAGCTTTTGCTGGTCCTGCTGAATCACCAGCATCCCGTAGCGCATAGGCCGCTTCACATGTAATATTCTTGCTCAGCTCATAATTAAGCTTCCCATTTATCTCCGTTCCATTGTCATCTTTACCCGCTGAATTTTCCTGATCAGTCTTATAGTTCCAGTACTCAACGGCGAGATTAACCTTATCCATAGGCTTTAAGCTAACATTGAGAGACCAGGCATTCGTATTGGTCCAGTTCACATCATCTGTAAAGCCATAGAGGTAATGATTGGTTGGATAGAGATTGTCAAATGCCTCATTCTTAGTGCCAGAGTCGGTACACGTAGTACCAGTAAAGGTGACACACTTGTCCCCTGTTGCGGCATCATACTCTACGCCTGCCCTTAATCCCTTAACATTAGGTACTGTATAACCTGCCCTGATGGCATAGGCTGAAGCCCCTTTATCTACATTAGTGCTGGCATCACCTGTCTGTACGGCAACCTCTGCTGTATAGTCCACGTTGACGTTCTCAACGCCACCCTTTACCCTGGCTCCGATAGTATAGAAGTTAAGGTTAGTAGCACCTGCTATCTTCTGGAGCAGATAGAGATCTACAGCATTTTTGGGGATACTCTTCAGAGTCACATAGACGCCATTCAAATTATCATCGTTCCCCCAGTCTTCTCCACTCTCTGCTACCTTAGCCGTCCATACATCCACATCAACGACATCATGCTTGTAGATAAACTTCAGCGCGTCAAACCTCCTGGCATTGTTGCTCCACTCCAGTGTGCCGATAAGCCTGTGTTCGCCGTAAGCCATGGCCTGGCGACCCAACCGTACTGAGAGCGGCTGATCGAAGAGTTTTCCGATCTCCACATAGCCCTGAGCAAGGTCCAAGGCCTCGGCATCCTGACCAGTTACAAGTGTATTATCACCAGTAGCTTTTTTCTCTCCCCACTTCCTGCTGTCCTGAATCTGGATGACGATCTTTGCATTCTCATCCACCGAGGCATCTGCATTGAGCCGGGTCCTCTGCTCAAAATACCCTCCATCTTTCTTAGCGCCAGCAGTGGTCGTGTCACTGTTGTCCACCATAACACCCCGTACCCGCAGCTCTCCGCCTAACTTCACCTCGGCATAACTGATACTAACCAACCCTGCCACAACGAATATCGTTAACAGAATTAGCCATAATCTTTTTCGCTTCATTTGCCTTTACCTCACATTCCTGCTCTATTAATGCCCGGCATCAGCTCCCCCGGTCTTGAGAGGTTTGAAAACATTCGGCACATCGGGCCCTGCAACCTCAAGGATCCCTACAGCGCCCTTGTCAATGGCCCGGAAGATGGCATGGTCAACAAGGATATAGTTGCCTGGAACATCCACTTTGAAGTCAACAATCGCCGCACCACCCGGTGGAATGAGTGTGGTCTGGACATTCTTGGCAGGGTCAGAACCTACAGCGCCCAGTTGATATACCGTGTCAAAGATCTCCCCAATAACATGAAAGGCCGATGTAAGGTTAGGGCCGCCATTGCCTACATAGAGACGTACCTTCTCCCCAACTTTAGCCTTCAAATTACCCGGGGTAGCCATGGGATTAAACTTAACATAGGTAGGTTGTTCTGCCCTTGCCTTCTCTACAGAGAAACCCTGCGCACCTTTCTCACCTGTATTGCCGGTCGTATAGAAATCTCCCTGGACGATATAGTATTCCTTGTCTACCTTGGGAAGACCTTTTTCCGGATCTACCAGGATGAGGCCGTACATCCCGTTCGCAATATGGGTCGGGATATGGGGAGCGGCACAATGGTAGACATATAAACCAGGATTCAGCGCCTTGAAGAAAAACCCTGTTTTCCCACCCGGAAGTGTCAGGGTGGCCTTAGCGCCGCCGCCAGGACCTGTTACAGCATGCAAATCTATCGAGTGCGGATTTTTGCTTGCATCACTGTTCTTTAGGGTGAAAGTAATATTATCTCCCACCTTAACGCGGATCATTGGACCTGGAACTGTTCCGCCAAATGTCCAGTACGTATATTCCACGCCATCTGCCAATTGCCCTTTCACTTCAGTCGTCTCCAGTTCTACAGTGACATTAGCCCCTCCAGGCCGTGTAATTGCCGGCGGCACTTCAGGAGCTGTCGTCAGTTTTGCAACCTCATCTGCGGCATCACTCCCCGTAGGAGTACCGATAATCATTGCCCCGATCAGGAGCATCACTCCAAAAAAATATTTCTTAGCCATAACCCACCCTCCCTTATTAAGGCTTATTTATGATTCGCGACTACAGAATTTTCTAAACTCCTGATATAGGCCACAAGCGCCCACCTCTCGTCCTCACTCAGCATATCCTCATACGGAATCATGCCATATTCTGTCCCCTTGGAAATGGCCCAGAATATCTCGCCATCTGTCCTTGCCTTCTGCCAGCCAATATCATCCGTATCCGTGAAATCCCTCGGATGATGATCAAATGAGTTTGCGATCGGACCCTTCCCATTACCTGCCTCGCCATGGCAGTTAACACATACCCCTTTTCCATGGAAGATGGCCTTGCCTGTTGAAATGGTCTTTTCGCTCGCCACTATCGGACTCTTTAAAGACTGCACTTCTGCCAGTTTATCTGCAGGGACCCTCGGTTTTAACGCCTGTTCATCTGCGGAATATACCGGTGTGATATCAACATACTGGAGTATCAGGAAGAATAAAGGGATGGCGACCAGGGCTGTTATGAATGCCCTTCTTGTCCATGTTTTCGTGATCATAACCTCACCTCCTTTCTGTAAAATTGAATTCGAGTTACAAAACTCTTTATTAAGCAAAAGGAATACCAGTAGTTTTATTCGTAAGAAGAACTTCGTAACCTGTTAAGGTTTAAAGGAAAAAAAGAATGAGAGGGATTTGAAGAGATACACAGGCATGACCACTCAGTTACCGGGCGGTAACTGGCGGTGTTACTTTAACAAGTGATACACCTTGAGTTTCTCCCAAAGATTTTTTCTACTGATCCCTAAGATCCTCGCCGCTTCTACCTTGTTCCCGTCCGTTTCTGCAAGGACTTTTATCAGATGTTCCCTTTCTATCCGGGTCAGCAATTCTTTGAGAGTCAGATTCTCCTCTTCTTTATCAGAGTAGATCCGGATATTCTTGTCAAAAGAGTGAAGGATATCCTTAGGCATGATGACATCACTGTCTGTCATGGCGGCTGTCCTTTCTATAATATTCTCCAGCTCCCGGACATTTCCAGGATAGTCATAAGACATCAGGCACTTTACGGCCTCATTGGACAGGGTAAGATTTTTCTTTAATTTTTTATTGAACCTCTTTAGGAATTCCTCTACCAGAAAGGGGATGTCCTCTTTCCGCTCTCTCAGAGGGGGGAGATGGATTGAGATCACCTTCAGACGAAAATAGAGGTCCTCCCTGAACTTCCCATTGGCGACCAGATTCTCTAAATCTTCCTTGGTAGCGGAGACGAGACGGACATCTACCTTGATGGTCTCTTCCCCTCCCACCCGTTCAAATTCATGTTCCTGGAGAACTCTGAGCAGCTTTGCCTGGACAAAGGGAGGGATATCTCCTATCTCATCAAAAAATATGGTGCCCCTGTCGGCTAATTCAAATTTCCCGCTCTTTTTCCTGATGGCGCCTGTAAAGGCCCCCTTCTCATGCCCGAACAGTTCTGACTCCAACAGGGTCCCGGGCAGGGCAGCACAATTCACCTTGACAAAGGGCCTGTCTCTCCTGCTGCTCATCATGTGGATTACATTGGCGACAAGCCCCTTACCTGTCCCGCTCTCACCAAGGATGATCACATTGGTATCTATCCTGCTCACCTTCTCAATCACATTGAAAATCGCTTGCATCTTTTTGCTTCTTCCTATGATATTTTGATAAGAGTACCTTTCCTCTACGCTCTCCTTGAGCAATTCATACTTTGCAAGCAGAACATGATGCTCAATGATCTTTTTAACACGGATGACCAGTTCATCTACGTGGAAAGGTTTTGTGATGTAATCTCTGGCCCCAAGCCTCATCGCCTCAACAGCATCGCCGATGGTGCCATGGGCAGTCATCATAATAAACTCAGCCTGGGATGAGGTCTCTTTGGCCTCCCTGAGCAATTCCATGCCGTTTTTTTTGGGCAGCCGGATATCGCAGATCACGATGTCAAAATCCTTCTTTTTCAACTGCTCCATCCCGATCACCCCATCCTCTGCCACGGTCACAGTCCACCCTTTTTTCCTCAGATGATCTGAGACGGTCACCCGCATAATCTCATCATCTTCTACCAGCAAGATCTCAGGCCTGTAAATTCCGTCTTCCATTCTTTTCTTTATTCTCCCTGCTTATGGGGAATCACCACTTTAAATGTGGACCCCTTGCCCACTTTACTCTCTACGTCTATCTCACCCCCGAGTTTTTTAATGATACCATAACTCAACGATAAACCAAGGCCGGTTCCTACACCGACATCCTTCGTGGTGAAAAAGGGATCAAATATCCGTCTTATGTTTTCTCTGGGAATTCCAATCCCGGTGTCGGAGATCTTCACAATCAGGTTTTTATGGCCCTCATAAGTCTCTATGGTAAGGATACCCCCTTGCGGCATGGCGTGAATGGCATTGATTATGATATTCAGAATAACCTGCTGGATATGATTTCCAGGGAGGAGATGCTTTTTTTCCTTACAATTGAGATTCAGTTGAAGGCGGATATCCCCTCTCTTTATCTTATGATCTATCAGCCGGATGGTGTCCATGATCAGGTCATCAATCTCACAAGGGGTAAATTCAAACTTGTACTCCTTGGCAAATCCCAGAAGCTGCCTTACAATAGACTCTATCCTGTCTAACCCTTTCTCCAGAAGGACCAGATATCTCTTCCTGAGGGATTCATCTTCCCCCTCCTCTGTTAATGTCCTGACGCAGTTCATCATCCCGGATAAGGGATTGTTGATCTCATGGGCAACCCCCATGGAGAGCTGGCCAATCGCCGACAGTTTTTCTGTCCTCATCATCTGCTCTTCCAGCCTCTTTCTGTCTGTAATGTCGGTGGCTATCCCGAGGACACCGATGACCGCCCCTTCATCCCCTTTCAGCGGGGATGTCCTGACCAGGAGGTCCCTCACCTCCCCCTTTTTATTCCTTATCCTTATCTCATTGGTAGGTTTTATTTCCGCCATTTCCACAGCCCCCTTATCCACGGCCTCCTCAGTGACTAAAAGGGCATGGAAACGTTGCCCAACCAGTTCCTCCTTCTCATACCCCCACATCTCTACTTTTTGATTCACATAGGTAAACATTCCATCCCTGTTGAGGGTATAGATCACATCATTCGCATTTTCAAGAAGATTTTCAAGATACTTCTTCGTCGCGTTAATTTCCTTTGTCCTCCGATAGACGAGATTCTCTAATTGCTCACTATGTTTTCTTAATTCCTCTTCCATATATTTGACAAGGGTAACGTCCCGCATTATCATCATGGAGCCTATCATCTCTTCATCCGATTTTATTAAGGTCACATTGATTTCCACGATCTTCGACCCAACGGGTATGGTAATCTGAACAGGTAAGGCCCCCTCTAATTGGAGCAACTGTTGCACCCTTTCGGGATTCTTGTGACAGGGGAATATGGATTTCCCCTTGACCTCCTGTATCGTGACCCCAAGGATATTCTCCGCCACAGGGTTTATCATCACCACCCTGTTTTCATTATCTGCAACCACGATCCCTTCACCGGCAGAAAGGAGGATACGCTCTAATTTATAACTCTCTGTTTTAAGCTGTGTATGATAAGTCTTAAGCCTTTCCGCCATGGAATTAAATTCTTCTGCCAGGGACTCTATTTCATCCCCTGTGCGGACCTCCACTCGGTGATCCAGATTCCCTTCCCCGATCAGTTCTGACTCCTTTTTTAAGAGGAGGATGGGTTCCACGATCCTCTTTGATGCATAAAATCCCATAAGTGTCAGCACCCCAATCAGGGAAAATACCATGAAAGACACCTTGGTGAGAAGTCTCTGGATAGGGGCATAGGTCTCCGTGGGGTGTTGGCGTATAAACACATACCAGCTATTCCCGGAAAAACTCTCCCTCACCAACTGATTACTTAATCTGAGCGGGTAGAAGCCAACGATAGAATCTCTTCCGCCATGGCCATCATCCTCTGCAATGCCCCAACCGGAGATCCGACTCACTATTTCCCTGATCAGCTTTTCATTGATACTATGGCTCCTGGGAGGGAAGATGGGGCAGATAATAATTTCGCCATTCCCGGACACAAGGTTTGCGTGTCCGGTCCTGCCTATCCTGACATCTCCGACAATCGTGAATATCTTCTCTGCCTTATATAGGATATGGAGGGCCCCTATTCCCTGTTTATGGCCTCTTCCCTTGGTGTAAACAGGAAAGGCGATCTCCAGCAGGTAATGTCTTTTTCCCTTATCGTAGTTGATATCGCTGATAAAGACCCCCTTTTCACGGTCCTGATGGATGGCCTGCCACCATTTCTGATCCCCCTGATAGTAATCATACCCCCTGTCTGTCGCCGCGACTAAGGCGCCCCTCTCATCCATCACGAGGATAGCGATATATTCCTCTACATAGTGGGGAAGGCTTTTTAAATAGAGAGATGCCTTATTATTCACGATATCTTTTATGAAAGGGTCCTCTCCTGCGGCACGGCTCCATCGCTCTCTTCGTGTCTGGATTCCCTTCCGGATATTTTTTTCTCCCTGGCCCCTGTAATGGAGATTTGAGCTTTCAATAACCTCTGTAATATCAGGCATCAGTGAAATAGCCGTTGCCTCGCTTAACTCCTCCTCCAGGATGATCTCCAGCTTGTTTGCCGTCTCCTTTGCCATGGCCGCAAAGTTAGTCCCTATGCTCTTTGTCAGTGCATCTATTGCCTCGAGATAGGAGAGATAGATGCCAAATACCAAAGGAAATACCCCTATGACCAGGATGGTTATAATGATCTTTTTCCTGAGGCCCTTCTTTTTTGGTCTTTTGGCTTCTTTTTTAGTCATGAGATGTCCGTAGCTTCATCAAGTTCGCTCATTAACTATTATTTGGATGGATTGACAGAATGTGATCATCTTATCACAAAATAGATGATTAACCAAAATTTGACGGTTTTTCTTAATCTTCTTTTAATCTTGGGTAAATATAATAGGACTCACAAGATAGGATTCATGCCCACCCCCCAATCCCCCTCAGGTTCCGTAGGATCTGAGGGGGGTTACTCCACCATCACCTCATTGGAGAGCTCATCTGTGTCGCCTGGTGTTATGGGAAAGTGTCTGGCAAGCAATTCACCGGCCTCTTTGACGGCCTGACAAAGGGAATCACAGGCCCTGCTGTCCCTGACCCCCTGGGAGACGTTCTTTGCAAACCGGTTCAGCGTCTCCTGATCGATCTTTTCATAGATCCCCCTGTCGGCAAGAACCCAGACCTTGTGTTCTAACAGGGATAGGAAAAAAAGGACCCCGGTATTCTTTCTGGTCTTATAAAGCCCTTTTTCATAGAAGGCCCTCACGGCCCTCTCCCTGACTGTTTCCTCTCTCCTCTTTAACCCGATGAACATCATCCTGGCCGGAGGGATCTTCTTAAAGAAAATCCATGCCGGGAGAAAGAATAAAAAGCTCAGAGGGATATACGCCCATAGGGAGGCGTGGAAAAACAATATTGAGACGATGAGGGACAAGAGGCCTCCGGCAAGTACGCCGCCAATCACCTCTGCCTCGCTGTAGCGGTCACTGCTGTCAACGACCATGACCGCCACCTCCCCGATGGTGCGCAATTCGACAGAGCGGGTGGTCTCTGTTATCCTCGCCATCTCTTCTTCAGTAAAGAACTCCTCTGCCTTCACAGGATATCCCATCACCATTTCCCTGAGGCGCCGCCCCCTCCAAAGCCTCCGCCCCCGCCGCCGAAACCACCAAAACCACCGCTGCCAAAATCCCCCCTGCCTGTCCCATAGAAGCCCCCGCCTGGCCCGCCTGGCCCGCCTGGAAAGACGCCTCCCCTTCGATGAGAACCCGGAGAGCCTCCGGCCGGTGACAGCAGGGGGAAAAGAAACCCGATCCCCATCCCGATAACGGCAAGGATGATGAAGGAGACAAGTCCTAAGGGGAAGATCGTCAGGTGGATCAGTACAGGAAGTCCGATGGCCCCGGCGATACTGCTCAGGATACGTGAGATTGCCCCAAGGGCGATTAAAAAGATCCCCCAGAAGATGAGAAAGGAAAAGAAGGGGGAGATCTCCCTCCGCGAAGAGGGGACAGATTTAAAATCTGTCCCCCCATCACCCTGAACTGCTTGAAACTCTCCACGGCTGGCATCGATCAATGCCGAGACCCCTGCGATGAAACCTCCGTCAAAATCCCCCCGTTTAAAACGGGGCTTCATGACTAAGTCAATAATCCTCCCTGCCATCAGGTCTGTTAGTCTCCCTTCAAGACCGCGCCCCACCTCGATCCGCATCTCCCTGTCCTCCTTTGACGCGATCAGGATAACGCCGTTGTCCTTCCCTGCCTGTCCGATCTTCCAGGCATCAGCAACCCTGATCCCAAAGTCTTCAATCACCTCCCCCTCCAGGGACGGGATGGTCAGGATGACGATCTGAGTCGAATCAGACTGTTCAAAGGACTTAAGTTCCTCTTCAAGCCTTGCCTCTGCAGAGGCGGATATCATGTCTGCGTAGTCATTCACACGCCCCTTGAGCTGCGGGACATCAAGGGCATAAGCAGCCAGAGGAAAAAGGAGAAGAGTCATTGCGAGCACCCAAAGGGTGCGAAGCAATCTCAAAACTTCACCTGGGGCGCCTTCTCAGCTCCTGCCTCGGCCTTGAACGGCTCCCTCGGGGTCAGGTGGAGCAAGAATTTATTGGTGAGCACATTGGGGAATATCCTGAGGGAGGTGTTATAGACCTCCACCGCCTTGTTATAGCGCGTCCGCGCAACATTGATCCTGTTCTCAGTCCCCTCTAACTGGTGCTGAAGGTCCTGGAAATTCTGATTGGCCTTAAGATCAGGATATCTCTCCACTACGACCATCAGCCTTGAGAGGGCGCTGGTCATGGCAGACTGCGCCTCCTGAAACCGGGTGAATGCCTGGGGGTCGCTCAGGAGGTCCTTTGACATCTGGATGGTGCCGACCTTTGCCCGCGCTTCAGTGACCGCCTCTAAGGTCTCCTTCTCATGGGCCGCGTATCCCTTAACCACCTCGACCAGATTCGGGATGAGGTCATTCCGCCTCTGATAGGAGGCCTCCACATCACCCCATGCCGCCTTGACCCCCTCTTCATTGGCCTGCATTTTGTTATAACCACAGCCTGACAGACTTGAAAGCATCAGCACAAAGACAAGATACCATTTCCATTTCCTCATCATTTTCTTCTGGCCCTCCTGGTTTATTTTCATCCGAAAATACCGTCTCCCCGTCATGCCCCATTGTCATCCCGAACTCGTTTCGGGATCTCCTAACCTTGCTACGTTTGAGATCCTGAAACAAGTTCAGGATGACATGATTGACATAATTCTAATTCCCATGCGCCTATTTTTATGAACCAAATTCTACCATCATACCAGACAGGGTTGCAAAGGATTTGAGACCCGCTCCATTTTCACATCAAAGACCCTGGCGAAGTGATCTGTCACACCCTCCTCCACCTCTGACATGATGAGTTCACTCCTGAGTATCCGCGACATGGAGGTCATCCTGACACCCCGGATATTGCACGGAACGATCTTATCAAAGGGGGCAAGATCGTTATTCACATTCAATGAGAAGCCGTGCATCGTCACGCCCCTGATGACCCTGACACCGATAGAGCCGATCTTCTCACCCTCCACCCATACGCCGGTATAACCCTTCAACCTCTGCGACTCTATCTGAAAACCTTTCAACGTCCCCATCATCACCTCTTCCAGCATCCGGAGGTAGGCATGGAGATCTGTGGTATAGTCTTTCAGTCCAATAATAGGATATCCGACGATCTGGCCGGGACCATGATATGTTGCACCTCCGCCCCTGTCTACCCAATAGATGTCAGCATGTTCAATATCTTCACCCGAAAGGCTTCGATCAAATCCCCCCATCCCCCCTTTTCTAAAGGGGGGGGTGAGAGAACTTTCCCCCTTTAATAAAGGGGGATTAAGGGGGATTTTTTCCTCGGATAATATGGATCGCCCTCCCTGACTGCACCGGCCGAATGTATAGGTCGGGGGATGCTGGAGGATCAGGAAGGTGTCTATGATTTCATTCTGAGACCTTGCCCGAAAGAGGTCTCTCTGAAACTCCCAGGCCTTACCATATTCCACCAAACCCAGATTCAGTACCTGACACCTTCTCACCTTTTTCTCCCCACCCCTCCAGGATCTCCCTGATCCTGGAGAGGAACTGGTCCGCCTGGGCGCCGTCAATCACGCGATGGTCGAAAGAAAGGCTGAGATAGACCATCGGCCTTATGGCAATGGCATCTTCAATCACCACGGCCCTCTTACAGATAGCCCCGATCCCCAGGATGCCTGTCTGCGGCTGGAGTATAATCGGGGTCCCAAAGAGGCTCCCCCCGATGCCGTAATTCGTGATTGTAAAGGTCCCGCCCTGGACTTCATTCACCTTGAGCTTCTTTTCCCGCGCCCTCTTTGCCAGGTCCTGGCTTTCTTTAGCCAGCTCTAACAGGCCCTTGCGGTCCGCATCCCTGATCACAGGGACGATAAGCCCATCCTCGATGGAAACCGCAATCCCGATATGGACATATCTTTTAACCACGGTCCCGTCTTCAGACCAGGAGGAGTTCAGGAGGGGATACTCCTTCAGGGCGGATGCAGCAGCCGAGAGAATAAAGGGGAGATAGGTGAGGTGTACCCCCTGGCCTTTGAGAAGGGCATCCTTGTTGGCATCCCGGTAGCGTGCCACACGGCCCATATCCACCTCGAATGTGCTGGTCACATGGGGGGCTGTCCTCTTGCTCTGGACCATCCGCTCGGCAATGATCTTTCGCTTCGAGCTGACCGGGATGACCTCTTCCTTTAATCCTTCTGCCTCTTTTGTCTCAACAATCTTTGGCCGGGCAGAGAGGGTCGTCTTCTGAGTCGCCTCAATATACCCGAGGAGGTCCTCTTTGGTGATCCTCCCTCCTGTCCCTGTCCCCCGAACCCTCTCTAAATCACCCTTCTCTAAACCAACGCCATATTCCTTGGCCAATCGCCTGACAAGGGGGGAGTATCTCTTCTCAAGACCTGGCCTTTGCTCCACTCCCTCCTCACGCGGTTTCTTAGGGGGCAATCCGGCCGGCAGGGTCTCTGGGACCTGGGGAACCTTCACCCCCTCTATCCCTTCTTCGATGAGAACGATGACCGTGCCCACAGGGACCGTCTCATCCGCATGGTGCAGGATCTTCGTGACCAGACCTGAGACCGGAGAAGGGATCTCGGTATCTACCTTATCCGTACTAATCTCGACCAGCGACTGATCCTTTTCAACCCGCTGGCCTTCCTGGATCAGCCATTTGAGTATCGTCCCTTCCACGACACTCTCTCCCATCTGCGGCATGATGACTTCTTTGGGCATCGGTCTTCCCTCCATGTCACTCCCCCTCCCTCAGAGAGGGAGTTGGGGTAGGAAAAGTGACTTCCACGAACGCAAGAAATGGCTTTAGACAAGGCGGACGACGAGGAAAACCGGCAGGCGTACTTTGGTAGTACGTCTTTTGTATTATGTCTGCGATTTTCCGAGGAGTCCAACGCCGTATAAAGCCATTTATTGTGTTCGTATTAATAGGCCGCCAGTTTCCGCGCGGCCTTGATCACATCTTCTGCCTTGGGCAGATAGAACTCCTCGAAGGGGGGGCTATAGGGGACAGGGGTATCCGGGGCGCTTACCCTGAGGATGGGGCCGTCAAGATGTCCAAACATCTCCTCGGAGATCAATGCGGCGACCTCTGCCCCCACACCCCCGGTCCTCGGGGTTTCATACAGGATGATCACCCTGTTGGTCTTTCTAACAGACGCATAGATCCCCTCTTTATCCAAGGGGAGTAGTGTCCTAAGATCTACGATCTCCAGACTAATCCCCTCCCCTTCCAGGGCCTGAGCGGCCTCTAAGGCCGTGTGCACCATCGCCGAGTAGGTAATCACCGAGATGTCCTTCCCTTCTCTGACGACTTTCGCCTTGCCCAGAGGGACCAGATAATCTCCTTCCGGTACTTCACCTTTTATCCGCCTATAGAGAAACTTGTGCTCAAAGTATATGACCGGGTCATCGTCACGGATAGCGGCCTTGAGCAGGCCTTTTGCATCGTAAGGATCGGATGGGGCCACCATCTTCAACCCCGGCACATTGAAGAACCAGGTCTCCGGACACGCGGAGTGAAATGCCCCGCCATGGACAAAACCTCCGAACGGCGCCCGGATCACCATCGGGGTCTTCCCTCCCCAGCGGTAGTTATTCTTCGCCGCAACACTCACAATCTGGTCAAAGGCGCAGGAGATAAAATCGGCAAACTGCATCTCGACGACAGGCCTCATCCCCATCAGGGCGGCCCCAATGGCTGCCCCGGTAAACCCGGACTCCGAAAGGGGGGTATCAAGGACCCTCCACTGACCATACTTCTCATAGAACCCCTCGGTGACACGAAAGGCGCCGCCATAGTATCCTACATCCTCCCCTAAGATGAACACATTGTTATCCCGCGTCATCTCCTCATCCAGCGCCTGTTTGATCGCCTCTAAATAGGTCACTTCAGCCATCTGACTCCTATCCTCTAACTTCTTACCTCTAATCCCCCTATTTCCCCCTTTAGTAAAGGGGGATTAAGGGGGATTTGCCTGTCTCCCCCCCGCCTAAACCGGCGTGGCATAAACCCCTTCCAGGGCGTCTCTTCCTTCCGGTAGGGGGCTCTTCTCTGCAAATGCCTCCGCCTCATCAACCTCTTTCGTGACGCGCTCGTCAATCCCCTTCAGTTCCTCCTCCGTCGCCGTCTTGTTCGAGAGGAGGTATCTCTCCATATTCATGATGGGGTCCTTCTTTTTCCACTCTTCAAGCAATTCCCGTGGGACATACTTGGCCGCATCATGCTCTGAATGTCCATGCATCCGCATCGTCTTACATTCGATAAATGTCGGCCCCTCCCCCTTCCTGGCCCTGTCGTATGCGTTTTTGGCAGCACTGTACACAGCCACCACATCATTGCCATCTACGATCTCTGAAGGGATCGCATAGGCCTTTGCACGCTCTGCAACATCTTTGACCGCCATCTGAATCCTGAAGGGGGTGGAATAGGCGTACTGGTTATTATTGCAAAAGAATACCACAGGGACCTTCCATACTGAGGCCATATTTAATGCCTCGTGGAAGTCCCCACGGCTGGTGCCCCCCTCCCCGGTGCAGGCCGCTGCCACGCGCCTCTCTCCCCGGATCTTGAAGGAAAGGGCGGCACCCACGGCGACAGGATAATTGTCCGCCAGATGACTGGGGAAGCCAAAGACGCCAAGATGGATATCCCCGGCATGGACATTCCCCTCCTTCCCCCCTGTGATCCCGGTCTTCTTGCCAAGGTACTGCGCCATAACCCTCTGAGGCGTAATCCCTCTTACGAGGAATGCCCCCATATCCCTGAAATAGGGGGCGATGACATCCTCCTTCTCAAGGGCATAGGCATAGCCCACGGAGATGGCCTCCATCCCGTTGCTCGTCCATGCGCCTCCGAGGATCCTCCCCTGGCGATAGAGTGCGGTAACACGATCTTCTATACGGCGGGTTAATTTAAGGTAATAGTACAATTGGAGGAGGTCATTTTTTGAGATGTCCATCTTCTTCTCCTCAGGGAGGAAAAGGGGACAGATTTATTTTCCATTTTCCGGCATTGCCGGCCGAAAAATAAATCTGTCCCCTTTTCCTTAAAAGCTTGACGTCAGTGCCTTGTCAATGTGGTTCTGGGCCTCGAGGTCTATAAGATGCCTCGTCAGCTCACTGGCATGCCCCCTCTCCATCTCTGCCAGATGAAGAAACATCTTCTTTGAAGCCGGTTTCACAGCGACGGATGCCGCCTTGTGATAATAATCGTATGAATCGTGTTCTCTCCGGATGGCCTCTTTGAGGATATCGATCAATGAAAGGGCATCGCTGATCTTGCTCATATCGTTCTCCTCTCCTCAAAAAAAGGAAAATTTATATAGAAAGAATAGCAGGACGGATGGCCGTCTGTCAATGGCTTTTTGGGTGTGATTCTTTGTCTGGACATCGTGCACTACAAGGGTTATATTGGATGTAAAATAGCCTCGTAAAAAATCTCAACAGCGGACGGCTTCGTAAAAAGGCTATATGCAAGGCGCGCAAATCCTGAGGAATGAGGCGTACTTTTTAGGTACGCCGCAATGACGAAGGATGCAGCGCAACGCCGCAGATAGCCTTTTTACGAAGCCGTCAGAAAGGGAGGTGATTATCATGCCGGTACGCATCGCAGATGCTATGTGGGAAGGAAATCTGAAAGACGGCAAAGGCCGCATGAAACTGGGGAGCGGCGCCTTTGACGGGGCCTACTCCTTTTCTTCACGATTTGAGGAGGGTACGGGCACCAATCCTGAGGAGCTGATCGGGGCAGCACTAGCAGGCTGCTTCTCCATGGCCCTGGCCCATGGGCTCGCAGAGTCAGGTTACCCGCCGAAACGGATTCACACCACAGCCAGGGTTAAAATTGAGAAATTAGAAGACGGCTTTAAGATTACATCTATTGCCCTTGATACCGAGGCCCAGGTCCCTGGGATAGGGGAACAAGCCTTCATGGAGAAGGCTGAGATTACAAAAAAGACCTGCCCCGTATCCAAAGCCCTGACAGGTACAGAGATTAAACTGCAGGCCAGGCTGGTTAATAAATAACCATGACAGAAGCAAGCAGAAAGTCGCTCGAAGAGGTTTATGAAAGCGTTGACACGACGGCTCACCATAATTTCTGGAAGAGGCTTTTCGCATTTTTCGGACCGGCCTACCTGGTCAGCGTCGGTTACATGGACCCCGGCAACTGGGCAACGGACATTGCCGGCGGAAGCCAATTCGGCTACACGCTGATCTGGGTATTGCTGATGTCCAACCTGATGGCCTTGCTGCTACAGAGCCTGAGCGCCCGCCTGGGATTAGCGGGTGCAAGGGATCTGGCACAGGCATCCAAGGAAACTTATCCGTCCCCTGTCAATTTTTTTCTCTGGATATTGGCTGAGATAGCGATCGCCGCCACGGACCTTGCAGAGGTGCTGGGAATGGCGATCGGTCTGAAACTGCTCTTTGGCCTTCCGATGATCATCGGCGTCTGCATCACCGTGCTGGATACCTTCCTATTTCTGATCCTGCAAGGCTATGGGATGCGAAAGATGGAGGTCTTTATCCTTGGGATGATCTCCATCATCGGCATGGCCTTTTGCGCGGAGATATTTTTTTCCAGCCCTAAGCTCACGGAGATCGCATCCGGCTTTGTCCCCCACATCCCGGATGCGTCTGCCTTATACATTGCGATCGGGATCATCGGGGCCACGGTGATGCCGCACAATCTTTATCTGCACTCTGCCCTGGTGCAGACGCGGAAGATCAGGCAGGATGAAGAAAGCATCCGTTCAGGGCTGAAATATAATTTGGTGGATACGTCCATTGCCTTGAATATCGCCTTCTTGGTGAACGCGTCTATCCTGATCCTTGCGGCCGCGGCCTTTCACCAGCACGGATTTTATAAAGTGGCCGGCATCGAGGATGCGCATCATCTATTAAAAGATGTGTTAGGAACAGCGCTTGCCCCGATCTTGTTTGCAATCGCTCTGATTGCATCAGGCCAAAGCTCTACAGTGACAGGGACCCTGGCCGGTCAGATCGTGATGGAGGGATATTTGAATCTGAGGATCCGGCCCTGGTTGAGAAGATTGATCACCCGTTTGCTTGCGATTATCCCCGCATTCCTCACTATTATTTTTTTAGGCGAAGGAAAAGTGGGCGAACTGCTGGTGCTGAGCCAGGTGATCCTGAGCCTGCAATTGGGCTTTGCCGTTATCCCGCTGATCCATTTTGTCAGCGATGAAAATAAAATGGGCAAATTCGCGATTAATGATTGGGTTAAATCTGCCGCATGGATCTCAGCCGGGATCATTATCACATTGAATGTCAAACTGGTGATGGACACGCTTGGAGGGTGGTTTGGCAATGCAGGAGATTATGTGTGGTTGTATCAGATGACCTTGCTTCCGGTTTGCCTTGCCGTTGCGGCCCTGTTGGTCTACATTGCCATTTATCCATTTGTGAAGAGGAGAAAGGAATTCAGGATGCCGGTCCCCCATCAATATGCGCAAGTCTTAGGTGACGTTACAAAGTCCGGATACAAACGGATTGCCGTGGCCCTCGATTTCTCAGAGATGGACAGCAGGACAATTGCCCACGCCTTGCCGCAAGGGGAAACGGATGCAAAATTCTTGTTGATTCATATCGTTGAAACAGCCGGTTCCAGGATGTTAGGGAGTGAAATCATGGATTATGAAACAGCGGCGGATGAAGAAAATTTGAAGACATATGCCTCCAGGCTGGTGGAAAGAGGATACCAGATGGAATACCGTCTGGGTTATGGAGAACCCATCAAGGCCATTCCCGCGATTGTAAAAGAGTTTGAGGCAGACCTGCTGGTGATGGGGGCACATGGACACAGGGGCCTCAAGGATCTGATTTTCGGGGAAACGGTTTACAAGGTCAGACATCGGGTGAATATTCCGGTGCTGATCGTGAGTTAATCTTGCCCTGTACCTGCATTTAAAGTCTGATGACTTTTTCCACCGCCTCTGCTAAACTTTCCACCGACAACAAAAATCTACGGGAGGTGCAAGATGAAGGTTGAGAGATCAGTTGAGAAAGCAGGTTTCTATCACTACTATCCTGTGGTCCCGGTCGTGGTTGCTGTTAAGGCCGGCGACCAGTTGGACGCCCTGACCTGTGCCTGGTATACGGCGCTCTCCTTTGACCCACCGCTCTTTGGGGTGGCCATCGCCCCCAAACGGCATTCCTATCAACTATTGAAAAAGAGCGGTGAGTTCACGGCAAACTTCCTGACCTTTGACAATGTGGGGGTTATCGCAACGGTCGGAAGGACCTCAGGCAAAGAGATCAATAAATTCTCTGCCTACCGGATCAAGACCCTCCCTTCTACTGTGATCAAGACCCCTGTGCTCAAAGATGCCTATGCCGCGTATGAGTGCAGGATTGTCAAACAATATAAGACCGGGGATCATGTCTTCATCGTAGGTGAAGTCCTGGCGGTCCATTACAAAGGAAATGCCTTCGACAAGAAGGACAAGATGCCTGACCTGAAGAGTGTGACCCCAGCCCTGTATTTAGGGGCAGATAACTATATCGCGATCAAGTCGTTTGGTCAGATCAAGATGGGGAAGGAAGATATCCTGAAAAGAGGGGTGCCGCGCGATAATAAGAAGCAGAAGCAGAAGACGGAATAGGAGAGAGAGGGAAGAGATGGCATCAGGCTGGTCCAAAAGGTCCCCAATGCATGAAGCACGGTCTCACTTCGCAATGGCAGGTTATAAAGGCAAGGTCTATGTCTTTGGCGGCGGGGGTAAAGACTTTAAGAGCCTGAACAGCACCGGGATATACGACCCGGAAAAGGACATTTGGTACAAAGGCAGTGACATGCCGACCACCCGCTCCGGGGCTGTGGCAGCCATTCTTAATGACAGGATATACGTCATGGGCGGCGGCCTCAGGCATGAGGACGGACGGTTTGAGTTCTTCAGAAGAGTAGAGATCTATGACCCTGAGACAGATACCTGGTCTCAGGGATCTGACATGCTGAGGCCCCATGATTACCCGGTCTCTGCCGTCATGGGCCACTGTATGTATGTGTTTGGAGGACACCACCCAGATGCTACAAAGGGAGGCCCCATGACAGACCCGGGGTTTTCCTTCTGCGAGGCCTTTGATCCGGCTATTGACACCTGGAGAGAGATTGCCCCGGTGCCGACCCCGCGCTTTGCCTCTGCGGCCGTTCTGCTCGGTGACAGGATACTGGTCCTCGGAGGCGCAGGACTTCGGGAAGATGGCTTTAAAAATTTCGACGTCGTGGAATCCTATGATCCCCCGATGGATCGATGGAGCGAGGCAGGGTTTAGACTCCCCTGGCGTGCAGCGGGTGCAGGCGCCTGCATCCACAATAACAGGTTGTATCTCGCAGGAGGAAACAGCGGAGGCAGGATAGAGAACAGGATTACATGCTATGACCCTGACCGCAACCAATGGACGGAACTTGCCCCCTTAGAGACAGGGAGGATTGTGATGGGCATGATCCCCATAGGAGATACCCTATACCTGATAGGCGGGCGTGGGGCTGATGGAAAGACACCCCTTGACTCGGTGGATGCCTTGCGGCTTATTCATCATTGAGCATTTCGAGCGTTTCCCTGGCGATCCAGTTATCAATGGCCAACGCAATATCGTCGGTCAGATTGAGAAACCTGATTCCATAACCCGGTTCTAACGTACTCCCCTGCTTGTACCGCCGGATCCAAACTACCTCGCACTGACACCGCGCCCGGATACCTGTCTTGGGGATCTGGAAGGTGATATAAAACTGCTCCCCGGGCTCACGGGGATTTATCGATGCAATAAAAAGTCCGCTGCGGCTGATATTTTTGGCATAGCCAAAGAGGTGCTCCTGATTGTTATCCTCCACAACCTTGAATACAATGATAGGTTCCCGTAGATCGTTCCTCCGGTCCGGGGGCTTCGTTGGCTTTATTGTCTCGTTATGCTCTTCCATAATATTCTGTTAGCCAAAATATTAACGAAACAGGGGCATAAAAATCAAGTTATTTTGTAAACAGCCTCCGCAGGACTGACAAAAGTTGTTGACAATCTCTCTTTTTCTATGACATAGTTTTGGGGACACCCTACTTAATTCTAAAAATTAAGTAGGGTGTCCCCAGAAAAACCCAAAGAATTAAGTGGAGGGTAAATCAGATGAAAAATGAGATCGGTAAAAAGAATATGGTCTTTGGCTTTTCCTATTTTATCACGACCCTGCTGCTCGGATTATTCTTAGCCTTTAAGGCCAAGAGCGGCGGACCAGAGTGGCATGAAAGCGAACAGCATGAGTGGCTTGGCACGGCGCATGCCCATGGGAATCTTGAGTCGGTCTTGAATATCGTCATAGGCTATATCCTCTGCCATTTAGAGGTCCCTGCCGGACTGGCCAAAATAGTCAGTATCCTCCTCTTAGTGGGCGCCATATTCCACTCAGGGATGCTCTACCTCACCGGACTTGGATTAGAGGCTGCGGTCAATCTGGCCCCCATCGGCGCGTTATCCCTGATCGCCACGATGGCCCTGATGGCCTATCTCACGGCTACTGGTTTCAAAAAATCTTCCTGAGGCCGCTAAAGAAAAAAGGGGACAGATTTATTTTTGCTGTAAAATAAATCTGTCCCCTTTTATACTTTCATACCCCTTGAAAGACCCCAAAAACCCTAAAAAACCTCCTTGACGCCTTAGATTTTGGAGAGTAGGATGAGGCTCAGTTTTTTTGATTTTCCTAATGAAGGATTAATGTTGTACTTTGCTTATGGATCTAATCTGGACTTGAATCAAATGATAGAGCGTTGTCCTTCTGCAAGATTTGTTTGCAAAGCGAAATTTAATGACCATCGTCTTGAATTTACAAGAAAATCCAAAAACCGTGGATGTGGTGTTGCAGATGTAATTCCGACTAAAGGGCATGACGTCTGGGGAGTTGTCTACCAGATAGATGAGCGTGATATCGGCCAATTGGACAAAAGCGAGGGATTTAGACCCGGACGGCAGCTGGAAGAAAACGCTTATCTTAGAACCGAATACCATGTGTTCGCTGAAGGTGATATGGAAAAGCCTTTACTTGTTACTATATACATTGCCAACAAGCAGGAGAACCCCCCTCTTCCTAATTCAGAATATAAAAGTTTGATTGTCGAAGGAGCTAAATATTGGCACCTTCCTGAAAATTATATAAAACAGCTTGAACAAATAAAGGATCAAAACTGAAATTGAGGTATTGTTCTTATGGGACTTTTAAGCTCCCTCATTGCTGGCATCCTGACGTGGTTTCTTATGCAAATTTTAGGGGTAAATGCAGTAGTAAGCATAGTCATTGCCATTGGTATTGCAATGTTTTGGTTCTTGGTCGATTTTCAGTCATGGAGAAATAGAACCCGAAATGATGGAAATATTAATAAAGGTAGCCGGAGTAGTCTAACCCCTGCGGATCTTGATTATTTGGCCGCGCTCGAAAACAACAATGGTATCGAGATGGATAACCATAATAGTCTAATGGTGACAGCCTGGAAGTTCTTGCGGAACTTGCCAAAGGTACAAACTTGACGGGAGAGCAGGTGGAAAGGCTCAGGCAACATATTGAGCGTCATAAACTTATGACTTTGCCAGAAGAAACGTTAAAAACTTTTGCAGCATGCGCGGTACTGACAGATGAACAGCTATCGAGGCTTTTAGCCTACAAAGGGATTACTGACTTGCCTCGTGTAGAATTTGCGGATTTCAAATTGCGCATGAGCCTGGCAGCATTCTTAATGCGGTCAAGGAAGCATTCTGATCTTGGAGAATACACTCCAGAGAAAGAGGTTTCTAAAAACAATACCTCCGATATCCCAGCAAGTAAATTACTAAAGCCTAAAACCCATAAATATGCCTCTGGTCTTTGCCCGACCTGTAATGGTTACGGAGCAATAAAAAGTGCCTCGAAAAGTATAAAATGCAGAAGATGTTCAGGCACTGGGTGGGTTCGCTAAATCAATTGTTTTTAATAGTAATAATTTATTACGGGAAGTCTAAGGCAGAAAGATCTTTCTTTATATGTCCCTCAATTTGTTTCCCATAGGGGGTCACAAGTGTTGACTATCAACCCCCTGAGTATGAAGAATATGTGTGTTATTACTCGCACCATATTGGGCATTCTCTATGTCTTTGTGCACTTGATGCCTGGTAATGCCCTGTTTTCTGTGCAACAAAAAAAGGGGACAGATTTATTTTACTCAATAATTTGATGATGCACACGTTTTTAAACACACCTGCCCTGCTTCCTGGGCATCCGCATCTATTGGCATATCTATCCTTACCGTTTTCTTCTCATCTTACCCAAGTAATTGTATAAAACCTTCTGGCATCCTTTTAGCTTCTCCTAATAGAAAAAAGACGTCAGATTTATTTTTTTATAGAGGATTGTCTTATGCCGAGGGGATCGAGAGTCGTATTGCCCAGTTATCCCCATCATATTATTCAACGGGGACACAACAGACAGGCAGTCTTTTCCACTAAGAAAGATTATCTCCACTATCTCAAAGACCTCAAGGAATGGAAGGAGGATTTAGGATGTGAGGTTTATGCTTATTGTCTTATGACAAATCATGTACATCTGATTGTAGCCCCTGGCAGAAAAGTAGAAAATCTGGGATTACTCATGAAGAGAGTCGCCGGGCGGCAAACCCGATATGCAAACAAGATCGTTGGACGAACGGGCACATTATGGGAAGGTCGCTATAAGTCCAGCCCTATCCAGACGGATGAATACCTTTTGGCCTGTTGTCGCTATATTGAGCTTAATCCTGTAAGAGCTGAAATAGTCAAAAATCCTGAAGACTACCCCTGGTCGAGCTATAGACACAAGGTGGGAGCGGAAACTCTTGAATGGATAGATTTAGATCCGTGTTATCAACGATTGGGATTAACAAAGCGTGAGCGTGAGGAGCAATATCGGGAGTGGGTGAGGGCATCTATTCCTCAAAAGGAATGGGAGATAATACGTCAGGCAGTCCAAAGGGGTCAATTAACGGGAAGTAAACAATTTATTGAAGAGGTTGCTCAAACGACCGGAAAATGGGTTGCATTTCGTGGACACGGGAGACCAAAGAAACTGGGAAAATAAATCTGTCCCCTTTTCTCAAAAAATCTTCTTAAGGCCGCTGAGTTCCGGTTTCTCTGAAAGGCCTTTGTACTGGATCAGCACCTTAAAGATGTTCCCCATCCGCTCCGGCATGATGAGGGTCTTGATCCTGAGCTTCTCCTTTAATGCCTCTGCCTCTCTTTCCGGCCCAGGCTCCCCAGTTTCAATGACCTCTGATCCGATAGCCCCTATCCTCTCTATGATCCCCAGGCCGAATAGAAAGTGCATCTGATCTGTAAACCCTGCGGTCAGAAGACCCGTCTCTTCTCCGGTCATTGTCAGCGTTGTAAAATCAACATGGGTGGTCATATCCTGCTCCCCTATATTGATGAAAGGGTCTTCAACAACCCGGTGCCTGTGATAGCACAGGAGCGTGCCCGCCCTCTTATTGGGATCATAAAGCTCCTCTGCAGGATATCCGTAATCAATCGTAATCACAAACCCTTTCTTGAGTGCCTTTGCAACCCATCTTATCCATTCAATTGCCCTGAGATTAACCTCACCGCGCTGTCCCTCTTCCAATACGATCCCCAGGCGGTCAAAGTATCTGCTTATCTCCGGGGTCGATGGCGAATCCAGTACCTCTGTAAAGGCATTATCCTGATAATCCACAAAGACCTCCTGCAACTCCCCTCCCCTCTTTTCTACGACATGGACCGGAAAGGCATCCACAAGTTCATTCGAGAAAAAACATCCGGTTATTCCTCGATCAAACAGGGGATCTGAGTAGCCGGCCCACTGCACACCGTCATTCAGCAACCCTTCTCCGGTGAGATTCTGTCTCTGTGTCTTTCTCATGCGTCTGCTCTCTTCGATAATGACATATCTCAGGGACCTGAAGAGATCCGGATATCCCCTCTTCACACATCTTAAGATATCGCACGACAGAGAGCCATCTCCGGCGCCCATTTCCACGATCGTGAACTCCCGGCCTCCTGCAATAGGCCACATCTCTCTGATCTGATTGCAGAGCAGTTCTCCGAAGACAGGATGGACTGACGAGGAGGTGTAGTAGTCACCGCGCCTTCCGATCCTTGTCCGTTCAGAGGAATAGTATCCGTAGGGGTCATGGTACAAGACAGTCTCCATAAACTCTGCAAAGGTAATTCTGCCGGATGATAAAATCTTGTTGCGTAAAATATCTTTTACCCCTATACTGTCATCCATATCATTTAATTTTATCCAACATCAACATCTTACACAATAGATATTCATCATCTTTGAGATCAACTCTGACAGGGCATTAGACGATGTGGATCAGAAGTACGGTTCTAATCCTCTTTCTCTTCATAGGAGGATGGGCACTCACCCCGCTGGCCTCCGCAGGTCAGGCTATACTTTCCTGGGACCCGCCGGCCACCAATGCCGATGGGTCACCTCTTACGGATCTCAGCGGCTATCGAATCTATTATGGGACTTCCCCCGGGGTCTATGGAATTACGATCGACGTGGGGAATGTCATCACTGCGATTGTACCCAATCTCGCCGGTGGATCCCTCTACTACTTTGTTGTGACCGCCTATGATCTTTTGGGGAATGAGAGTCAGTTTTCCAATGAGGTCAATAAGATCATCCTGGGAATCACTACGGCTTCGTTATCAGACGGGACGGTGAGCTTAGCCTACAGCCAGACGCTGGCGGCCTCCGGGGGCAAGTCACCGCTTAGCTGGTCTATCACTTCAGGGAGCCTTCCGGTAGGACTAAGCTTAAACGGCTCAAACGGGACGATCAGCGGGACGCCGACTATTGCCGCCACCAATAACTTTACAGTGCAGGTGACGGATGCCAATGGGGCAACAGCGACGAAGGCCCTGTCTATCACCATCTATACAGCGCTATCCCTGACGACCACATCACTAAACAATGGAACAGCCAGGGCTGCCTACAGCCAGACAGTGACTGCTGCCGGCGGCAAGACCCCTTATTCATGGAGTGTCACGACAGGCAGCCTGCCGCCGGGTGTTGTCTTAAATACGAGCACAGGGGTGATCAGCGGGACGCCAACCACACCGGGGACATTTAATTTTACAGTGCAGGTCCAGGATGTCAATGGGGCCGCTGCAACGAAAACCCTCTCTATCACGGTCAATCAAGCTGTCTCTGTGACCACGCCCTCATTGCCTGAGACAACGGCAGGGGCTGTCTATAGCGCCACCCTTCAGGCGGAGGGAGGGGCCACGCCCTATACCTGGACGAGCACCTCAGGTCTTCCTCCGGGTCTGAGCCTGATCTCCTCGACGGGAGAGATCCTCGGCATCGCCTCCACGGCCGGCAACTGGAGTTTCACCGTCACGGTCAGGGATGTGTATGGCGCCTCTGCGGCCAAGACGCTGGCAATCATGGTCCACCCAACCCCTGCTATCGCCGCTACCTCTGTCGGCAATCTCTATCAGGGGAGTCCCGGTCCGGGGGTGACCTTTACGGCAACCGGCGGGATTTCTCCTTACACCTGGGGCACAACTTCAGGGGGCCTCCCTGAAGGCCTTACTCTGAATACTCAGACCGGGGCCGTCTCAGGGACTCCGACAAAGCCGGGCATCTATTCCTTTACGATTCGGGTGACCGATGCCCTGGGGATCGCCTCCTCCACAGCGTATCAGTGGGTCATTCTGGCTACCCCCCCCGGCAACGTGGACTTCGCCACCCCCGGCTCAGTAAACCGCGTGGAGGGTATGACCTGATTGCACTGGATATCGTCTTTGGTACGACAGCAGGTTCGCCAGAATGGAATCCGCTTGCGGATCTTAATGGGGACGGGATCATTAATGACGCTGATCTATCCATCCTGCAAGAGAACTTTGGAAAATCAAACGGACCCTGAACAGAGGTGTCATGAACGTACCTATCCTAAATAAATGCCTTTCCAGAAAGATAGGAGTGATTGCCTGGGCGGTCTGTGTCAGCCTGGTCACCACCTCGTGCGGCTCGGGCTCAGGCACAACAGAAACCAGAGTTACCCAGGCCGGTTTCTCTCCTAATGTGCCTAATTGTTCCTCACCGCCGTCCAACAGTGTCTATCTGTGCCGGAACGAGGGCAAGAGTACAGGGGATATGATTGCAATCGATGTCCGTCTGAATGCAGACTCCCCTGTCTTTGGCGCCGCCTTTGATGTGACGTTAGACCCGTCTGTCGTCAAGGTAGCGCGGAAGGAAGACCAGTCCATTGACTTCTCTCCCCCGGACCTTCCCTTGGTCCAGGAAGGTCCGCCAATATGGAAACATCTCTTCGTCACCCTCAAAGAAGGGCAGGAGGACACCCTGATCATTGGGGCCTCAAGGGGGAGGGGGACAGAGCCGCTCACCGGCATCATCCCTCTGGTCACATTGAAATTTAAGACGCCCTCTGGAAAGACTCCCCTCTCCTTTTCCAACAACAGCCTCATAAACCCTGCAGGCCAACCTATGGAGCTATTTAAGGATCAGTGGTACGGCGGATACCTTGTCCCGGGTAGTGAAAAAGGGGACAGATTTATTTTACAAGAAAATGTAAAATAAATCTGTCCCCTTTTTCACTACCTATTACCTACTTGACGTCATATCCCGACCTGTATGATAATAAACCAGCCTTATGGAAAAGGATATCAAATTTGAAAAGGCGATGGAAAGGCTTGAAGAGATTGTCCAGGGTCTCGAGAAGGGGGACCTCTCCCTTGAAGACTCGCTCAAAATCTTTGAAGAGGGGATAAGATTATCCCAGGTATGCATGGCAAAGCTGGATGAGGCAGAAAAAAAGGTAGAGATATTGATGAAGGAGAAGGGCAAAACCGTGTTAAAGCCCTTTCTCCCTGAGACCGCCGGGGATGAAAACAAAGATAAGAGATCTGAAGACTGATTCCAGCCTGATGTTATATCTTGACGAGAAGAGGACCCTCCTCGAAGAGAACCTCCTCAGGCTGTTAGGCAGGCCTGAGCAATATCCCCGCACCCTCTATCAGGCGATGCACTACAGCCTCTTTGCAGGAGGCAAGCGGATACGGCCTATCCTTGCCATTGCCGCGGCCGGGGCGGTT
This sequence comes from Nitrospirota bacterium, assembly GCA_016217665.1. Classification (GTDB taxonomy): domain Bacteria; phylum Nitrospirota; class 9FT-COMBO-42-15; order HDB-SIOI813; family HDB-SIOI813; genus JACRHF01. The sequence continues at coordinate 3,026 of JACRHF010000041.1, read as the reverse complement.
GGCGGTGAGACCGGGGCCGTTATCCCGGTTGCCGTGGCTATCGAGATGATCCATACCTATTCGCTCATCCATGATGACCTCCCTGCCATGGACGATGACGATTTACGGAGAGGGAAACCGACCAACCACAAGGTCTTTGGAGAGGCAACGGCCATCCTTGCCGGAGATGCCCTCTTGACCACGGCATTCAGCATCCTCTCTGATCCTGCCCTCTATCAGGCGACACCGCCGGACAGGGTATTGGAGATCATCCATGAAATCGGTCTTGGTTCCGGTCCTTACGGCATGGTGGGCGGGCAGCAGATGGATATCGAATCTGAAGGAAAAGGGATCGGGCTCAAGAGACTGGAACAGTTGCATGGCAAAAAGACCGGGGCGCTCATACAGGCATCTGTGAGGGCCGGCGGAATCGCCGGCGGCGCTGACGGTGCGCAATTGCTGGCTCTGACACGTTACGCCGCAAAGGTAGGGCTCGCCTTTCAGATTGCCGATGACATCCTGGATGTGGAAGGAAGTATCGAAGTGGCCGGTAAGGCCACAGGCAAAGATATTGTGCGGAATAAGAACACCTATCCGGCATTGATTGGCTTAGACGAGTCAAGGGCCCTTGAAAAGGGGCTTGTCGCTGAGGCCATAGAGGCGCTCCATGAATTTGACGAGGGGGCAGACCCCCTGAGGATGATCGCCGGATATATTGTGGAGAGGAGAAGTTGAAATACGTTGAAATATTTAGACACCATTAACAGTCCCGCAGATCTGAAAAAGATCCCCATAGAAGAGCTCCCTGTACTGGCAGGAGAGATCCGGGAGAGGATTATCGGGGTCGTGTCACAGACAGGGGGTCATCTCGCGTCCAATCTCGGGATCGTCGAATTAACGATCGCCCTCCATTACATATTCGATGCCCCTGATGACCGGTTTGTATGGGATGTCGGGCATCAGACCTATGTGCACAAGCTTCTGACCGGCCGGAGGGAGGCGTTTCACACACTCCGGCAATACGGGGGGATCAGCGGTTTTCCAAAACCTGACGAGAGCCCCTATGACACATTTAACGTAGGACATTCCGGGACATCCCTCTCATCCGCATTAGGGATGGTAGAGGCACGGGATAAGAAGTGCAGAAAAGAAAAGGTCATTGTGGTCATCGGTGACGGCGCCATGACCGCCGGCATGGTCTTCGAAGGTCTCAACCATACCGGAGACCTCAAGAAGGATATCATTGTGGTCCTTAACGATAATGAGATGTCCATATCCAGAAATGTCGGCGCCATCTCATCCTACCTGAGCAAGATCATCACGGGCGAGTTTTACACCAGGGTCAAGAGAGAGACAGAACAGTTGATAAAAAATATCCCCCGAATCGGTACCCCCATGCTCAAGGTCGCCAAAAAGGCTGAGGAGTCTGTTAAAGGTCTGGTGGGGCCGGGCACTTTGTTCGAGGAGCTGGGCTTCCGGTATATCGGGCCTATTGACGGCCACAGGTTTGATCACCTCTTCCCGACCTTAGAGAACATCAAGAGACTGCACGGCCCGGTGCTGGTGCATGTCGTGACGAAGAAGGGTAAAGACTACCCCCCGGCCGAAAACGACCCCGCATCCTTTCATGGGGTTTCCTCCTATGATATCAAGACAGGGGTTCCATTAAACAAGTCTCCCCTCCCCTCCTACACGAAGATATTCGGCCAGACACTGATCAGGCTTGCTGAGAAGGATGAGAGGATTGTAGCCATCTCAGCCGCCATGCCTGAGGGGACCGGGCTGAGCGATTTTGCAAAAAGATTTCCGGACAGGTTCTATGATGTGGGGATCGCCGAGCAGCATGGGGTCACGTTCTCTGCAGGGTTTGCAACCGGCGGTTTTCATCCGGTGGTAGCCATCTACTCCACCTTTCTTCAGCGGGCCTATGATCAGATCGTACATGACGTATGCCTCCAGAACCTCCCGGTGACATTCGCCATAGACCGGGCAGGCCTTGTCGGCGAGGACGGACCGACTCATCATGGAGCGTTCGATATCAGCTATCTCCGGCACATCCCGAACATCGTCTTGATGGCGCCGAAAGATGAGGCTGAACTCCGGCACATGCTCTATACCTCTATCCATCTCCCGGGTCCTTCTGCGATCCGGTATCCTCGGGGGGCCGGTATCGGAGCCGATCTCTCCTCCCCCTTCAGGACCCTAAAGACCGGAAAGGGGGAGATCCTGCTGGAAGGGGAAGATGTGGCAATCGTCGCCCTGGGGAGCATGGTCTATCCGTCCATGAAGGCCGCAGAGATCCTTCAGAGGGATGGGATAGAGGCGGCGGTCATCAATGCAAGGTTTGCCAAACCGCTGGATGAATCGATGATCTTAGATCTTGCCTCCCGGTATGGCAGGATCGTTACGGTGGAAGACGGCGTCCTGTCAGGGGGCTTTGGAAGCGCTCTGCTGGAGGTGTTGGAAAAAAGTGGGATAACAGGTATCTGCATGAAGAGGATAGGGATTCCGGACAAATTTGTTGAACACGGTTCGATCCGGGAATTGCAGCGTGTCTATGGCCTTGATGCAGAAGGGATCGCGCGGGAGGTCGGGGCCTTTGTGAAGAATTCGGGGTCTTCGGGCGCGATTCCGACGGTCCCTCCGCTGGTCATCAAAGGGGGCAAGCCGGGATGATGAGGGGGACGCGTTCGTGGTGTTTCGGATGTGAAGACAGGTAAGATCCGGTTGGACAGGCTCCTGGTAGATCGAGGGCTTGCAGAGACCCAGCAGCAGGCCGGCGGCATCATCCTGTCCGGCCATGTCTCTGTAGACGGGATATTGACAGACAAGGCCGGTAAGCTCGTTGCAGGGGATGCAGAGATTCAGGTGAAAAGCCCCATGCCCTATGTCAGCAGGGGGGGGCTTAAGTCAGCTACCTCCGGCAAAGCCGGAGGCTTGTTGTTTGCTGGCCCCTCAAAGGGGCCTGACCGCAAACATGAAAGTCAAATTCCAAACACCTTTCAGTCCATGTAAAATAGCTGGCTACCCCAATATCCTGAAGAAGT
>JACRHF010000040.1 GCA_016217665.1 Nitrospirota bacterium | reverse complement strand
GTGAAAAAAGTGGTCTTTGATTTTTGTTTCACAAACCGTACTAAAAGGACGTTTTGTGAAACAAACAAATTATAGCTTATAACCCTTAAAAATTCTATGTGTGATGGACAAAAATAGTTCATGTTCACGCATTATTGAGGATAAATCATTTTACGAGGCTCAAAAAAACAGAGCTTTTGTTTTAAAGCGAATTGAACGGAACGTTAAGAAAGTCCTACCCCCATTTACAAATGAAATGTTCTGGGAAGCCATGATTTCATGTTTAATTACCACTCAACAGCGGTCTGGTCCAAATAGTTATGTGACAAAGTTTATTTGCACTAAGCCGTTTCCGTTGAATTATTCAAAATGTAAAGCATCTGGCAATCTTCATAATACCGTAGAAGAAGCTATAACGACATTTGGAGGCCTGAGAAGGGGCAAGACTATTGGCGAAGAGGTTGAGTTTAACTTTAAATGGTTAGAAAGTGGCGGATGGAAAAAAGTATATGAAATACTCGAAGATACGAACAAACATGAAACGATAGAAACAGAAAGAAAATCCGCAGAGATCATCATGTATGATGGTCCCCGGAATATCCACACTAAATTACTGGATTCCCGCTGTCGCGGGAATGACAAATTTGACCCGCCCGATTTTACAAAGACCCTAATTTCTTAAATGCTCTGTGTGCTGCCTTGACTGTCTTCTCGATATGCTCCTCTGTGTGTGCCGTTGAAAGGAATACTGCCTCAAACTGGGATGGCGCTAAATAGACCCCCTCTTCAAGCATGGCGAGGAAGAACCTGGCAAAAGCCGCCGTATCTGACTTCTTTGCAGATTCGTAATCAGTCACCGGGTCTTCTGTAAAGAAGGTGCAGAGCATGCTCCCAACCCTCGTATTGTAGACCGGCACCCCTGCACTCTTGGCCGCTTCCTTAAGACCCTCTGACAACTGTTTTGATAATCTGTTCAACCGCTCATAGGTGCCGGGTTGAGAGAGGATCTTTAAGGTCTCTATTCCCGCTGTCATGGCAAGAGGGTTTCCTGAAAGCGTGCCAGCCTGGTAGACCGGACCAATCGGTGCGATCTTCTCCATGATCTCGCGCCTTCCGCCATAGGCCCCAACCGGCAGACCGCCTCCGATAACCTTGCCGAGGCATGTGATATCCGGTGTAATGCCATAAAGCGCCTGTGCCCCGCCATAGGCCACTCTAAAGCCGCTCATGACCTCATCAAAGATCAAGAGGGTGTCGAACTGCTCTGCAATATCACTCAGACTCATCAGAAACCCCTTCTCAGGAGGGACCACGCCCATATTCCCCGGCACAGGCTCTACGATAATGCAGGCGATGTCATCCCCGCTATGGTGCATCACATTCTCGACAGCATCGAAATTATTAAACGGGACTGTGATCGTATGTCTTGCAAAATCGGCAGGGACGCCAGGGCTGTCTGGTATACCAAGCGTTGCCACACCGGAACCTGCCTTCACTAGGAGGCTGTCTGCATGTCCATGATAGCACCCCTCAAACTTGATGATCTTGTCTCTTTTCGTATACCCCCTCGCCAGCCGGATGGCGCTCATCGTCGCCTCAGTGCCTGAGTTCACCAGTCTCACCATCTCCATGGAAGGGACCGCCTCACGGATCACGCGGGCGAGCTCAACCTCTGGCGCCGTCGGCGCGCCGAAGCTCGTCCCCTTTTTAGCCGCATTGATCAGGGCCTGCGTGACCGCAGGCTGCGCATGCCCCACAATCATTGGCCCCCAGGAGAGGACATAGTCTATATACCCGTTTCCGTCCACATCATAGATCATACAACCTGAACCCCTCTCCATAAAGATGGGCTGTCCTCCCACGGCCTTAAATGCCCGCACAGGACTGTTCACCCCTCCCGGGATGAGCCCCTGTGCAGCCTGGAACAATTCTATGGATCTCTCTTTCTTCATAATAGCATCCCCTTTTCTGAATCCCTCAACCCTTAACTGAGGAATTCCCTTTCCGTAATGCCTCGGTGAAGGGTGGGGTCGTAGTCTCTTCGCGACTTGCCGGAGCAGTTGGGCACCTGTCAAGGCGAGCAGGTGAAGGAAAGCCGGCCCGTAAGAGGCCGGAAGGCTTCCCCGCCTGCGAGTCCTTAGACAGGTCAACTGCGAAGACCAGGAGCGAAGAGACTACGACCCCACCCACCATTGACCGAGGGGTTACCCCTTTTCCGATTTTCCTCTTGTAGTCGGCGCAGTAAAGATGGTAGAATTTAACAAGAAGAGGAAACATTGTCAAACGAATCATAAACAATCATCCGACCAATCTCATGAATATCGAGACAATATTTGACTCAGTAGAAGAGATCGAGCAGGGGATCAAAGAGATCTACCAGTATTTCTTTGAATATTTTTATGACCATGCAGGGCAAAGAAAATTCTGGGAGGAGATGGTGGAGGGGGAAGGGTGTCAAATCGATATGCTCGATCGATGCAAAACCCTTATGTCAGCCGTACCGCACCCGGCCCATGAGACCATCGGGAGGGCCGTCAATTACAAAGAACTCCTGTCCATCATAGAAAAATACAAGAAGGAGATCGCCGAAGATTTAGATATAAACCGTGCCTTAAAAATTGCCTTCCATCTGGAACTCTTCGAGATCCAAAGCATCTTTAACGAGATTATCAAATTGCCGCAGGAACCCTACTTTAACACACTCTCAGACCTCCATTCAGAGATCCGGCGGAATATGGGACGATTGATCGAAGGGGTCGAACGATTCTCCACAGATCAGGAATTCCTCTATAAGGTCCTGGAGCTAAAGGGAGGGATTATCGAGAGGAGATCCGGGATAGACCGCAGGGCCGGAGAGACAGAATTTAAAAACCCTGACCGAAGGGGCCCTGACCGAAGGCAGGGCAGATTGGTCAAGATCATCTGCAAGATTTGATAACTTCGTAATCAGTATGTCCATGACCAGAAGTTATGCAAAGCCCCTTCTACCTCACTTTAACAGGCAAGATAGAAGGGGCTATATTAACGGGCCACAAAATTAACCCTTTGAGGCCATCAGGCGATCATATTTTGCCGTAAGATCTTCTTTACTCTCCCGGCGATTGGGATCCGGAACGATACAATTATCCACCGGACAAACCGCAACACATTGCGGCTCATCATAATGGCCAACACACTCTGTACACTTGTCCGGGTCTATAATATAGATATCCCCTTCGCTAATGGCCTCGTTAGGACATTCAGGCAGACAGGCGGCACAGGCAATGCATTCCTCATTGATATACAGCGCCATACTCTTTCACTCCTTTCGTTTAGAAAAACATTATCATAAAAATACTAACATTGATAAAAATTGTTTGTCAATAGCCTATTTGTTTCCCGTTAATTCATAATATCGATGACCTCCTTCATGTCCCCTGGGATGGGGGACTCAAACTCCATATACTCCTCTGTCTGCGGATGGACAAAACCAAGCTTCAGGGCATGGAGCATCAGGCGCCCTACCTTCACTCTTCCCAGCTTTGCATAACCCCTGCCGCCGTATGTCTTGTCTCCGGCAACAGGGTGGTGCAGATGGCTCAGATGGACCCGCAACTGGTGTGTCCTGCCTGTCTCGGGTCTGAGCGAGATGAGTGTCGCATCGTTGTACCTTTTGACGACCTTAAAGTGGGTGATGGCATGTCTTGGTTTAATGGTCCTTGTGGATATTTTCTTACGGTCTCTGGTGTCCCGCCCGATCGGCAGATCAATGATCCCGCTGTTTTTTTTCATAACACCCTGGATCAGGGCCACATAGATACGGTGGACCGTATGCTGCTTAAACTGTTCCGCTAAGTACCTGTGGGCCTGATCACTCTTTGCAACCACCAGGACCCCGGACGTATCCTTGTCTAACCGGTGCACAATACCGGGCCGCTCCCGTCCCCCAATCCCTTTAAGGTCTTTACAGTGATACAAGAGGGCATGGACCAGTGTCCCGCTCTTATGTCCGGGGGCAGGATGTACCACCAGACCCGAGGGCTTATTGACGATGAGGAGCTGTTCATCCTCATACAGGATATCGAGGGGGATTGGCTCCGGTATTAACGGAACAGGTGCAGGACCTGGGATACAAATCTCTACCTCATCCTCCGGGTGCGTCTTATAATTTGCCTTGACCTTTTTCTTATTAACACAGACAAGATCCTCTTTGATCAACCTCTGGATGGCTGTTCTCGACAGCGGAAGGAGGTTTGCCAGATACTGGTCAATCCTTTTATAGGCCTCTTTCTCAGAGACATGAAACACCCGTGTCAGGGACATGAAAAATGGGAGACTAATACGAACGCAATAAATGTCTTTATACGGCGTTGGACTCCTCGGAAAATCCCAGACATAATACAAAAGACGTACCACAAAAAGTACGCCTGCGGTTTTCCTCGTCGTCCGCCTTGTCTAAAGCCATTTCTTGCGTTCGTAGGAGGTCATTATATTTAATGCGTTTGTATTATGTATTAATCTGGAACAATCGGCGCAGGTCTATCCTTGCCTGGATATTTTCAGGGTTTATCTCTAAGGCACGGTGAAGGAGGCGGACAGCCCGCTCCCCATCGCCTAACAAATTGAGGGTACACCCCATCTCCCGAAGCGTCTCATCGGCCTCTGGCGCCACGGCGAGCACACCCTCCCACTCCCGGATGGCCTCTAACAGTCTATGCTCTCTTGCATAGATAACACCGAGCATATGGTGTGCATTGACATGATACGGTTCTATCGACAATATCTCTCTGAAGACCTTCTTTGCCCCCTCTAAATCCATCTTCTCCAACAGCAGCTTGCCTGTTAACTCATACGCCTCAATAAATGACGGGTCATCCTCAGTGGCGTAAACGGCATAGTGCAGCGCCTTTTTCTTATCGCCCCTGTAATCAAAGGCGGTTGCAATGTTAAACAACAGCTCCGGAGACGACTCATCAGAGATCTTCTCTAAGTACAGATAGACCTTCAACGCATCCCGCACATTCCCCTGGGCCAGATAGATATTGCCTAAAAGAAAATTGCAGGAAAAATTGAGGGGATCAATGACCAGCGCCTGCTGAACAATCTCAAGAGCGGCATCCAGATGCCCCAGTTCAAGGTATATGTCCGCCAGCTCATAGTGGGCATCCACCTGATGGGGATAGAGTTCACACGACTTCTGCAGATACTGGACCGCCTTGAGCCAGTTCCCTTTCTCAAGCGTCATCATTGCTTTATTAAACAGTTTTTCCCATGATTTATTCATGTTGTTCATTATGACAGACTCTGCCTCCCTGATTATTGTGTATCCGCGATGCGTTCCCGCTGGTGGAACAGGACATTGAACATGAGGATCATCGTCCCGATCGTAATCGCAAAGTCCGCTATATTAAAAGTAGGCCAATGATATCCCTGCCAGTGTAAATCGAGAAAATCGATGACCCAGCGCAAACGGATGCGATCAATGAGATTGCCAACGGCCCCGCCTATAATCATCCCGATAGAGATGTGAATCAGGATGCTCTTTTCTGTCAGCCTTGCATACATGAAGAAGAGGACTGCGAGGGCGGTTATCGAAATGCCAATAAGGAAGAGTGATCTTACAGACGCCGCGGCGTTGCCAAAGAGCCCAAAGGCAGCACCTGGATTTGGGATATAGGTAAAACCAAAAAATCCCGGGATGACTTCTATGTAGTCGTAGAGGACCATCATATGCTGTACTACATACTTCGACGCCTGATCCAGTATAATAACCCCCCCGGCAACGACTGTCAATAGAAGGTATCTGTTCATCTACGTAAATTGTAACACGTCCAGGCACCGTTTGCATACTGTAGGGTGCCCTGCATCTCTGCCTACAAACTCGCTATAATTCCAGCAACGTTCACACTTGTCCCCTTTGGCCCGGGAGACCATCACCCCCATCCCTTCGATCTCCCTGCTCAGAAAGACATCCTGAGGGGGAACCCCCTGCCGGAGTTCTACAGAGGATACTATAAAAAACGAGGGCAGATCCCCTTCAACATCCTTCAGAAAGGTAAATAGCTCCTCACCTGCCACGATGGCCACGTGGGCCTCTAACGAATGTCCTATCAGCCGGTCTTTTCTCGCCATCTCAAGGGCCTTGGCCACCTCTCCCCGGATCTGGATAAGCCTGTCCCACTTTGCCTCTGACTCCTCGCTCAGATAGACATGGTCTGTTGCCGGGAATAAGGCCATATGGACGCTCTCCTCATCCTCAGGCATCCTGGTGATATAACTCCACACCTCTTCTGCAGTAAAGGAGAGCACAGGCGCCATGAGCCTTGTCATGGCCTTCAGGATTTCATAGATCGTCCGTTGGGCTGCACGGCGTTCTTTAGATTCTTTATGGAATGTATAGAGGCGGTCTTTAAGAATATCCAGATAGAGCGCGCTCATGTCTACAACGCAGAAATTGTGAAGGGCATGGAAGATGATGTGGAATTCAAAGTCCTGGTACCCCTTCCCGATACGGGTTGTGAGCCTCCGGAGCCTGTGAAGCGCCCACCGGTCAATCTCCAGGAGTTCGTCATCGGATACCCAGTGGAGCTTCGGATCAAAGTCATACAGGTTTCCAAGAAAGAATCTGCAGGTATTCCTGATCCTTCGATAGGCCTCTGTAAGCTGGACGAGGATCTCTTTGGATATCCGGATATCCTCCCTGTAATCCTCTGCCGCCACCCAGAGCCTTAATATTTCGGCGCCATATTGATTGATCACCTCCTGCGGGGCAATGACATTCCCGGCAGACTTGGACATCTTCCTTCCGCTTCCATCCACGACAAATCCATGGGTCAGGACGGCCCGGTAGGGCGCCTTCCTTCCGGTGCCAAGGGCCGCAAGGAGGGAACTGTGAAACCATCCCCGGTGCTGATCGCTCCCTTCGAGATAGAGGTCTGCCGGCCAGGAGAGACCTTCCCTCGCCTCAAGGACAGCGGCATGGCTGACCCCGGAGTCAAACCATACATCCAGGATGTCCGCCTCCCTCTCCCACTCTCTTCCGGCACACTTCGGGCATACCGTATCCCCGGGCAAAAGCCTCTGCGGCTCCGAAGAAAACCATATATCCGTCCCCTCCTGTTCCACCAGACCGGCCACATAATTGACGATCTTAGGGTCGAGAAGGATGTGACCACATTTTTTACAGCTATGGGCGATAATCGGGACCCCCCAGGTCCGTTGCCGTGAAATACACCAGTCTGGCCTGACGGCGATCATCCCTTTGATCCGGTCCTTTCCCCACCTGGGGACCCATGTCACCCCCTCGATAGCCTCTAACGCCTTGCTACGCAGGTTGCCGGTTTCCATAGAAATGAACCACTGTTCCGTAGCCCTGAAGATGACCGGCTTTTTGCAGCGCCAGCAGTGAGGATAGGAGTGGGTGATCCCCTCTTCCTTCAGCAGAACGCCCAGCTCGTGCATCTTCGTATTGATGGCCTTGTTCGCCTCGAAGACCTGCATGCCGGCAAAAAAGAGCACATCCGCGGCAAAGTGTCCCCGGTTGTCCACCGGCGAATAGATGTCCAGCCCGTATCGGAGGCCTGACTCATAGTCCTCCTCACCGTGACCGGGTGCAATATGGACACAGCCTGTGCCTGCCTCAAGGGTGACATGTCCCCCGGTGATGATTTTGGATTCCCTATCTATAAAAGGATGCTGGCAGATGACCCCTTCCAGCTCCTGGCCGGCCCATGCCCCGGGCATTACTTCATATTCTTTAAAGCCAAATTTCTCCATGCATGGCTTTATCAGTTCCTGAGCCAATATCAAATCTCCCACCGGGGTCTTCACAAGCTGATACATGAACTCGGGATGCAAGGCTATCGCCAGATTCGCAGGAAGGGTCCATGGCGTTGTCGTCCATATGACAAAGTAAGTGCCTTTTATTGAATTGAGAGGAAATTTCCCCTGAGGATTTTTTACCGGGAACCTGACAAAGACCGAGGGGGAGGTCTTATCCGCATACTCTACCTCTGCCTCGGCAAGGGCCGTCTCACAGGAGGTGCACCAGAGCACCGGCTTTTTTCTTTTATAGACGCCGCCCTTCTCGACAACCCTTCCGAACTCCCTGACAATCGTCGCCTCATAGGAATGGGTCATCGTCAGATAGGGCGCCTCCCAATCGCCGAATATCCCAAGCCGTTTGAACTCCTCACGCTGGATATTGACATACTTCTCTGCATATTCCCTGCAGAGCTTGCGGATCTCCGGCTTGCTCATCCCCCCCTTCTTCGCCCCCAGGGACTTGTCCACCTGGTGCTCGATCGGGAGGCCGTGACAGTCCCATCCGGGCACATAGGGGGCGTCAAAACCCTCCATGGATTTTGATTTGACAATCATGTCCTTTAAGATCTTATTCAGGGCATGGCCGATATGGATATTCCCATTGGCATAGGGCGGGCCGTCGTGGAGGATGTACTTCCTGCGTCCTTTGCCCCGCTCCCGGAGTCTCTTGTAAATATCCACGCTCTTCCACCTCTCGAGCATGACCTCTTCCATCTTAGTGAGGTTTGCCTTCATCGGGAAATCGGTCTTCGGAAGATTGAGCGTCTCTTTATAGTCCATGGCCTCTCTGCCCCTTATTTTTCAAGGGCAATCATAACACCTGCTGTCAAGGATTGTCAATGCGGAGGAGATCATGATATAGTCTATCTTCGCGAACCATGAGAGACTGGAAAAAGATCTTTATTGCTGGACTCCTTGCCATTGTCATCGTCGCAGGGGTGCTGATGTATCTTGGCATCCTGGATACCCTCAGGATAAAAAGGGTCCTCAAGGGGACAGAAGAGGCATTTGAGCATGAAGAGTTAGGCAAACTCATGTCTTATGTCTCGCTCAAATATAGTGACGACTACGGGTTTAATTATCCTATGGCCAAGCGGCTCATGTCTGGGCTCTTCCGGGACTTTGATCAGTTTGAGGCCACCGTAGAGAATCCTGTTATAAAGATTGAGGAGGATACGGCAACGGTCACTTTTTCTCTGTGGATCACTGTCAATTGGAACGGCACCCCTTCCTACATCGTAGGGACAAACCGCTCAGGGGCCCCGGTCAAGGTCTATCTCAGGAAAGAGTTGCTGAGGTGGAAGGTGGTGCGGCTGGAAGGGGTTATCAAAAGTCAAACTTCCCGTTAGGACATTGTAAAACCCGACCCAGCCTGTTGTGTAAATCTCTCATAATGATATAATATGCCTTATGAAATCGATAATGGAAATGCTTCTTTCCCATTCTCCGGAAGAACCGGGTGAAGAGGCATCTGATGAATTAATTTGATCTGATAAAAAGGTCATGGGGTCAGGTCTTTATTTTTGATATTGCCGGTAATGTACATCAAATACAGCAAGCGAGTAGATACTTGTCTAACGACCAACATGTCATAAAAACAAGATTAAAGACCCCTATTTTCTGCACAGCAAGGCTACTCCGTCTTGAGCTTGAGCTGAGGTTGCGTCCACTCCATCCCATTGTTAGACAGCTCGAAGTCTCAGCCAGTTGAAGCTCATGAACCTAGCTGCTGGCTCCAGGAGCTCTGTAAGGCAAACCCTGTGCCTTCTCAAGCATTTCGATTGCCTCTTCCACCGTGAGCAAGACAGTAGTCTCGGCTGAGCGAAGCGAGCCACCAGCAGAGATCCCAACAGAGAAAGCTGCAGCTGAGACGTTATTCGGAGCCTCGATCAGCACAAATCCGTCGTGCTCACCGAAACCATACCAGAAACCATGGAGCTTTCCACCAAGTTTCTCCACGAGAGATCGAGCGACCTCGCGGCGATCCTCAGGCTTCTTGATCATTCGAGCCCACGCTTCTGGCGTGTAGCTGAAACGCATAAGATAGAACGACATGGGAACCTCCTTTTGTGAGAATATGATCCTATTTACGCTGGCCGTCCAATACGCCCTCCGGGCTGTCTAACTACTAATAAGTAAGCTGCAGAAGTATTCACTTTCCGGCAGCCTATCTCGTACTGCCTCCACAACTGTTTCATTGATAAATCTTTCGTATTATCCATCAGTTGTCACGACGGTGTCAATCTTTTCCTCACCGAACTATACGGCGACTCCGGCGGCCTATCTCCCTACTGGCCCGCAGCCTATTTCTGCCCATACAACCTTTTAGAATCCACCCAATCCCAGCCTGTCGGCAGGACTGCAAACACCCTGTCCGCCTCGATTCAAGACATGAGTATAAGTGCGTGGCAAACGAATGCCTCAGGGTATGACAACTGGCAGGCCTGGATATTCCAGCTTTCCGGGCAGCTTCTTTAACGGCCTTCTGGATGACGGACTCATGGAGATCAATGCTTACGTTCTGAAAGCATCCCTCAGCAGCTTGCTCTGCCGCTCAAACGCCTGGCGCGGATTCTTGGGGTCTTTCATCAATGATATCTCCTGCGTCAGCAGGCGGGCAATATTCAGGATATGGGTATCGCGGTTTTTGACCTCACGTTGATATAAGGGATGGTCCCTGTTGAGGAAGATCGTATTTCCCTCTGTAAAACACTCCGGGCCTTCCTCTCCAAAGTGGTCAATACAGCATGTAATGCCGCTGTATCCCATCTTGATCCTTTGTATGACAGCATCCGGAGTTAACTTAGAAACAGCAGGGTTTTTCGTACTCTTCTTCTCTTTCTTCTTTTTCTCGGTTTTCTTTTCACCAACTGTCTCAACCTTTTTCTTTTTATCCCCTTCTGAAACAAGACCGGCGCCGCCCATACCATCTGTACCTTCCCCAACAGGGAGCATTCCCTCCGGGGCATAATCCGGGTTTATCTTCAGTGACTCCTGCACCCTGTGCAGGGCCTCTCTTAATGCCCTCCTTGCACCTTTCGTGTCTTTCTCGTCTGACGACCTTTTCAAATAGGCCTTCACATCCTCCATCACTTTCAGCATCGCAACATTGAATGCCTTATACTCCTCAGAGTCTATGATAAACCCTGACCTGTCAGTAGTTACAGGGAGGAAATCTGCATAGATCAGTCCCCGTACACGGGCCATATCCTTTCCCCATGTATCCATACCAAAATATTCCCGTTTGACCGTAACCTGTTTTACCTTGCACTCGATACCCAAAGGTTCGGACGTGGTTGTTTGAGCTGAAGGCAATATCACTATCTCCCCATGTATAGGACCATAAGGGGTCCCTTCTATCACAGGGAACCTGCGTCCAGGCAATTCCCTGCTCATCACCCTTTTCCCGTTAAGGTATACAGCAAAATCCTTGTCCCGGATCGGCACCCCCTCAATAAGCCGCGCTTCCACGTCTTCTATATTAAATTTCTTGGTAAGTTTGGACAGGGTAATCGTTGTCCCGTCTCCCCTTGAAGCCTCATACGAAAGGGTTGTCATGGGCAGATGCCAGTTGTCTTCACTCTCTCCCCACTCTTCCTTATCAAAGACGACCTCTGCGGCAAAATCCCTGCTTTGAGTAGACACGGCAAAGCTTCCGCATGCAGAAAGTGTTGCAAACTTCCCTATACCAAACTGTCCAATCCTGTCCCTTTTGAATTTCGGAGATTTTGGATGATATTTCTTCTCAGGCGATCCAATGTTGAAATACTGCTTAAGCCCCTTCAGGTCCATGCCGCTTCCGTTATCCTTTATCACAATTTTAGCTTCAGTAATTTCTACATCAACGACTGAGGCATCAGCGTCATAGGCATTGTTTACAAGCTCCCGGATCAATTCAATACTCTGGGTGTAGAGCTTCTCACCTATGGTAATCAGGTGGCTCTTGTCAACGGTAATGGCTAATGTCTCACGCTTCGGTTCCATAATGCCAATTTCCTCTAAGCTCCCTTACGACTATACAGTAATCTGCACCGTTGTTCAAGGCAGTGCGGATATTCCTGAAGACTACCGGTTTTCCGTTGGCCGGCTGGAGTGGATATGTTATAATAAATATGTTCAATCCTTTAAGAAAGGAGGCCAACTGTGCGTGTCACCGATATTCCTGAAATCAGCAAATTGAGTACACCGGAAAAGATCCTGTTGGTTGAGGATCTGTGGGATGCAATCGCGTCGGATGAATCCGGCGTACCTGTCCCTCAGAGCCATAGGGAAGAGTTGGACAGAAGGCTCAAAAAACATAAATCTGCTCAGGGAGAGCTTTTATCTCTCGAGGAACTTCGGACAAGAATAGAAAGAAGGAAATGACATACACCCTACGTTTCCTTCCCGAAGTCGAAGAAGATATTATTGGCGGTTATGTTTGGTATGAAGTGAAGTCATCGGGACTCGGTGAGGATTTCCTCCGTATGTTTTATGCCAGCGTAAGTGAGATTCTATGGAACCCACTGCATTGCCCAAAGGTCTGCAATGAATTCCGCCGCCGTCTGCTGAGAAGATTTCCTTACGCCATTTATTTCATGATAGAGGATGAGCAGATAATAGTGTTTGGTCTCTTTCATTGTGCTCGAAACCCCCGTACGATCAGGACAAAACTGCGTGATCGGGAAAAACCAGAAAGCCCCTGACAAGTCACTCCTCGACACACCTAACCGCATCGTTTAAAGCAGCGAAGGCGGATTTGTGGTCCTGTCGGGGATCAGACGGTCTGCCTGAATAACGGAATTATGAAAAAAAGTAACCGCCAGTTAATACCACTCTCCTGGGAACATCGCTATGGACTCTTGCCGGCACCCCTACTTTGAAACCGAAGAGTCACTGCTTAAGTGTATAATTGATTCATTGGGTAGGGGAATGAAAAAGAATCTTTTAATCACAGGCAGACTGGGAGTGGGTCTGTAGAGGGCTCGCTGGCTCAAACTCCTGTTGACAGCAAAATCTCATCCTGCTACGTTACTAAGAAGCGCATAAGTAAAATGTCTTGACTGCGAAAGCAGGCATCCATAAGACTGTCATGACTGGATTCCCGCTTTCGCGGGAATGACAACCATAAAGCAAATTCATAGTGGGGCATCGTATGCTTCACAGCACGCTTCACGGAGGGGATAGAAATGTTTTTGACACGAGGTCGGTTAAAGATGGTTGCTTTGATGGGGATCGGTTTGTTGCTTGCCGGTGTGATGCAGTCCGGATGTTCCTCGATGTCCCGTACGCAACAGGGAGTTGTAATCGGTGGTCTCGGAGGGGCGGCTGCCGGGGCCATGATCGGCGGAAAGAAGAGCGCCGGGAAAGGGGCGTTGATCGGCGGTATCCTCGGAGCCGCATCCGGAGGACTGATCGGGAACTATATGGACAAACAGGCCCAGGAACTGGCGTCCGTGGCCGAGGTCCAACGAACGGAAGATGGGATCAGGGTCACGATGCGGGATAAGATCCTGTTCGATACCGGTCAATCC
>JACRHF010000004.1 GCA_016217665.1 Nitrospirota bacterium | reverse complement strand
GTATGAGGCCGTCGGTGCATAGGATCTTCCACAATATCATGAGATACCTGAAGCTCTACAGGGTGTTCCTGTTCCAGAATCTCAAAGAGGACATGATCTACCGCTCAAACTTTATGACCCTTGTGATCATGGACATCGGGTTTGTCGGCATCAGTGTCATCCTGTTTAAGATTATCTACAGCCATGTTCATACCATCGCCGGCTGGACATTCGATCAGTCTCTCATCCTGATCGGGAGTGTGGGGATTATCCGGGAGATGGCCTACCTGACATTCAGGCGGGGTTTCCTCGAATTGGGGAGCCACATACGGACAGGAACGTTTGACCTCTTCATGACAAGACCCATCGCGCCTAATCTGCACCTTGCCTTCAGACATGTATCCCTCTCCGAAAGCTTTGGAGAGGCTGTCATGGGGGGAGTCCTGGTCGTCTATGGTCTTGTGCACCTGCACCACTGGAGCTGGATCAGCATCCTCCTCTATGGTGTATTTCTTCTGAACTCTCTTTTGATCTATTATGGATTTAGCCTCCTCATGAACAGTGTGGTATTCTGGGTGATAAAGTCTCAGGAGTTAAATACGATCGTATACTTTTTTATGGAGACCTCCCGCTATCCCGGAGATATCTTCAGAGGGGTCGGAAAGATCATATTTACCTTCATTATCCCCATCGGGATCATCGCCACGGTCCCGGCTTCGATCCTGACAGGCCGCATAGGATGGGGGTTTGCTGTGACTGCCCTGATTGTAGGCAGTGTTTTTTTAAGTACGGGACTGTGGGTATGGAGGAAGAGTATCGAACACTACTCCTCTGCAAGCGGGTAAGACATGGCCATCTCGATACAGGTACATAAGCTGACAAAGACCTACGAGTACTTTAAGAAAGAACCGGGACTTGCCGGTTCCCTTAAAAGCCTCTTCTGGCGGGAAAGGCTTTACAACGAGGCCCTCAAGGGGATATCCTTTGAGATCGGAGAAGGCGAACTGGTTGGCTTTTTAGGCCCCAATGGTGCGGGTAAGACTACGACCTTAAAGATCCTCTCCGGCATCCTCTACCCCACATCAGGTGAGGCAAAGGTCCTTGGCTATACCCCATGGAAGCGGGAACCGGCCTACCAGCGGCAGTTTTCTATCGTGATGGGACAAAAAAATCAGTTGTGGTGGGACCTTCCGGCACAGGAGTCTTTTATCCTCAATAGGGATATCTATGAAATCGCCCCAAAAACCTATAGTTACAATTTAGGAGAACTCACAGAACTTTTTGATATTAAAGATATCATCGATGTCCCTGTCAGGAAACTTTCCTTAGGCCAGAGGATGAAGTGTGAATTGGCCGCTGCGCTCCTCCCATTCCCCTAAGGTCCTCTTCTTAGACGAACCGACCATCGGGCTCGATATCATCTCCCAGGAGAAGATCAGGAACTACCTCAAGGAATATAACAAGCTCAAGAAGACCACCGTACTCCTGACGAGCCACTATATGCGGGATGTGGAAAGGCTTTGCAATCGTGTGGTCGTCATCGCCAACGGGATGATCATCTACGACGGGTCTGTCGAAGACCTGATGCACAGTTATGCAGACCACAAGATCATCCGGTTGAGGTTCTCCCATGAATATAAGGGAGATGGGGGCCTCGACAAATATGGCGAGGTCATCGAGCGTAACGGTCTCAGTGTCGTCCTGAAGACCAGTAAAGTGGATATTGCCAGATCCACGGCCAGGATGCTGAACGAACTCCCTGTCGAAGACCTCTCCGTGGAAGAGGTGGAGATTGAAGAGGTCATCAGGAAGATCTTTACAGGGTAACAATGGCAAAATGCCGATAGAGCGGGACATCCTGTCCCGCTCTATGCACCCCTCCCTTGACATCCCAGGTCTGTCAGGTGTACAATTACATTGAAATTGAGAATCAATCTTATGAGAGGGGGTGTTCCCCATGTATTTCGATATTGTACCGGGGTGGTATTATGGAGCTGTAATCGTGGGATTTATCGCACTGTTCAGCACTTTTGTTTTTGACCTGACTGCCCTTGCTGAGAAAAAGTGTCCGATCTGCAAAAAGAGCTTTAACGATGTCTTTGGTCTGAACCAGCATATCAAGATGGTTGAAAGGGCTGCGCTCAAGAAAGCAGCTTAGGGCTGGAAAAGGGATAAATTCAGTGGGCGGGCTTAAGGTTTTTTGGGGAGGGTTATTTCTGACCCTCCCACTCTTGTAAAAACCTGGCAAGATATTCTTCCATAAAGCGATGGCGGTCTTCCGCAATCTCCTTACCGATCCGGGTGTTCATCCGGTCCTTCAGGAGCAATAACTTCTCATAAAAATGATTGATACTCGGTCCGTTACTCTTAAAGTACGCCTCCTTGCTCTGATGGAGTACGGGGGTCTCTCCGGGGATATGGAGGGGACGATTCTTATGCCCTCCATAGGCAAAGGCACGGGCAATGCCGATGGCCCCGATGGCGTCCAGGCGGTCGGCATCCTGAACAATTTTCCCCTCAAGGGTGCACATCTCTGTAACGACACCAGCCCCCTTAAATGAGAGGGTCATGACAATCTCACAAACATGGTCCGTCACATCACCGGGCACATTCTCGGCTGACAGCAGTTCTCTGGCCACTGCGGGACCCACGGTATCATCTCCGCCGTGGAATTTATGATCGGCCATATCATGCAGAAGGGCAGCAAGCTCTGCCACAAACATATCTGCGCCTTCCTTAGACCCTATATGCCGGGTCATCTTCCAGACGCGATAGACATGCCACCAGTCATGCCCGGAGCCCTCGCCGTCCAGGCGGTTTTTAACTATCGCGGCTATTTTATCGAGAATTTCTTGCTTGTTCATACCCAGGGATAGTCATAGGGAAGTTTTTGGTGGGCTCTCGCAGAATTGAACTGCGGACACGAGGCTTTTCAGGCCTCTGCTCTACCGACTGAGCTAAGAGCCCACTCTACCGGCTTCGTAAAAAGCGGGGGGTACCCATTGCTACAAAGTAAATGCAATGGGTCGTGCGGCGTTGCACTGCATCCTTCGTCATTGCGGCGTACCTGAAAAGTACGCCTCATTCCTCAGGATTTGTGCGCCTTGCATATGGAGCTTTTTACGAAGCCGTTTGCTGTCGAAACTTTTTACATAGCTGCTAAGTTCCGGACTGTAGATAAGCGTCTCAACGTACTGTAAAGTACGCCTCGACTCTTATCCTTGCCCTTCCTTGCATATGGCCTATTTTGAGCTTAAAGTCCACTCTGAAAATCACCTTCCTGCGGCGTCAGGACTTCGGATTTGATCTTCAACGTACCCCAAAGTACGCCTCAGATCAAATCCTCGTCCTTCCTTGCATCCAAACTTTTTTGAGTGTCAACTCGCAACTATTCTCCCTCATAAACTTCACAGGGACACTTCCCATATTTCCGGGAACAGAAAAATCGGAAGTGTCCCTAATTTTCTTCTAATCTGATGCGTATCTTCTCTAAGAAGGATCTGTCAAAATCGCTTATCCCGATATCAGAGGACGCGTACCCCTCGTTTCTGGTAACCCGCGTCACAGATGCCAGGATAAGATCGACATGATATCCCTCTTGTTCTATCATGGAGAGGGTCTCTTTGATCTCCTCGTTTCCGCTAAAAACCTGTCCAATGGTGTCCGCAAGCGCCTTCATCAACTCTCTCAGTTTGTCATCCGGTTTTCCCATCCAAGTGATAATAAAGGAACAGGGGTTTTATTGTCAAGTCTTGGAATTGTCGGAAATAAAAATCACCACAATTTTTTCTATAACACACCGTATTTATCATCCAAATTATCAATTTGACATATATTCATGATCCATTGTAAGTTAAACTACTTAGTAGTAAAAGCGGAGGGAACGGCTATGGTAAAAAAACTGATATTGTTAAGCATGTTTGTGGTCCCACTGATATTATTCAGCGTTGCATATGCCAGGGAAAGACAGGGGGATGTTACCTTCCAGATCACCATCGAGGCCCCGGAAGAGAGCAAGGATGTCCGTCTCTGGGTCCCCTATCCTGTATCCAGCAAGGAACAGACCATTGAAGATGTCAAGATTAACGGAAACTTTACGAAGAGCAGCATCCGCGATCAGGGGAGGGAAGGCGACCGCGGCATCTATGCAGAATGGACCAGCCCTTCAAAGGAGAGGACCCTTACCCTCTTTTTCAGGGCAAAGGCGATTGAGAGGGTTAAAAAAGACTTCCCCTCAAAGGAATCCGGCATGACATCAGAGCTAAGGAAGTATACCAAGAGCTCCGCGTTGATGCCCACCGACGGAAAAATCAAGGAAATCGCTGACAAGGTTACCATGGATAAGAAGACTATAAAGGATAAGGCACTGGCTGTCTATGACTGGGTCGTTGAGAATACATTCAGGGACCCGGATGTCAAGGGTTGCGGTACCGGAGATGTGGACCGGATCCTTTCGGAAAAGGGAGGCAAATGTGCGGATATCAGCGGTATATTTGTGGCCATCGCCCGGTCGGCAGGCGTCCCTGCCAGGGAAGTCTGGGGACTGAGGCTCGGGAAAAAGCATGATCCTGAAGAGGATATCACAGGCGGCCACCACTGCTGGGCCGAGTTTTACGAGCCCGGCTACGGCTGGGTCCCTGTGGATCCTGCGGATGTGAGAAAGGCCATGCTCACGGAAAATCTGGATCTGAAGGCTGCTCAAAAATACAGGGACTATTATTTCGGCGCTGTAGACGAATACAGGATTGCCCTCACGCGGGGCGAAAAGGGCTATGCACTGAACCCGGCCCAGAAGGCGGGCCCGATTCCCTACGGCTTCATGTATCCCTACGCAGAGATTGACGGCAAGGCCGTGGAGTGGCTGGCGGCCCAGAAGGAACTGAAGTACAAGATTACATTCAGAGAAACCAGCAACCCGGCAACTAAGGAACCAGCCCCGGATTCCAGTGGGGGTCTTTCAAAACGTGTGAAATAAGAGGGAATAGTACATCATCTCGTCCAAGAAAAATGTGAAAAATGGGGACAGCGACCTATTTTCATAGGCGCCCATGAAAATAGGTCGCTGTCCCCATTTTTCTTCATCTGAGAAAAAAATAGATGCCCCAACCCGTCAGGGCCACATAGATCCAGACCCCTGCGGTATAGGGCGCTATCCTTTTGTGCCGGTCAAACCTCCCTTTCATGGCCAGGTAAAGTGTCATAACGGCCATCGGGAGATTGAGAATAGAGAGAAAGGTATGCGACCAGAGCACAGAAAGATACAGGGTCCTGTGCCCCCCCTCATAGCGCGTGTGGGGAAATAATGAAGATCGTGTAAGGTAGAGGACCACAAATATCAAGGCAAAGACAGAGGCTAAGAGCATCGCCCCCTTGTGATAGTCCCTGTATCCAAGCCTGATTAGGATTACCCCTGATATGACAAAGAACCCGCTAACGGCAATGGTCACCAGACTGCCGTAGAGTAAAGAGCTGTAGAGATCCAACCTATAATCTCCAGGCCAGAACAACCATGTCGATGATATACAATGCAACCAGTCCCAATATCAGGGCAATGACGAAGATAATCTTCCTGTCCTTTTTGACTGTTGTGTCCATCTTGGCAAACCTCCTTAAGAAACTACCCCATCCCCACCCTGCCCCTCCCCTTGAAGGCTGGTCTTAGCACACACTTGACGCCGTGGGGGTTTTAGTTTATACTGACCTGCATGCGAGTATGCGGTCAAGAGTTTTCGACTATGATCATTGATCGGATAAACAGGGTAGTCGCTGATGAGCCACATATTTCGCGG
>JACRHF010000039.1 GCA_016217665.1 Nitrospirota bacterium | reverse complement strand
TTTGCCTCTCCTTCGATAAGATCCACTACTGAATCACAATTTGTACACTGCATAGGATTTGAAAGCAGCACTAACACAATCGCCTTCCCTTCTTCATGAAGGCCTTTAATGAGGTCTGTCAGGAGGACCTTCTCTCCTATCTTGACCTTCGATGTCTTTAATATCTCCTCTGCGATAACAACCTGTGAGGAAAGAAGCAAGAAGATAGAGGTAAGAAGCAAGAAGAATGGCAGGAGACCTTGTGCCTTGCCTCTTGCTTCTCGCCTCTTACTTCTTGCCTCTATCTTCTGACTTTTACTCATGTCCATCGCGGTTCTCATCTTTCTTCTCTTTGCCTGGGGCTTCGCGCTCTCCCTCTTCTTCGTGCAATCGCTCTAATAGTTCATTGAGATCCCTTATAGAGACGTTATCTCCTAATAGTTCATTGATATTCTTTATAAAGACATCACTGGAGATGAAGATCTTGTAGACATAACGTACCGTACCCCCTTTATCAATGATAAAGAGCCAGGGTTGCCCTTCCACTCCATATGCCTCTTTTAATCTCAGTCCTTCCGCTGGAGGAGCGATCATCTTGGCATGTTCTATTTGAGTCTGAACAAAGGAAACCCGGTCATCAAAACTATTCGTCGCCTTCATAATCACACGGATATACCTGTCCATCCTGTCACACCAGGGACAGTGGGTCTGATAGCCCAGCATCAGGGCAATGACCTTCCCTCCCTCATGAGCGCTTTGCAGCTCTTCTGTAATTAATGGGGCCTTATCTCCAACCTTGATCTTTGATTCACCTCTGGCTTGCCCCCTGATGGGTAGATTTGAGGCATAAGCAGGAAAGGAAAAAAGAATTAGTGCGAGGTAAGAGATAAGAAGTAAGAGACTACAGGAGGGCTTCTGAGGCCCTCCTGCATAACATCTATTGAATTTAATGGCTCTACTGTAGTGCATCATATGGTTTTTCACCTATCTTCACAGGCTTACCCAGTGGGTATGCATCGAGGTCTATCCCTTTGGGATAGAGGTTGCCTTTGTCATCCTTACCCATATAAACGACCGCCATCAACAATCCACCATGATAGACGCCGTCATTTGTGGCATGGGGGACAAAGTGGCAGTGCCAGACCCATCTCCCCTCCTGATTAGCGATCCAGATGTAGTCCTTTCTCTCCCCGGGCAGGATGGAGACAGAGTCTGACCTCATATCCTTATCCGATATTTTATTGTTATACGGATAGACATTCCGCCCGTCCCAGGCTACCCAGTGAAGGGTATGTCCATGGAGATGGATATTATGGGGCCAGCTACCGAAGTTAACAAACCTTGTCCGGATCTTCTGGCCTGACTGGGCCAGGACAACATTCGGGTATTCATCAGTCCAGGCATTCCCGTTGATCGTAAAGAGGTTGAAGTTTGCCAGTCTCCTGGGATGACCTACCTCTACGCTCTGCTTCTGCTCGGCAGTGCTCGGGGAAAATCCCTCCTCCTTGGAAAACGTGGAGTCCCATTCATCCAGAATGGCCAGGATGTCCTGATCCACCTTCTCATCGTCTTTGCTATGGATGACGATGGCACCGTAAAGCCCCATATCCATATGTTCATTGGCATTCACATGACAGTGGTAGATATGTGTGCCGGTAGGAGATGCCACAAACTCATAAGTATACTCCTGGTCGACCTTTATAGGGACCTGGGCCACATTCATGGTGCCGTCATGGTCATAGTGGATAACCGTCGGCCCATGGATATGGATGGTGTGGTTATTCTTACTATTATTTCTCAAATTCACCCTGACCAGATCCCCTTCATCAGCAATGATGGTCGGACCAGGGACAGGGCCATGTGGATAGGCCTTCTTCTGGCCGCGGGGGACAAAGACCCATACTGGAAAATCTACCCCTGCAATGTCCTGGGTGGACTCAATGGCATCCATCTCATAGACAACGGTCTTGCCGCTCAATTTAACGCCCAGCTTTTTTGCCTGATTGATGGCCCATTGCCCCCCTTCTGTCTGGACGTCAACCTTATTGATGACCTTTGCATGACCTGCCTTAACAGCCACATCTACACTGCTCACATCAATAAGGGTCCTCACCTCCTTGATGGGCAGGCCGATTTTAACGGCCAGGGTTGGTGTCGCCGCAAGACCTAAGATAAAGGCCGCAGCGACAGATATGAATAATAACCTCTTCATGATACTTCCCTCCTTTTTACTTCATTTCAAAGTTTACATGCTCAATCCCTTTTGCAGGGACCTCTATCTCTTTTGAGAGTAATACAGGCTTGTCGTAGAGCGCCCTCCCATCGTCATCAAAGCCTGTCACCTTCCAGCTCTCATGCCACACCTTCAGGGTATACTTTCCGGGCGGGATATTATCAATAACAAATGTGCCTGTCTCATCTGTCACAGCATGATAGGGGTGGTCAAATATCATGGCATAACCCCTCATATGGGTATGAGAGTCACAGGTAATATCCGCCTGACCCGTTCTTCTAATCTTTGCAACAACGACCTGATTCTGCTTGGGCTGACCTTTGTTCAGTGTCTGTATGCCATTTACATTGATATTGATGTTATGGAGGACCGGGTCAGAGTTGGTCACAGCAAGCTCTGTCCCTTTGACCAGTGTAAAGACATGGGGGCCGAAGAGACACTTCTCCTGGTTCAGGTTGGTCTGCTTTTTTCTTTCAATGGGCTTTCCATTCTCGATATTCTCGAGGTAACCAATTGCAAATCTAACGCCCCCATCCTTTCCAACTACCAGGGCCTCCGAGGATTTCTCCTTACCGCAGAAGTCCTCATTCTTATTCACCTTAAGGGCGTCAAACTTCGGTGGATTACCGGCAAACTTCACATGCCCCATGATCTGGCCACCGTTCTTGACCTCCATCTCGTCATAGGCAATACCCAACGCGGGACTGAGTACAAAACAAACAGCAAATAATAGAAGCATAATTTTCTTCATCTATTTCACCTCCTTTCTCCTCTGTTTTAACACTTGCACAACTGTCTTAAATATTTCACAAGATCTTTTA
>JACRHF010000037.1 GCA_016217665.1 Nitrospirota bacterium | reverse complement strand
CCTGAGGGTATTCGGCCTCACCTGGTCCAGTCTCTTGATGATCCAGAGGATCGTCCTTTTACAGATCTCATCCCCCATGGAGGAGGTCCTCATGATCCCATCCTCGTAACAATAGGTGCAGCGCAGGTTACAGGCATAGGTAGTGAGGACCGTAATATCCAGGACCGAGGTATCAAATTTAAGTCTTTGAAACCAGTACTCCAGTTCCATCTCCTCATCTACATGATCCTCCAGCACGATCCCGAGTTCTAACAAGTCCTCCAGGATCCCTTCTTCCCCTGCATCAAAGAAGGATTCGTTGATGGGCGATTTCTCTATGGCCTCCTTGATCTCCCTCCTGACCACGGCACGGGAGTCGGTGAAGGTATTAAAGATGAGAAACTCTTCGCTGTCCGGAAGAGGGATTACAATGTTAAATTTAGATAGTTTCATTTGAAAATACCTCCAAGTGTCCGTCATTCCCACGGAAGTGGGAATCCAGACCTCTGCCTGCGTTCTGGATTCCCGCTTGCGCGGGAATGACATTTTCATATTTCTTTGTGAGCCTGCGGCTCATGAATGTTTCACTCTCATGCTGAGTCCATAGAGCAATCTTGATACCAAAGGGATTACTGCGGAGGTTGATGGCTGTAACTGATTGATTTTAAATATGATTAATGAAAATAAAATCGAGTGCGACAATCGTGTACCCTGAAAAATTCGGATAACTAATGGTCCGCACATTTCAAAATTTCAGGGATAAAAATCTTGATATCTCTTGAATTTATTTAAAAAAAGCGTAAGCAGTCAAGTTGCTGTCCGCTCAAATTTTAGCTGTGCAATCGCACTGAAATTCTGTTATCATGGGTGGGCATGGAGTTCTCCCCACACCAGTGGCTTGAGGTATTACGCGGCGCCGGAGAGGCCCTCAGGAAGGCAGTTCCTCAGATTGCGGGCCGGCCTGATGCCTCGGTCAAGCTCCGGCGCGGCGCCGGCGGTGACCAGACCTTCTACATTGATGAAATGGCGGAGCAGATTGTCATTGGAGCTCTGGAGGGGGTTGCCCGGCAGGGTGTTGGGTTTACCCTGATCTCAGAGGAGTGCGGGATCAGGGAATTCGGGCCTCAAGGCAATGTCCGCATCTTGTTAGACCCGTTAGACGGGAGCAATAACGGCAAGAGGGGGATACCCTATTATGCCACCTCGATTGCCGTGCTGGACGGGGAGAGGTTGGAAGACCTTATCGTGGGGTATGTGATTGATCTTTCTGCAGGCAGGGAATACTGGGCAATCAAGGGTGAAGGGGCATGGTGTGATGATAAAGAGATCGGGCGCCTCGGTGGGGAGGAGTTTGACATGGTGGCCTTCGAGGCCTCGGTCCCTTCCAAGGACATTGCAAGAATACTGCCGCTGTTAGCCTCTTCAAGGAAGGTCCGGTGTCTTGGGGCCATTGCCTTAGACCTTGCCTTATTAGCGGCCGGGGCTGTTGATCTCCTTGCGGTGGCCACTCCGACGAGGAGCTTTGACTATGCAGCAGGGATGCTCATCCTTCAGGAGGCAGGCGGGGTGATTACAGACATGGAGGGCGGTGATGTCAGGGGGATCATTGCAGGGCTTGAGCGTACCGTCCCGCTGATTGCAGCCGCCAATGAGACACTGCACCAGAAGGCGCTCAAGATATTGAGGGAGAGGTCTATATAGAATGTACAGATTTCTCCGACAGACAGCCTGGGTTCTGGCAGCTATTATCTTATTCCTCTTCCCGGCCTCCTCTGATGCCCAGGAAAAAGGCCCTCCAGGTATCCCTCCGGCAAAGGTCGTTGTCGCCGCAGTCTCTTCCGGGATGGTCGTCCCTCAGTCCGGTTTTGTGGGGACGGTCTACTACCAGGAGGTCTCGGACATCGCATCCGAAGTAGACGGCTTAGTGGAGACGGTAACCTTTGAAGAAGGGAAAGGGGTTAAAAAAGGGGAGCCCCTCGTCAGGTTGAATGCCGATCTCCTCCAGAAGACCATCCAGGCCACACGGGCCTCTTATGAAAAGGTCATCGTTGATCTGGAGAAGGCGCGGATTGACCTTAAGAGGGCCGAGCGGCTTTATAAAGACGGGTTAGCCCCGGAGCAGGAGTACGATGAACAGAGGTTCAGGGTCCGGGGTCAGGAAAAGATGGCGGAGTCTCTCAAGGCAGAGATGGAACGTCTTGAGGCAGAGCTTGTCAGAAAGGTCATCCGGGCGCCTTTCAGTGGTGTTGTCCTTCAAAAGAGGGCGGATATTGGGGAGTGGCTTTCACCGGGGTCTCCTGTGGCCACGATTGCCAGGAGCGGTGTCGTTGACATTATCGTGAATGTGCCGGAGGAGGTATTAAGGTTTGTTCTCCCGGGGCAGTTGGTACAGATAGAGTCGGGTGGCGGGGAGATTACCGGGGAGGTCTTTACCGTGATGCCGAAGGGGGATATCGCTACCAGGACCTTTCCAGTGAAGATCAGGGTCCAAAACAATAGATCCCTCCTGGAAGGGATGGATGCCAGGGTAACCCTACCCATCGGCAAGAAGAGGAAGTCCCTGATTGTCCCAAGAGATGCCGTGATCACTGTCCCCGGGAGCACCACCGTATTCGCCGTTACAGACTCAAAGGCAAAGATGATCCCTGTGCAGGTGACAGGTTACGATGGGCAGATGGCATGGGTTGATTCCGATGCCCTCCGTGACGGAATGGAGGTAGTCATCAAGGGGAATGAACGGCTCCGGGATGGTCAGCCCGTGGAGATCCTGAAAAACCAATAAGCCTCCTTTATGGACATCATTAAATATTCGATAGAGAAACCTGTAGCCATTACCGTAGGGGTCATCTTAGTGATCCTCTTCGGGATTATCGGGCTTTCCAAGATGCCTTATCAATTGACCCCCACCGTGACAGAGCCGGAGATTACGGTGACCACGGCCTGGCCCGGGTCCACCCCTTACGAGATAGAGCGGGAGATCATTGAGGAGCAGGAGAAGGTCTTAAAGGGGATTCCGCGCCTCATTGAGATGGAGAGTTCCTCATTCAATGGTCTGGGGACCATCACCCTGAGATTCAAGGTGGGCACGGAGGTGGATGAGGCCCTCCTGAGGGTATCGAATAAATTAGACGAGGTCCGCTCGTATCCCGAGAATGTCGACAAGCCCGTAATCAATGCGACGGGCGCGGCTACTTCACCGGTGATCTGGACGATCTTAAAATCCGCTGACGGCAATCCCAATCCTGCGTACACCTACCGTACCTATTTCGAGAACGAGG
Organism: Nitrospirota bacterium; assembly: GCA_016217665.1. Taxonomy (GTDB): domain Bacteria; phylum Nitrospirota; class 9FT-COMBO-42-15; order HDB-SIOI813; family HDB-SIOI813; genus JACRHF01. Next base: position 7,846 of record JACRHF010000037.1, on the reverse strand, counting down.
TGAGGCAGTACATCGAGAGGGTGGAGGGGGTGGCAGACCTCTTTATCGGCGGTGGAATCGAAAAGGAGCTGCAAATCATTGTAAAGCCGGAGACCTTAGGGGCCCACGGACTGACGATCACAGACCTGATCCATGTCCTTGGGGCGGAGAATGTCAATATCTCCTCAGGGAGTATGGGGGTCGGGAGAAGGAACTACCGGATCAGGACAGTGGCCGAGTTTAAATCCCCCAGGGAGATCGAGGATCTCGTGATCCGGTCTACGGGACAAGAGCGTATCCTGCTGAAGGATGTGGCCAGCGTTGGTTTCGGGTATTCCAAACTGACCGATGCCATGATGCACAATGGGAAGAATGGCATGGCCATCGGGATAAAACCGGAGCCCGGGACCAACATCCTTGAACTCACCGACAGGGTCGAAGAGGTGGTCCAAAGGCTGAATCGCGAGAAGCTCAGGCCCAATAAGGTCTATCTCGAGTGGGTGTATGATCAGAGACCCTATATCCGGGGCGCTATCGGACTTGTCCGTCAGAACATCCTGATCGGCGGGGTCTTGGCCATTATCATTTTGCTGGTATTCCTGGGGAGCATCTCCTCGACCGTGGTGATTTCGACCTCAATCCCTATCAGTGTCATCGGCACCTTTATCTTCATGAACGCCCTGGGGAGAAACCTCAATGTGGTAAGCCTTGCGGGGATCTCCTTTGCCGTGGGGATGCTCGTGGACAACGCGATTGTGGTCCTTGAAAACATAGACCGGCACCGGAAGATGGGGAAGACTCCGGCGCAATCTGCTTATGACGGGGCCCAGGAGGTATGGGGGGCGATCCTCGCCTCCACCCTGACGACCGTGGCCGTCTTTCTTCCCGTTGTCTTCATCGAAGAGGAGACAGGGCAGTTGTTCAAGGATATTGCGATTGCCGTCACCTTCTCCATTACCCTGAGCCTCTTTGTCTCGATCTTCGTGATCCCCATGCTCTCAAAACAGTTATTTACCCTGGCAGGAAAGAGGGGAGCGGCCCAAAAGAATCTAAAGTGGAATCTCCTGACGGATTTAGGGGACCGGCTTGTCAACGGGATAATGAGTCTCGTAAGTCTTACCATAAGGACGAAGACGAACAGGCTTGTGACCATCTTATTACTGACCGGTTTCTCTGTGCTGTCATCCTACCTCTTATTTCCAAAGATGGAATACCTCCCCCAGGGGAACAGGAATCTCGTCATCAATATCCTGGTCCCGCCGCCGGGCCTCTCCTATCAGGAGAGAGATGAGATCGGGAGGCACATATTCCGTTCTACGGCGCCCTATTTCAACAAGGATCATGAGGGATTTCCCGGCATTGAGAACATGTTCTATGTGGGGGCGGAACAGTTTATGATCTTTGGCGCCATCAGCACCCATGAACAGCGGGCCGGGGAACTGGTCCCCCTCTTCATGCGGGTGATACAAAGCATCCCGGGGATGTTCGGCATCAGTACCCAGGCCGGGATATTCGAGGCCTCACTCGGCAGGGGGAGGACGATCGACGTGGATGTCAGCGGCGGGGATTTAAACCATATTGTCCAGGCTGCCGGGGCCATGTTCGGGATGCTTATGAAAGAGATCCCTGATGCACAGTTGAGGCCCATCCCCTCCCTGGAGATCCTCTATCCTGAAGTCAGGGTCATACCGGACAGGGAGCGGCTCAGGGCCTCAGGGATGACTGCCCAGGACTTCGGCATTGCCCTCGATGTCCTCATGGACGGGAGGAAGATAGGGGACTTCAAGGAAGAGGGAGAAAAAAAGATTGATCTGGTGCTGAAGGCCTCGGAAAAGGTGATCTCCACACCGGAGGAACTTTATAACTCCCTGATCGCAACCCCTAAGGTGGCGCCGGTCTCGTCTTTTTCGGGGCTCGTCAGGACCACGGGGATTGCCGAGATACGTCACCTTGAGAGGCAGCGTACGATTACCGTCCAGGTGACCCCTCCGATCGATTTTCCCCTCCAGGAGGCGATGGAGATTATCGAAGGGAAGATTATCCCGGCGCTCAAAAACCAGGGGATGCTCAAAGGATTGGATGTAAGATTGAGCGGTACGGCAGACAAACTGACAGAGATGAGAAGGGTAATGCTGTGGAACTTCCTGTTGGCCGTCCTGATTACCTATCTCCTGATGGCGGCCCTGTTTGAAAACTTTATTTATCCCTTTATTATCCTGTTTACGGTTCCTTTGGCCGCGGCAGGAGGATTTATCGGACTCAAGCTGGTGAATCTTTTTATTACTATCCAGCCCTTTGATGTCCTCACGATGCTCGGGTTTGTCATTCTTATCGGCGTGGTGGTCAATAATGCCATCCTGATTGTCCATCAGTCTCTGAATAATATAAGGTATCACGGCATGGACTATCAGGAGGCCGTGCTCGAAGCGACAAAGACCCGGTTAAGGCCCATCTACATGACGGCAACCACCAGTGTCTTCGGGATGCTCCCCCTTGTTGTCGCCCCCGGCCCGGGGTCCGAGCTCTACAGGGGGCTGGGGAGCGTCGTCCTCGGCGGGCTCGCTTTGTCCACGGTATTTACGGTCTTTGTCATCCCGCCGCTGCTGATGTTCTTTATCGGGATGGAGAAGAAAGGGGTCTCCCGGTGAGGCCTGCTGATTCCTTCTACCATCTACCTGAAAAAACTCCATCCCTCCGGCATCAGGAGATGCACTGCCAGGGGATGGCGTGTTTTGTGGCCAGAGGTCTGAATCCGGACCGCTGGCAGAGGGCCTCTTCCCAAAGCCCAAGGGTTTATCACCTGGGGAAGTGTTATGCTGGTCCGTCTTCGGCTACAGAGGATGTCCGTCCAGGGATAGAGGTCCATTCCAGTGAGGCTATTGTGCTGGCCAATATGGCTCAAGGGGGTGCAAGAACCCTGGAGGCCTACCGGAGGCGTGGGGGTTATCAGGCGCTTGAGAAGGCCCTCAGGCAATCTCCGGACGAGATTATCCGGGATGTTGAGGTCTCTGACCTGCGGGGCCGGGGGGGTGCGGGGTTTCTCGTGGGACGGAAGTGGCGGGCGGTATCGGGCCAATGCTCCAGTGGGAAGTTTGTGATCGCCAATGCAGACGAAGGGGATCCAGGCGCCTACATTGACCGTTTCATCATCGAGGATGACCCGCACCGGTTGATCGAGGGACTGATCATCGCCGGCTATGCGGTGGGTGCAAGACAGGGTTATATCTACCTCCGGAATGAATATCCTCAGGCACACCCTATACTGCGGGTGGCATTGTCTGAGGCGCAGGGTAAAGGTCTCTTGGGAGAACGGGTCCTCCAGACAGATTTTTCTTTTGATATCAGGATCGTATCAGGGCAGGGGAGCTATGTCTGTGGTGAGGAGACCGCCCTCATCAGGTCCATGGAAGGGAGAAGGCCTGAGGTGATGCCCCGTCCCCCGTATCCTACGGAATCAGGCCTGTTTGGAAAACCGACCGTCGTGAACAATGTTGAGACCCTTGCGAATATCCCGTGGATTGTATCGCATGGCGGTGCGGCGTATCGATCCCTCGGTTTTTCAAAGAGCAGGGGGACAAAGGTGGTCTCTCTCAATTCCCTCTTCAACCGCCCTGGACTCTATGAGGTTGAATTCGGCATCCCTGTCCGTAAGATCGTTGAGGATCTGGGCGGCGGGCTAAGGACAGGGGAGATAAAAGGGGCCATTATCGGAGGACCGCTGGCCGGTGTTATTCCACCTACGCTCTTCGATACACCCCTTGGCTTTGAAGAACTCAGGGCCATTGGCGCCAGTGTGGGACATGGCGGCATCGTGGCGTTTGACAGGCATACGCCCATAGCCGGCCTGGTCCACCACGTCTTCTCTTTCGGGGCCTATGAATCGTGCGGCAAGTGTACGCCCTGCCGCCTCGGCAGCCGACGGATCGAGGAGATCTTTGATCGGGTCCTTCAGACAGGCGCCGCCTCGATAAAGGAAAAGGATGAGTGGGATGAAATCGCTTCCGCACTGGTGTCTACGAGTCTTTGCGGCCTGGGGACTGGGCTTGGAGAATTTGCCAGAAGCATTACCCGCTATTATAGCAGGGAATTAGAAGCATGTTTCAGGGGGCAAGGGGGGATTTGAGCCGGGATTTACAGATGAATGGAGCTTTGTTACAGAGGTAGCATGGTGAACGTCAATATCAATGGCAGGGCCTATGAATTTCCTGAGGGAATTTCTATCCTGAAGGCGCTGTGTCAGATTGGGATTGAGGTTCCGACACTCTGCTATGATGAACGCCTTGAGGCATACGGGGGCTGCCGGTTGTGCATCGTGAAGGTCATGGGATGGCCGCGCCCGGCAGCCTCCTGTACCACGCCGTTATCGGATGGGATGGTAATCGAAACGCATACCCCGGAGATCGAGGATGAGCGCCGGACATTGCTGAGGCTCATCGCACAGCGCTATCCGGCAGGTCCGGTGCCACAATTTCCGGACAAGGAGTTCCACTGCTGGGTTCGCTCCTATGGTCTCGAATCCGAACTGCATGGTCGATTCGATTCAGACCTTCGCGATGACACACACCCCTATATCCATGTCGATATGTCTCAATGCATCTACTGCTACCGCTGTGTGCGTATATGCGAAGATCTGCAGGGGCAATTTGTCTGGCAGGTCTGGCACCGGGGGGATCGCACCCGCATCCGGCCGGATTCAGAGACAACGCTTCTGGATAGTTCCTGTGTAAGCTGCGGCGCCTGCGTGGATACCTGTCCGAGTGGTGCATTGGAAGACAAGACCGTCATGACCTCAGGGTCCCCTATGAAATGGGTAAAGACCACCTGTCCCTACTGCGGCACTGGCTGTGAGATGGACGCCGGGACCCGCGATGGCCGGATCGTGGCTATCAAGCCCGTGAATGATGGCCCTACAGCCAGGGGACATCTCTGCATCAAGGGGAGATATGCCTTTGATTATGTCTATGCCCATGACCGTGTCCTGGAACCCATGATCCGTAGGGACGGCCGATGGAGGGCGGTCTCATGGGATGAGGCCATAGACTTTACAGTTTCCGGCCTCCGGCGTGTCATTGAGCAATATGGGGTCCATAGTATCGGCGTCCTCGGTTCATCCCGTGCGACAAATGAAGAGAATTACCTTGTCCAGAAGTTTGCCCGTGTGGTGCTGGGGACCAATAATGTAGACTGCTGTGCCAGGGTCTGTCATGCCCCGACAGCGACTGCAATGAAGCTGACGCTCGGCACGGGTGCGGCAACCAATTCCTTCAATGATATTGAGAGGGCAGAGACGATCCTTGTCTGCGGCGCCAACCCTACAGAAAATCACCCAATCGTCGGCGCCCGGATCAAGCAACGGGCATTGAGGGGGGCCAATCTGATCGTGATTGATCCCCGCCAGATCGAGCTGGCGAGGTATGCCACCTTACACCTTCCTTTACGGCCTGGGACGAACATACCGCTCCTGAATGCCATGGCTCATACCATCGTGGAGGAGGATCTCTATGACGCAAAATTTATTGAAGGGAGGGTCTCTGAGTGGGGAGAGTTCAGGGATTTTATCAGGGGGTGGACGCCTGAGAGGGCTGCCGCTATGTGCGGGGTTGAGGCGGACCTGATCCGCCGGGCGGCAAGACTCTATGCGGTCAAGAGACCCTCGATGAGCATTCACGGCCTGGGCATGACCGAACATACCCAGGGGACCGAGGGGGTGATGTGCTTAGTCAACCTGGCCCTGCTGACAGGGAACATAGGAAAGCCGGGCACCGGGGTGAACCCGTTGCGCGGCCAGAATAACGTACAGGGTGCCGCGCACATGGGCTGTGAACCCGGGAGCCTTGCCGGCTCTGTCTCTATACAGGATGGGAAGGAGTCTTTTGAGCAGGAGTGGCGTGCCCCGATACCCACCCGGAGGGGTTTAAATCTGATGGAGATGATGGACGCTGCGGGCAGTGGGAGGTTCAAGGGGTTATGGGCCATCGGCTATGACCTGTTCCTGACCCATCCTGATGCCCATGTGACAGGCCGGGCCTTAAAGTCCTTAGAGTTTGTGATTGTGCAGGATATGTTTTTAAACGAGACGGCAAGGGAGTTCGGTTCTGTATTTCTACCAGTCGCCTCTTCTTTTGAGAAGGATGGGACATTTATGAATTCGGAACGGCGGATTCAGCCTGTGAGAAGAGTGATAGAACCCGTAGGAAAATCAAGGCCTGATTGGGAGATCATCTGCGAGCTGGCGCGTGCGATGGGTAAAGGGGACTATTTTAATTTCCATTCACCGGAGGATGTGTGGAATGATATCCGCCGCGTATGGAAGGCCGGCAGCGGCATCACCTATGACCGGCTTGAGAAGGGGGGCATCCAGTGGCCCTGCCTCTCAGAAGAAGACCCGGGTACAGAGGTCCTTCATAGGGAGACATTCCCAATCGGCAGGCGTGCCTCCCTGAGCTTCATTGACTACATCCCGACCGAAGAGACGACTGCAGACGAATTTCCATTCTTACTGATCACCGGGAGGACATTGACGCAGTTTAACGCCGGCACCATGACCATGCACACTAAGAATACGGTCTTCAGGCCTACCGACGTGCTGGACATCTCACAGGAAGACGCCGCGAAGCTAAGTCTCAGGGACGGGGAGACCGTCAGGATTCGAAGCCGCTATGGTGAGGCCGTGTTGAAAGTGAAGACCAGCCCCGTCTTAAAACCGGGGGAAAGATTCTCGCCGGTCAGGGTGAATCCCCCGGTGAAGACGGGAGAGATGTTTTCCACATTTACAGATACGAAGGTGTTTATTAATCATGTCACCTCGCCTCGCCGGGATGGGTACGTCCAGACACCGGAGTACAAAGTGACTGCGGTGAGGATAGAGAGGACAGAAAAACAGGAGGAATAAAGCATGGAGATGAAAAAACCGCAGGGGCCGTTCTGTCAGAGTTGTGGCATGCCGATGGGGAGACCGGAGGACTTCGGGACAGAGGCGGACGGAGGCAAGAGTAAGGACTATTGTCATTACTGCTTTGAGAAGGGGAAATTTACAGAGCCGGAGATCACGATGGAACAGATGACAGGGAAGGTCGCTTACTTCCTGGTAAAAATGGAGGGGATGCCAGAGGCCATGGCAAAGGAGATCTCAAAGACCTTCATCCCAAGACTGAAAAGATGGCAGTAGACGATATTGGCTAATGAGTGATGGGCATATATAAAATATTCCGTGATTAACACAGAAAGGAGAATGCAATGCAATTAACAATTCTCGGTCTCATTTTTTTAGTGTCTGTTGGAATGGTCGTATCCCCTTCGGAGTCAGGGGCAGGGGAGGAGAAACCCGTTGTCTTAATGGAGACATCCCTCGGCAACATCACGATTGAACTGGATCAGGCCAAGGCCCCCATCACTGTCAAAAACTTTCTCTCCTATGTAGATGATAAGTTCTACGACGGCACCATATTCCACAGGGTGATTGGCAACTTCATGATCCAGGGCGGGGGATTTACCGCGGATATGCAGCAGAAGCGTGCCAAGGCCCCGATCAAGAACGAGGCAGGAAACGGGTTAAAGAATATGACAGGAACTATTGCCATGGCCCGCACCAATGTGGTGGACAGCGCCACGGCCCAGTTCTTCATCAATGTCGTGGATAACGACTTCCTGGATCATCAGAACACCACCCCGCAGGGTTTCGGCTATGCCGTGTTCGGCAAGGTGATCGAAGGCATGGATGTAGTGGATAAGATCAAGGCCGTTAAGACAGGCTCTAAGATGGGATTCAGCGATATCCCGGCAGAGACCGTGGTGATCAAGTCGGTTAAAAGGGCTCCGTAGGATAAAAGGGGACAGATTTATTTACTCGAAGGAGTAAATAAATCTG
>JACRHF010000038.1 GCA_016217665.1 Nitrospirota bacterium | reverse complement strand
GAGTGGTGAAGATATCCCAAATAGCACTCAGATTAAGATTGATATGGAGAATCAGAAAAGTGGTAAAGAGATACATCTCATCCTTCCCCGAAGAGGAGAGAATCAGGATCATAGAGGCCCGGATGAGCATTCTGTGGTCACGAGCACCCCGGCACAAACAGGTGTCCCTGATGAGCATGGCTCAAATCCGGTAGACTTTGATGACGATTTCTCTCATCCAGATCACCCAGATCATCCTGTGGCTGATGTCCCAGATTTGGATGTCCCCGGAAATGAGGCGCCGCATATGGATACCCCGGTAGCTGATGTCCCAGATCTGGATGTTCCCGAAAATGAGGCCCCAGATATGGATACCCCGGTGGCTGAAGTCCCGGAGCCGGGTGACATACCTGGGCAGATGGCACCGGATATCGAAACTCCTGTGGCGACGCCTCCTTACGTGGATACTCCAGCAGCTACACATCCGGATCTGGAAGTACCGGGGAACGGGATGTCTAATCCCCATATATCCAGACATTAAGAAAGCGGGGAGTGTGTAATTTTTATTAGCTTGTTGTAACCATTTCAGAAAAGAATCATTAAAAAAGGGGGGCGATTTATCTCGCCCCCCTTTTCTGTGATATTGAAGAGCCTTGAACACAGGACAGGACTTTTGAGCGGGTAAGACCTTGCGGCTAAATATTACATGGATAATCTGTCTGGGTATCATCCTCATCTGCCTGACCCTTCCCTCCATTTCTTATCCAGCAGAGGGTGACAAGGATACCATTGCCACTGTATCCAGGTGGATCGAGGAGGGACAATTCAAAAAGGCCATCGAGCGGCTTATTGTTGCAATACGAAAGGACCCTGAAAATCCAGACCTCTATTTCTGGATAGGCATTGCCTATTATAAAACAGGCAGGAATCAAGAAGCAGAAGCGTCATTCCAGTCTGCTTTAAAGCTGAATCCTGCCGATGCGCGCATTCATTACAACCTGGGGGCCCTTTATTTTCAGGAGAAGAAATGGGATCAGGCAATAGCCTCCTTCCTCAAAGCGGCCAGTCTCGCCTCAGACTGGAAGGCCCACAGTTATCTGAATGTCGGACTTATCTACTATAAAGAAGGAAAGGAAGAGAAGGCGGTTGAATGGTTTCAAAAAACCCTTCAGGAGAACCCCGCTGCTACGACAAAACAGATGGCCCTGGACATGTTAAATCTACTGAGTCCCACGAAAAGCCCCGTTAAAAAGGGCGCCTGGAATGTTCAGGTCAGCATGGGAAGAGAGTTTGATACAAATGTTTTCACGACATCAGCAGAGCAGGCTGCCACTGGGAAAGAAGACTGGGCAACAGCAGGGACATTTTATTTGAACTATCGTCTTCCCATCCATAAAAACCTCTTCTTTCTCTCTCCGGGTTATTATCTCTCTGGCCGGTGGTATGATTCAGAAGGACGGGACTATAATTATCTCCTCCAGGATATTCTACTGACCCTGGACAGCCCTGCACTGGGAATACATCCACGTCTGGGCTATTCTTATATTTATACCCATCTGGGGAATAAGCCCTTTCTTGAACTTCATCAAATCTCCCTCAGCTCCCAGATCCTGAGTACCGGGAAAAATGCCCTCAGGCTTGACGGCCATTACAGCATTGATAATGCCCTCGATCAGGGCTATAATTATCTTTCCGGAAATGAATGGAAGATAGGCCTCTCGGACACCTCTTTTTTTTATGACAATCGGGGGTATTTCAATTTTGTCCTTGCAATTGCCAGGATCAATCTGACTGATATTCAATCCGGTAATCAATTCTTCTCTTATTCTTATGATGCGATTGAGCCTTCCATCCAGACGCAATTTCCCATTGTGGAAAGATTACAGATCAAGGGATCCTTTAGCTACCAGCACCGCTCTTATCACGATGAGGACATATGGGCTACAGGGAGGAAGAAAAGGAGAGATGGAAGATATACAGCAGCATTATCTGTCTCACGCCCAATATTCAGGCACCTCGATGCTGAGGTAAAATACTGGACTCAGATCAACCAGTCAAACATCGGCAATGACCCGGGGGATTATGTGGATCGTGATTACACAAAAGACGTCTATTCTTTATCGCTCAAGGCTGCATTTTAACACGGATCCCCTTCCCCGAAAGTGAGAAGCTGTATAACCTGCCGATATGGAAAATATCCAGGAGTAAGATGCCTGAGGAATATTCAATGGTGAAGAGGAAAGTATGGAGTGGCACATTTTGGGGTTTGTTCGCCCTGATATTTATTTCATCCGGTCCGATGTCTTTGTGTCACGCGGCAAACATCGATAGAGAGGTTGAAGAGTCTTACTTGAAGGCCGATTATACGACGACAGCAAGGCTTCTTCAACGGCGAATAGAGCAGTGGTCAGCGAAAACTTCAGAAGGTGAAAATGTCGATTTCCAAGGGCTATACTCAAATTATCTTCTACTGGGTCATGTCTATGCGTGGAAACTTAGAAAATCGGAAGAGGCCTTGAAGCAGTTTCAAACGGCGAGCGAAGTACGGCAAGCGGATGAGCGAAACAAAGGGATGCTGCCTACTGAGTTTATTTTGATTGCCGAGATATATGAGGCCAAGAACGATTTTCCCAAGGCCACGGAGTATTATCAAAATCTTTTAAATGCGCTCGTTGTCGCAAAGGAAAATGAAAATGATGATTTTTCAATCATGATGAGTGAGGAATTAACAAGGTTCGTTAAATACCAGATAGACACCATAAACATAGAATTGAAGACAAGGAACCATTTTGAACCGCTTCTCTCAAAGTTGAAATTAACGGCCCCCTCAATACAAGCTCCTATTTATCAATTATTGCCCCTGGCCGTCGTACCGTTGGCTAAGTACGACATGGCTATAGCTGAAAAAGCCGATCCGGTCGCTTTCATAAAACAGAGTCCCTCAAACATCAGCTCGATGGTTCTGAATTTTTCCCTCGTCCTGAATGCCTCTGTGGGTTCCGTAACGGACTCTTCGGAAAAGGCTATGCGAGCCTATCTCGTGAAATATCCGGAGAGCTACTACTCTTTGGTGTTAAGGCAGATGTTTTACCGATTCTATTGGGAGAGCGGTCAGGAGGAGAAGGCAAGGCAGATCCTAGGTGAGATGAAAAAGATCGCGGAAAAAAGGAAGATGGAAATCATCACGGAACCGGACGAAAGATTCTCTTCCCCGGAACGGACATGGGAGACTTATAAGGGGGCGCTTGCCGAGGGAGACCTGGACGGCATTAGGGAGTGCTATGTTCCGGGACGACAGAGACACGCTTTCTTCTACGCGGCCTTGGGCAAGGAGAAGATGAGGGAGATTGGGGAAAAGATGGGAAGTATGGTCAGAGTCTCAGGGAGTGAGAGAGAGGCGAGATATGGAGTTAAAAGAATCGAAAACGGGAAAGAGTATACATACGAGATCCGCTTCTATAATATTAATGGCGAATGGAAGATGCAGGAGTTTTAGGAGAAAACCATGAGTCAGATACGTGCCTTTGTTTTTGCGGGGATCTTAATGCTTGGCCTCTCCCACCCCTGTCTTGCAGGAATCATAGGTCCTTATTCAGGACAGGTCATCGACAGCCAAACCGGGGAACCTGTGGAAGGTGCTTCTGTCTTATTTTACTGGGTCAAGGCCATTCCGCATCCCTTGGGAGTATACTATGAAGCGATTGGGGCGAGGCTTATTTATACTGACGGTAAAGGTAGATATACCATACCAACTTTTTTTGCCAACCTCGGCCTCATGAGTTTTTTGGACTCAACGAATATCATCATCTATCAACCGGGTTATCAGGCCTATATCATAGAACTTCACCCTTCCAATCCCTTGAACCCTTTTAGCGATCCGGAGGAAGGCGATGATGCGACCTTCAAAGAAAAAAACAACATCGTCAAACTGGCCAGGATCCCGCCGAACTTCAGTCACAAAGAACATTTGGACCGAATAGAACATGCCCTGTGGGGCATTGACGACTATTCCCCCGGCGACCCGACGACAACCAAGGCCGGCATCACCTGGGAAGAAGCCCTGAAATTGAATCTGAAGGCTGTCCCTGAAAAGGAGGAATTTTTGAGACGTCTGGAATGGGAAGCAAGACGCGGCATGTCAGAGGATCGCTGGTGAAACAGAAAGCGCTTATTCTTGTCTTGATCCTTTTCATTGGATTCCCTGATAGGGGTGCCTTATCCGCAGTTGACCGGCGCCTCCCGGAATGGCTGACGCTTTTGGGAAAGGGGGATTCCAGGGAAAGGCAATTCGCCCTAAGCAGTCTCTGGTTTCTGGGGTATCCGGAAAACAGAAAAGACAACAAGGTCTTTGATCCGGTACTGAAGGCCCTTCTCACGGATAAAGATTCTTCCGTCAGATCGGCGGCGGCTGAGCTGCTGATGCGTGTCGGTGACTCTTCCAAAGGGTGCTGCAGGGAGACGGATATTGTTCCATCCCTGATCAAAGCCCTTGAAGATCATAGCAGTGGCGTCAGGGGAGAGGCGGCGCGGGCGCTTGGGTATTTTAAGGATGAACGTGCCGTGGCCCCTCTGATAAAAACCCTCCGGGATGACGACCCTTGGGTCAGGCTGAACGCCATTCATTCTCTGGGGATCGGTATCCCGAAGGCCTACCGCATTACACCTTACGTCCCGCTGGAATCAGAGGAACAGGCTATAGGCATGGACTCCTCAGGAAGGATTTCACATCCAGACCTGAAATATGGATGGGAAAGAAGAGAGTTAGCGATAGAAACAGTGATCCAGCCGTTACTCGATTTATTGACAAATGACATCCCCGACTGGCGCAATAAATTCGTCCAGCAGGAGGCAGTCATCGCGCTTAGGAAGATCCGTCCGGCGGCCCATAAAAAGACCATTTCCATTCTCATTCAAAAATCGGGTGATGACTATTTAAGGGGGGAGATCATCAAGACCCTGGGATCACTCCGCGCAAAGGAGGCGAAAGAGATTATCGAAAAGGCAACAAAAGATCCTGATGAGCGGATCCGGAGATTGGCGGTAGCGTCTTTGTCCAGGCTTTCTACTCCCGTTTATGAACAACAAGACCAAAGCGGAGAGCGGAAGACAGAAATTTTTATTAAGATGATGAAAGATCCATCGGCCGAGGTTCGGAAAGAGGCTGTGGAAAAATTGGGTCAAACGGGGGACGTCGCCGCCGTTGATCCCCTGTTGGATGCACTCCAAGACGGAGACCAGGAAGTTCGCCAAAAGGCCATAGAGGCCTTGGAGAAATTCAAAGACGAGCGGATATTGGATGCCATGCTCCCCTTTTTCGGGCCACACGGATATACACAGAACCCGGCGGAAAAAACTTTTTTGTCCGTTGCAGAAAAGACAAAAGAGCGCGGGGTTTATGTCTATAGAAAAGAAGGGGTCAGATACGTCTCGAACCGTCCCGAGGATGTTCCAAAAGGGGTGTCGAGAGATTTACGCATTGTCCCTTCAAAGGCCGTGAGTAAACTGCTGGATCAAATTGACCACTCTGATGAACGGGCCAAAGTGAGTATTCTCAATATACTGGGGAGAATCGAAGATGACAGGATCGAGCCCCATTTGATTCGATTGATCGGAGATCCTTCCGCAACGGTCCGGTATCGCGCCGTTTCCTTGCTGGGAAGTATCGGCGGCCCTGCCGTTATTCCGCATTTGATCGCTGCCCTTCGGAGTAAAGACAGCGGCATGAGAAGAAGCGCCGCGAGCGCACTGGAAACATTCCGGGATCAAAGGGCTTTAGAGCCGTTGATTGCGGCGCTTAAAGACTCCCAAGCTTCTGTGAGGAGTGCATCCCTTCGCTCTCTCGGGAAGTTTGATGATCCCAGGGTGCTGGATCTGAACCGGGAATTGTTGAAGGATGAGTCACTTGACGTAAGGCGGGTGGCATTAGGAAATGTTCTGGACAAGCGGGATCAAAAGGCCGTCGAACTTGTGATTCCTTTTTTAAACGATCAGGACTGGTTTGTGGCATCTCTTGCAGCAAAGACCCTTGGGGAGATCGGAGATCCCAGGGGAGTGGATCCTTTGATCAGGGCGTTGAAAGGTGAATCTAACAAGAAGAGGAGGTTTAATGGCGATACGGACCTGCGGAGAAACGCGGCGGAGGCCCTGGGGAAGATCGGTGGTAAAAAGGCCGTCCGTGCCTTGATAGAAGAACTGGATACGCAGGACATCAATTTGAAGATGAGCATCATCAAGTCCCTCGGACGGGCTCGGGATAATGAGGCTGTTCCTTTCCTCATAAACCTGTTGTCCGAAGGAAATCTCTCTGTATGTTACAACGTGATCCTGGCTCTTGGAGAAATAGGCGACCCTTATGCGTTGGATACCATGAAAGCCCTTTTGGGCGATAAGCGATTTAATTCGTATCGGGGGAATATAATCGAATCCATCGGCAGGATAAAAG
>JACRHF010000036.1 GCA_016217665.1 Nitrospirota bacterium | reverse complement strand
TCCAGAGTGTCCTTCAATATATCACAGAGACAAGGAATGACAGTAAATACGTGATGGATGAGAACCCCTCTCCGGAGAGACTGACGGAATTCGGGTTGGCAAATCCCTATCTGCAGGTTGACCTTGCCATTAAGGGGGGGACATCAAAGACCATCTATTTCGGGGACAGGGGCCCTACACAGAACATCGCCTATGCCATGGTTAAGGGCGACCCAAGGGTCTACCGTGTCCTTGCGGATGCCAGAGGAGAGGCGGACAGGGACGACTACTATTTCAGGGACAAGACCATAGTGCGTCTTAAAACATTTGAGGTGGACAAAGTAGAGGTGAATACCAATGGTCAATCCATGCGGGCAGAGCTTCCCATGCAGGGAAAGTGGGAGATAACACGGCCCATAAAGGCAAGGGCGGATGTGGTCAAGATCATGGAACTGCTCAGCAAACTCAGTGAGGGGGAAATAAAGGCATTTATAGATGAAGATCCAAGAGACCTCAATCTATATGGGTTGAATCCACCCAAGGCCGAGTTGAGCCTATCTGCAGGGGGTGATAACAAAGGGGTTACCACCCTCCTTTTTGGAGATAAGGATATTAAAAAGAGGGGGATATACGTAAAGTATAAGGACACCCCCAATGTCTTCCTCCTTGAAGAAGACATATGGGATATCGTCCCGAGGGATGTCAGCCACCTGCGGGATCAAATGGTCTTCTTCTTTGAGGAAGAAAAGGTGGAGAAGATACAGATAAAGAGTCCGGGCAGGGAGCTAATATGGGAAAAGCCTCCACAATTAGAGTGGAGACAGAAGATACCTGCGGATGCCCCTGTCCAGTTTTCGATTATAAAGGACCTTCTTGAAAAGTTGAAAGGGCTTAACGTGAAGGAGTTCGTTGCAGATAACCCAAAAGAGCTTCACACCTTTGGCCTTGACAAACCTTCCTATACCATTAAGATCTGGGAACAAGGGTCGAAGATACCTCAGGAACTCTCCATTGGAAATATGGAGAATAACAATCGGCTGGTTTACGCCCTGATGGAGGGGGACAGTGTTATCCTTCTGGGAGCAGAAGTTACAGAGTTGTTTAAGACCTTATAGATCAGGATAATGGCTTTCCGGCTATTCCATATCGGCCATATGCTTCATCTTACCTTCGATGCCCGCGATATCATTTAAAAGCATATCCTTCTGTGCAGTATCTCCCAGCTCATGGACAATACTTAAGGCAGCCTTATAGGCATCTATTGCATTAGAATAATCCTCAAGGGCTGTATACCCGGCGGCAATATATCTCAGATTACTGATCTCTCCCCAGGGGTTGCCTATCTCATTATTGATCTCCCGTGCCTCATTTAAGAACTTTATCGAGGTCTGGAAAGAGCCAAGTTTGCCGAATGTCACCCCAATCTCATTCAGCCTCCTGGCCTCACCTAACCGGTCTCCAATCACCTTGTACATATCCAGAGACTTATCCCATATCTCTACCACCGCATCATAGTCTTTATTTTCCATTGCATTCTTATAGGAATAGAAGAGGCGATCCGCATCTTTCTTTCTCCCCTGCTCCCTTTTAGACCACTCTTTATAGTTCGCCACGAGATTTTCCAGTCTCGTATCAGAAAATTCAGTACGGTATATGCCCGCCATCTTGTCGGAGATCCTGATCAGCCATGTCATCTCTTCGGACTTTACCTCGCTCGATGTGGCATAGGTGATTATATTCACCAGCTCCTTTGAAACCGCGTTCTTGTTCTCTTTGACCAGGTTTTTCATCGTGGCCTCATCATGGGTCTCAAAGGCATTGATGAATGCCTGTCCCAGGTCTACTCTTTCTACGGCGGGATTTTTCCTTAATGCAGCCTCTAAGTTTACCTTCGCGACAGACCCATAGGCCTCTCTCACGGTCAGAGACCCTGTCACAGGCCCTTTCTCTAAGGCAGATGGCAGGTCGGGACCCAGGATAACCCCGAAGGTTACAAACACAAGCAGCAACTTTTGACTTTTTGCTCTCAATTTGTTAGACTGCATTTTCATTGCCCCCCTTTTTATGTCCCCATACACCCCTGTAAATCTTAATTTAATTATCGGAGCATATAAAACATAAGATATCATAAACAACTAAAAAAATCTATGATATTTATCATATATAATGAAGGGTGGGGTGAGGCTGATGTCCCTGAGCGACTTGCCGAGAGCAGTTGGGCACCTATCAAGGCGAGCAGGCGGAGGAAAGCCAGCCCGTTAGAGGCTGGAAGGCTTCCCCGCCTGCGAGTCCTTAGATAGGTCAACTGCGAAGGCCAGGAGCGAAGGGACATCAGCCTCGGCCCACCCTTCACCGGGGCATTACCCATCTCCGGGTTAAGGACTTGTGCCAAGCACTGAACCATGCTATGATGAATTTCTCACATGGAGATGATTATACGTCGCCTTCTGGTCATGGCAATCATCCTTTCTCTCCTTGGTGGCTGTCATACTCAGGAAGGCGCTGAAGGAGATAAAAGCCTTGAGATAGCAGATACAGGACAAAAGGCCCCTGATATGCCCATGCCGGGGATCGAGGGAGGGGTCGTCAGGCTTGACAGTTTTAAAGGTAAGGTGATCGTCCTGAATTTTTGGGCCACATGGTGTCCACCCTGTAGAAAAGAGATGCCCCTCCTTGAGTCCACTTATAAAAAATACCAGAAAAATGGGCTTGTCATCCTGGGTATAAATTATAATGAAGACAGGGAACGGGTCTTAAAGTTTACTCAAGAGATGGGGGTGACTTTCCCTATCATCCTGGATAAGGAACTCAAGTTGACAAGGAGGTATGGGGTTCTGGCCCTCCCGGCGACCTTCTTTATCGACAGGAAGGGGATCATCAGGGATCAGTATAAAGGTGAAATCGTTGAAGAGATTATAGCAAGAAAGGTAGAGCCCCTTTTATCAGAGAGTGGGCTTGAAGAAAGGAGATAAACTATGAAAAGGCCTATCTTGATCCTTACTATTATTATGATCCTGATAGCCGTTGGTGCCTTCTTTTTTACAAAAAGTGGTTATAGCCAGAAGGTTATGGGAGAGATTAAGGCCAGAGGTCTTATGGAATATACGACCGGGGAGGCCATAGAGATGACCCTCAACAAATGCAGCCAGTGCCATACGGCTGACCAGATCAAGAAGTACTGTGACCGGTGCGGACCTCCCTTTATTGTCGTAGTCCACAACATGACAAAACACGCCATCCCGATGTGGAGGGCTAAATACCCCAAGAGTAAAATAAGCGATATCACAGATTCCCAGGCCACAGCCATTGTCCAGGTATGGAACGGGACGATCGGCAATTGGGAAAAGGGTTGGAGAAAAGAGGACTTGGAGCGACTCCTGGAAGGAAACCAGGCGCTCTTGAAGCTTCTTAATACACCGGTTGAGCAAAGGAAGATCGAAAAGGCCATCAGTAAAGAGGAGATGTCTCCTGCTGAGAAATATCAGCGGGAGATGCTGAATATGAAATGAAACCCACGCGCCTATCCAGGCATAAGGGAGCATAAAGATGTCATTCCCGCGAAAGCGGGAATCCAGAACGCAGGCAGGGGTCTGGATTCCCACTTTCGTGGGAATGACGGGCATGTAGAGGTGTCTTCAGATGAAAAAATATCCAGTCAATAAGCTCATCGTCCTTCTTGCAACCGGTTTAGTGCTGCGGGCCTTTTTCTACTATAATCCGCCTGTAAACACCCTTAAGGTGGGGGATGCGGCGCCCGCATTCGCCATTACCCTGACCGATGGCAAGGCTTTAAAATCAGAAGACCTGAAAGGGAAGCCGCTGGTCCTCTTCTTTTACGCCAACTGGTGTCCGTGCTCTCACAATTCTGCCCCATTGGTCCAGAAGGCCTATGCAGAATATAGAGAGGCGGATGTCAAATTCCTCAGTGTCGGAATTCAAGACGGGGAGAGTGACCTCAAAGATTTTGTCAAAAGACACCAGTTTACCTTTTATACCGGACTGGACACCTCCGGTAAGGTCTCTGATGTCTTTGGGGTAACCACCACCCCTACAACAATCGTTGTAGACAAGGACTGGAAGATCAGCGGCCTTATCGTTGGACAGGTAAAGACCATGAAGACGATAGAGGAAAAGATCAGTGAGGCTATTTATGGTCGGGTTTAATAGGATTGCACATGCGGAAGACCTTGGGCACCACCATCATGTGGCAGAGGCAATAGACCTGAACTTATTATCGAGTTATACAGGGGGGATTCATAGCCTCTTCTCCATCTGGTTCTTCTGCCTTCTGCAGATCAGCCCCTTCTTCCTTGCCTTTTTATTGGGTATTGCTTCTATGGATACTCATAACGGGAGCTGGGGTCAGGGGGCCCGGAAGGTTGCCCTGGCAGGGGTCTTGGCCCTCACCGGCTTCTCTGTCATCTTTACGATCATTGGCGCCTCAGCCGCCTCCCCTGCTATTATCCTCTACCGGTATCTTTCCCTCTTAAATCAATTAGGCGGGGTCCTCATACTCCTGATGGGCCTCTTTTTCTTAGGGGTTTTTACCTTACCTGCGAATCCGGAGAAGGGGCCTCTCTGGACCGCCCTGTCCGGTATGGCCCCTCTGCTGTTCGGGATGGCCCTCGCCTTTGCCTATAGGCCCTGTGTAACCCCTACCCTCTCGGAGATATTTAATTATACAAAGGACCCTCAGAAGGTCAGCGAGGGGACAAGCTTCCTTATAGCCTATTCAGCAGGCGTCTCTACGTCTCTCCTCTCCGTGGGGACCCTCCTTTCATCGTTGGTGCTCCTTTCAGAGAATGCAGGGGTGCGTAAGGGCATCCGGGTTCTCAGCGGCGTCCTCCTGATCATTATGGGGATTTTGATCCTGACAGACTGGATGGTCGCCTATAAAAGCCTCTTGGTAGGAGGGTTGGTGCAATGAAACGAATTCTACTGGCTATCCTGTTATTAGTAATCGTTGCAGGATGCGGAGAGAGGTCCCCCTCAGGAGACGTCTCTGCGCCTGACCTTAAGATCGGGCGGATGAAGGTGTCCATATGGCCTGAGTATGATACCGAGGGTGTCCTTGTCGTTTATGAGGGGAAGTTCTATGACAGAGAACGCTTTCCGGCTAAGGCCGCCTTTGTGCTCCCAAAGGGGGTGAGGGAACTGACCGATGCATGCAGCCTCTCTCCAAAAGGGGAACATTTTTGCCAGTTGTACGAAGTATCCCAGAGGGGGAGACATTCTGAGGCCATTCTCAAGCTGCCCTATCCTGACTTCTTCATAGACTTTCAATACAACCCCCTGAGCGGCGATGAGAAAAGGGAGTTTGAATATACCATTTCATCCAAATACCCTGTCGAATTATTAGAGGTCAATATCCAGCAGCCCCTCAGATCCTCTGAGTTCAATGTAACCCCAGTCTCCTCAAAGGAGTCAGAGGAGAAGGGCTTCAGGCATCTCCACTACACTTACGAAGGAATCCCCCAGGGTAAGGAGGTCCGGTTTAGCATCTCTTATAAGAAACAGGATTCAAGACCGTCCGTGGATATTAAATCTGCCTCAATGGCTAACTCATCAGGCACAGCCGGTTCAAACAGGAGTTATATGATCTTCCTGGCCGGAGGGGTTCTCCTCCTGATCCTGTTGGGTTACTACCGGTACAGTGCAAACAGGAAGAAGGGATAACAATGGGACTCGGTAAAAAGATAGGCCTCTATTTCCTCTCAGTGGGCATTGTCACCCTCGGCATGTTTGTCAAGTATGCCTTCTGGCCTGCGGCAGAGGCAGGAACCGTCGCGGGGATATCTCATGATCTGGCGTGTCCATGCGAATGTCCCATGGTCTTAGAAGACTGTCACATGAGCTGCGGCCTTGAATGGAAAGACATGATCGGCAAAAAACTGAAGGCAGGGCTTACCAAGGAAGAGATCAATGAGTACTTCTTTAAACGGTATGGCAATGCGGCCATGCTGACACCTATCCAGAGGCTCCATGGGAAGTGGTATCAGTTGACAAGAAAGGGATTTCCCGTCAGGGAGGGGTCCCTTATGACAGGGATGGTGCTGGTCTGGGGCGGTATTGTCTATCTGATCATAGGCATGATCCTTCCGAAGAAAAAGGGGCCAACGGCCTCTCTCTTCATTTTCATGCTGACAGGGATGCTGGCCGGAACCGGGACCGGATGGGCAGAGAACAAAATCCAGGCATCAGATATGGTCCTGATCCCTGCCGGTGAATTCCTTATGGGGAGCAGCGATTCTGAGATCAGGGATATGGTCCAACAACATGGTGGAAAAGAGTCCTGGTTTGCGGATGAACGTCCTCAGAGGAAGGTACAAGTCAATGCCTTTTATATAGACCGTTTTGAGGTCACAGACCAGCAGTACAGCGCCTTTGATCCCTCTTTTCTCTATCCAGCGGATCGAAAGGACCACCCTGTTGTCGGTGTCACATGGCAGAATGCCGCTGAGTATTGCAGATGGGCCGGAAAACGCCTCCCTGTTGAAGAGGAGTGGGAAAAGGCGGCCAGGGGGACAGCCGGCCGGGTCTATCCCTGGGGGAACAGTTTTGATGCCGGCAAAACAAACACGGCCGAGTCAGGACGTGGAGGAAAGGCCAGAGTAGGGAGCTTTGAATTGGAGACAAGCGGCGCTCTCTTTCCTGGGGGCACTGTTGAAACAGGAAAATTCGCGGCCGGGGTCAGCCCCTATGGCATCTATGATATGGCGGGAAATGTGTGGGAATGGACCGACTCCTGGTATAAGAAGGATAAAGGTCTCAGGGTCCTTAAGGGGGGCTCATGGATCAGTCCCTCCATCAGCAGCAGGGTGGCCCTGAGGCTCGGGGATGATGGATCAGTAGTCTCTAACGATTATGGGTTCCGTTGTGCAAAAGATGCCGAAGTTCCTTAGGGCTCTTCTAAGTCTTAAACTGCTTCTCGTCCTCATCATCCTGTCTTTGTCCCTTGCAGGATATGCTGTTGTGCATGGAGACAGAGGGAACAGTCCTTTATTAAGCGACCTGAAATTATGGGGCAAGTTGATCCTCTTTCGCCATTCAGTTATCAAAGAGCTGAATGCACAGGAGGTCTCTGCCCTCTTTAATTCCACCTGCAACCGCGGTTGTCACAGTATGGATGTTATCTATGGCGCCATCCATACCCCCTTAGGCTGGGGCCAGGTCGTCGAAAGGATGGGGAATGATAATGGAGTAAAGTTATACCCTGCGGAACGGGAGGTCATTATACGATATCTTCAGGAAAACTACCCGCCCCCCAACACAACAATTCCGCCGGTCACAGTAAAGACGGTCAAGAGACTCCTCTGGCGCAATGACATGGGCTATGGGGATGTCTATGTGGATATATTCTATGCCACAAAGGAATATTTCAGGGTCATTGAATCCCTGGCCGAGGCAGAGAAATATGTCGTAGATAAAAACCTGGTATTTATCATAGACCTGACAGTGCATACCGGAAAACTCCCCATAGTCCCCCTGGATGAGAAGACCTTTTTAAGGGATGACAAGGGGCACGAATACGCTGCCATCCAGGGATGGAGCATGAGGATGGAAAGCAAGGAAGGACATCACAGGGAAGGGGTCGTGAGATTCTCACGATTTGACAAACAGGGGAACCCGGTTATCCGGGAGGACACCCAATATATCGAGGTAGTCATTAAGGATCTGGCGGGGGCCAAGGAGCGGGTATACCGCTGGAACCTGCCGGTTCCATACCCTGAAGATATTAAGGAAGGTTGATGAGAAAATCCCCCTTAATCCCCCTTTATAAAAGGGGGAGGTTCGCTTGCCCCCCCCTTTAGAAAAGGGGGCAAGGGGGGATTTGATCAAGGATTTTCAGATCGAGGATTCTCAGGTGAAAAAAAGGGTCATCGCAATAATCTTTATTCTGTGCCTCCTCCCTGCTGCATGCACCAGGGAAAAAGGGGGAGAGACTACAGGCAGTATCATCATAGGATCCAAGGCCCCGGATTTTTCCATGACAAGCCTTTCAGGTCAACAGATCAGCCTGAAGGATCTCAGGGGACAAGGGGTTCTTGTTAATTTTTGGGCAACCTGGTGTTATCCCTGCCGGGAGGAGATGGATGACCTTAAGTCTGCCTATGAAAAATATAAAGATCAGGGTATTGTTATTCTCGGTATTGATATGAAAGAGGGGGAAGAAGTGGTAAAAAAGTTTACAGAGAGCTATAAGATAAGCTATCCCATATTGATAGATACAGATGGGAAGGTCGGCGATGCCTACAATGTCTTTGGCATCCCCAGCAGTTTTTTTATTGATAGGGACGGGGTCATCAGAGATATCGTCCTCGGGGAGATGAATCAGGATTCGATCAATAACAAGATTGAGAAGCTGATCTCGTTGGAGAAAGGGAATTGAATATGTGGATAAGATCTTGCGCGCTATTTTTTATCCTTTGCCTCACCCTGACAGGTTGCAGCAGCCAGGAGGAGGAAAAGAGCGAGATAGATAAAAGAAGGGAGCAGAGGGAGGCTGAATGGCAGCAGCGTCTTGCCAAAAAAGGGGTCAAGACAGATGCGGAACTTACCTATGGACCTGAGATGAGATTAGAGAGCGGCAAAGATTCATCTGAGAGACCCAGGGAGATGAAGATCGCTGTTATAGGGCCGGAGACAGGCGAGCTTTCTGAATACGGGACCAAGACGCTGGAAGGCGTCCTGTTAGCCGCGGAGAAGATAAATGCCTCCGGCGGGATCCTGGGAAAGAAGGTCGAGGTCATCCACTACGACAGCAAGAGCGGGACAAAGGAGGCCTCCATTGCCACGGCAAAGATCATGAAGGAAAGGGTAATCGCTGTTATCGGGAGCCCTACCGGAGAGATCACTTTTAACGCACCCCAGTCAGCCAATACTCACCATACGGTCTTTCTCTCTGCCGGCACCCGCAGAAGGCTTGGAGACAGCGGGCCTTATATCTTCAGAAACACCCTTACGGATGATGCTGCTGTCAGGAAGATCATGCAATATGTGAAAAAGGAATGGGGCTATACAGACTTTGCCCTTGTCACCTCGATGAGCAATGACTATTCCATTCAGCTCTCTGCCCTGTTTAAGAATGAGATTATTGAGCAGGGAGATAACTTAGTTGCCGATATAGGCCTCTGGTCAAAAGAAACCGCAAATGTCAAAGAATCGGAGATGAGTCTCAAAGACCAGGTTAAAGAGATAAAGACGAAAAGACCGCAGGCCATTATTTACACGGGCGAGGCTGAAGAAGGGGCGCAGTTGATGATCGAGGCCAAAAGACAGGGACTTAAGGCCCCCATGATCGGTGGTGAGGACCTCTTCTCCCGCAGCTTTATAGAGTTGGGAAAAGATGCTGTGTTGGGAAACATCTTTTATGCCGGGTATGCCCCTGACTGGGATGATGAGCGCCTCAAAGGTTTTATTCGTGAATACAAGAATAAATATGGGAAGGCCCCTGACAAGGTCGTTGCCTTAGGATACGATGCCTTCAATATCATTGCAAAGGCCATCGCCGATGCCGGGGAGACCAACTCTGACAAGGTCAGAGATACCTTAATGAATATGAAGGGATTCTCCGGGGTAACCGGGGTCATGAGTTTTACAGAAGACCGGGAGCCTGTGAAGTCCCCTTTTCTCTACAAAATTACGAAAGATGGAGATGGCGCGAAGTTCTCTCTGATTGACACCCCGTAACATTGCTAATTCTCCCTGTAGCTTGTTTCTCTGTCATTCCCACGCAAGTGGGAATCCAGTGCTTTGCTGTGGTCTGGATTCCTGCTTCCGCAGGAATGACGTAGGGTTCTTCATTCTTTCTTTACTCTACTTCCTGATGATGAGTTTTTCCTTCGAGGGGGGAATCTCTATAGTGAGATTTTTTCCTTTTGACAGCTTATCAACGCTGGAGATGTCCAATCTCACCAGTTTATTCGTAGCCAGCTCTGCAAACCAGATATTATTCTTTTTATCGGCCCTCACGCCAAAGGGCTGGCTATCCGGTGTCACGATGGCAAACTCGGTGAACTTGCCGGTCGCCGGATCAAACCTGGCGACCTTATTCTCCTCTTTACAGCTAAACCATATATTCCCCTTTGAATCCAGCGTCGTGGTCTGAATCATAAGCTGTTTTGGAAGAGGGTACTCCTTAAACTTTCCTGTGCGGATATCAAACCTGACAAGTTTCTGGTTCCTTCCAGTGCCAAACCATACTCCATCTGAAGCAACTGTTAACCCATAGGGACTGCTAAAGGGGGTAGTCAGGGGATACTCCTTAAATGAGGCATTCTTTGGATTGAACATCCCAAGCTTATTTCCACCCTGCTCTAAAAACCAGATATTCTCCTGAGTATCCATCGCAAGTTCCTTGGGCTGGCTATCTGAGGTCGGTATCTCATACTCTTTGAAGGAGGAGGTCTTCGGGTCAAACCTCCCCAATTTATTCAGATTCCAGGCAAGGTACCATATATACCCTGAAGGATCTGCAAGGATTTCTGTGGGACTGCTCTGCGGATTGGGCAGGGAATATTCCTTAAATGTCTTGCCTGTGGGTTCAAACCTTCCTATCTTGTTGGCATCCTGCTCACTAAACCATACATTCCCCTTGGAATCAACAGCAATGCTCCCTGCCCTGCTGTCACGCGTAGGGATTTCATGTTCCAGGAATGTCTCAGTGACAGGATTAAACACCCCAAGTCTATTGACCCCCCATCCTATGTACCAGATCAAACCGGTCTTATCCACCTCGATATCCGTTGGAAAGCTATAGGGTGTCGGGAGCGGATATTCCTTAAAGGCAGATTCAGGATAGGCATAGACCGGGAAAAAGATCAGGGTAAGGAAAACAAGCAAAAAGGTCTTTTTCCCTCCACGCCGTGTCAGAAGGAATCCGATAATCCCAATAAGGATAATCCCGGAGATGATGTAGACCATTTTCATAGAACCGCCTGCAGTCGGGCCCTCTGCCCCCTTTTCCCCCTTCACAGGCACAGGCGCTGTTGCCTTCTTTTGAAGAACGATCTGACCTATGTTGTTGGCATCCCGATGGCTCTCTGTAAACCATACAGAACCATCAGGGGCAAGGGCAAGCTGGACAGGGATACTGTTTGCTGTAGGGATATTTATAATCTCAAAGGTGGTATTATAGGAATCAAACCTTCCGACATACCCCTCCATCCTGTCTGTAAACCAGATATGGTCCTCCCTGTCTATCAGAATACCGAGGGGGACACTATTGGTCCCACGGACAACAACCTCAGAAAACTCCTTTTGGGAAGGGGAGAACATGCCTAATTTATGGCCCCCTTTTTGGGTAAACCAGACATTCCCCTTGGAGTCAACAGCGATATCAAAGGGTTGGCTGTTTAAAGAAGGGACGGCAAATTCTTTTAATTTTAGCGACTTGGGGTCCAGAACCCCTATCTTGTCCATAGCCTCCTCTGTAAACCATACGTTTCCGTCTTTGTCTATAGTTATACCGGCCGGCCGGCTGTTCTGAGTAGGGATATCATACTCGATGAAGGTCTCCTTCCCGGGAATAAACTTCCCTATCCTGCTGATATTCCACTCCGTAAACCAGACAGTCCCTTCCTGGTCAATCACAATATCTGTAGGACCGCTATTCACAGAGGGAATGGCATATTCCTTAAATGACTCTGTAGCCGGGTCAAACCGCCCGATCTTGTTTCCAAGCTGTTCGGTAAACCAGAGGATCCCCTGTGAATCAATAATCATGTTGAGCGGGCTTCCGGCAGAAGAGCCGGAGGGGGATGGAGGCGGAGTCCTCTCAGAGGGTGAGTAGACCCATTTACTATCCGTAGTCGCCCCTTTTGCCGAGGGGATTATATATTCCTTAAAGGTACCGGAGGAGGGGTCCAATCTTCCAATCTTGTTGGCAACCTGTTCTGTAACCCAGACAATACCCTTGCCATCAACAGCGATGCCATAAGGCTGAGAATAGGGTGTTGGGAGCGGATACTCTTTGACACCCGAGCGGGCCTCTTCTTTGGCCGCATCAACAGCAAACGCCTCCTGAGCATTTGTGGCAATACCCACGGACGCAACTGCAACCAGCAATAACCTCAGGATAAAGGATGTAATGGAATACATATCACCTGAAAATCCCTCTAAGTACGTGTCATTCCCACGCAAGTGGGAATCCAGATCCCTGCCTGCGCTCTGGATTCCCGCTTTCGCGGGAATGACGTTGTCATGTTCCTTTGTGAGCCTGGGGCTCATGACGGTTCACCAGGTAAACGTCGGTTCATACCCATGCCGCAACTGCCAGTTGGCGTCTTTGTAACTCTCAACACCACCGATATCCAGAGAGGCCTCTTCTCCACTTCTCTTCCCTGCTGTATATTTCCCTGATTTTATCATCCTTGCCCGCTCCTCAATATAAAACTTCGCAATATCCATGGGGGGGTATGCCTGCCTGACGCCCATATATTTATTATGGCAGGCTACACAGCCATAGGCCTTAAAGATATATCCCCTTTTTATGGTCAGGGACGCAATCAGGAGGATGATGGCCACGGCCGGGATATTAATCAACAGACTCTTGATGAGCGAACGATTAACACTCTTCTTTCTCCCAAGGAGAAAAGGGACAAGAAAGAGGGTTAAAAAGAATAACACCGGGACATAAAAGGTAAATACCGGCATCCAATGCTTAAGACCCCCGGTCAGATACCAGAAGGGCTGCCAGAAGAGGAGGAAATACCACTCTGGCTGAGGGATATACATCCCATCATCTGCAAGGGGGACGATCTCAGGATGATCTGCCGAAAAGGTCGGCACCCTGTAGTAATAAGACAAGGTCACGATAACAGCAAGTACCAGCAGCATCAGGAAACCTGACTTCAAGACATGATGCGGCCAGAATTTACGATTTTTCATGCCCACGATAGAACCTCTCTCCTTTCAGCTACATTCTTTATTAAAGTGGCCCTGAGATCCCATGCTTCTTCACCATCTTGAAGTGGATCCAGAGCAGGATAATCGTCACAAGGGGAAGCACCCATATATGGATAACAAAACTACGGCCCACGGCAAAGTTCACCAGTAAAAAGTCCCTAAGGGCGTTCCCGAAGAACGGCCACGTAGCGATATAATCCGCCCAGATGGTCAGGTCCCAGTAGCTCCTCCAATCCCAGGGGAGGATGACGCCTGTCACTGAGAAGAGGATCACCACAACAAACATCAGGAGCCCTGAGAGCCAGTTCAGCTCCCTCGGATTACGAAAGGCCCTGTGCAGGAATACACTGCTAATATGAAAAAAGACCATAGCAACCAGCAGAATGGCTGCCCACCGGTGCATATTCCTGATCAGCCAGCCGTAGGGAACTTCAGCACTAAGGTAAGTAACACTGTCCAGGGCCTTCTCAGGGGTAGGGGTATAATAGAAGAGCATCAGAAACCCTGAGACAAGCTGCAACAAAATAATAAAGAAGGACAGTCCGCCAAAACAATAGAAAATATTCACATGGTCTGGAATAGGATATTCCAGTTTATCAGTAACTAATTTTTTGATGCCTGTTCTATGATCGAGCCAGTCATATATCTTCCCAATCATGATATCTTTTTACCCCCCGCCCTCTTTTTTATACGTTTCCTCCGGCAATGTCTCGGCTGTAAAATCTATCTTCCAGGAATTGGACTTATGATCCAGAATGAGATTCATGGAACTCTTCGCGGTATAGGTGCCGCCGAAATCGGATGGGACTGAATACTCAAGCGTCACCTGTGCAATCTTTTCATCCCTTTTATCTTTAATGATCTTACTCTGGAGATTCTTGATCTCTGTAGAAGACGGGTATTGGTCCACCCACTTCTTGAAATTCTCCTCTGTAGGATGATAATATTTATCACTGACCATCTTACGGGCCTCGGTAAGTGAAGAAGGCCCCCCTTCACCTAACAGCTTAAAAAACCTCTCTACCACCTTTTCGGGTGTCTCTTCCGGGAGTTTTTGCTGGGAGGATGAACAACCTATCAGAAGGACTACTATAATCAGACCAACAAGTTTCTTAAACGTTTTTTTAAGCATAACAATACAACAATAAGTTCCTGATAAATGTCCAGCAGAGAAGAAGAAGGGTCAGAAGACCTCTTCTGACCCTTCTCAAAAAGTTATCTCATGCTAACACTACGGGGTCTTAACCGTCAAATCCCCTTTGTGTTATGTTCAGGACCGCTCAGGTCGGCACCACTGTTGCGGTTGCCGCCCTCAACCTGGTAATCACCGCCCCCTTCGAGGAGTCCTTCGTGCCTGGACGCCCTGTCATAATCACCTGAACCAAGTGATGCCTGTTTTCCTGCCTTGGCATCATCCACAAAGAATGTCCCCCTCATTTCGAGGTGCAGAGGGCCACAGAAGTGCTGGCAGTAGAATTCATACTCGCCGGCAATATCCGCGACAAACTCTGTCATCGCCGAGATACCCCTCGGACTGACGATATGGGTCTTTGCGCCGTAAGGTCCATGGATCAGGAATCCCATGGTCACATCCGGGTTCTTTGTAAGACCTGCGGCCTTATCAATGTTAGTGAAGATGATCCTGACCTTGTCACCCTTATTCACGCGGACGAACCTTGGGGCATAACCATAGCTGAAACCACGGATATGGACCTCCTTGACACCATCCGCGGCCACCCTGACACCCGGTTTCTCAGTATCCCTTGGTACATACTTATAGGAATAATGGTGAGTTGGATTCAGGGCATCATGTCCTGCGGTCTGTTCCCACGCAGCCCCGGTATTCGGAAGGTTCTTGCTGAAGAGCTTTTCACCCTCTCCTGTCTCCCACCGGTAAATGATGGAACTGAAGAGGACCTTGGCATTGTGAGGCTCGCCATCCACCGGGATGATCTTCAGGGTCTTACCATAAGAGTTGCTGGTCTCATCGGCGTCCACCATCTCATGGTTCACCGGATAGACAACCCCTGTCGGGCTGAACAACCCTGTGGAGAACTTATTGAGGGCGAAGACGAATTTGTCATCTATAGCTAAGGCGATATGCCCCACTCTATAGTGGATCGGGAACTCATCCACCACCTTCATCTTCTGGACATCAATCTTTGTCAATGAATCTGACACAAAGTTGGACTGGTAGTCATACTTCCCCTTCCGGTCAATAACACTATGAAGAGGACCGGCGCCGGTGGGAACTACCTTCTGGACCTTCAGCTCCTTCCGGTTGATGATTGACACCGTGGCGGACAGCTTGTCCATCACGAAGAGCCACCTGTCATCCGGAGTGAAATGGTGGTCATGAGGGTTTTTCCCGACCGGAATCTCTTTAATGAACTTAAAGGGATTCTGGGAAAATACCATCGTAGTGCTGTGATAATAATTACCGGCCATGAAGTAATCCCCATGCCTGTCCACATCACCATAGTCAGGCGCGCTCGGGGCAGGCGGGACATCAATGACCTGGGACCTCCCTGTGGCAAGCTCCAGCTTCAGCACCTTCCCTGAAAGCTCACCCGTACAGAACATGTACTTCCCATTGGGGGCCATGTTGCAGTGATGAATCCCGAATGGGAATGGGAAGGCAATGACCCTTTCCATGACACCGGTCTGAAGATTGATGACCCCAAGGGTATTGACGCCCTTGTCCGTGACATAGAGCCATTTTCCATCCGGGGTCCCGTTGTTGTTACCGGCATTACTGCCGCCGAATACAGGCTCATGGAGGTCATTACCGACCTTGATGTGCCGGTAGGTCCTCATACTCGGAAGACCGATGACTGCAGCGGCCCCGTCAACACCACCCGCATTATACATGATCATGTAGTCATCGAGGGGGGCGTCATTTAATTCATCCTGAACCTCATGCCAGTCTCTGTCTGCACCACCGGTTTTGATCGCGCTTGCCAGGTCCGGTGAAACCACGAAGGCCGCAAACGCCAACACGAATATTAACAATAAATACTTCTTATTCATTGTTCTTTCACCTCCCTTCTCCATTATTTGTTTTCACCCTTCGCCTTATTATCCAGGCTGGAGGGTTTCGATTTTACGCCGACTTCCTTGCTGGTCATACGGCCGCCGCCTACAGAGTCAAACCCGCCTGTCAGTCCGCCGCCGCGTCCTGCCATGAATCCTTCTGCCTCCAGCATCTCCTGGAGATCCTTGAATTCCTGGCTCTTGGATGCGTTCGCGGCTGTTACCTCATCAGATGAGGTTGCATAGGCCGGATTGGCGATAGACCTGAGGAATGCAATCGTATTCCAGATGTCCTGATCCTGCATCACATTACCCCACGGGGGCATCAGGGGAGAAAGCTCCCTTGCCTCACCGCCGCCCTTGACCACTGCAAAGAGCTCGAGGTTTGTGATATTGTTCATGTATTTCCCATTGGTCTGATTCCTCGGCCTCGGATCAAGTTCTGGTGCCGTGGGACCATCTCCCTTGCCGTTCCAGCCATGGCAGTGGACGCAATAGAAGCTGAACCAGTGGGCGCCCTGATTCGGGTCTGCCCCTGCAACAAGGGTGTCCTTTGCATAACCACCCACAGCCTCCCTGGAGGCCTTGTTCCAGTTATTGACCCATCGGTTGTAATCTGCACCGAGGTTTGTCTCGTCACCCGGTCTTGTCCAGAGCTCTGTAACGCCGGTCTCCTTTGTCCAACCGCTCTTTCCTTTATCAAGTTTCCCTACGGCAGACCACTTCGTGGCATACCTCTTACCGGCAAACTTGGGCTGGAGTGCATCCGGGTCGTCCCCGAGCACTGTCCCTGCAGCAGAGGAACCGATCTTGCCGACGCCTGTCAAGAAGTCATAGCCTACGATCCCATAGGTGGCTACACCCTCTCCAGTCATCATGGCCTTCATCGCCTCGTCGTCATACTTACCTGCTGCCTGTTGCAGCTCTTCGTCTGTACGCTCCCCGGCCTTTTTCAGCTCCTGGAGCTCTTCTTTTGAGATCTTGGCTGCATTTACAGGCACCGCCAAGAAACTTAACAATAACATTGCACCAAATACCCCTAATAGGGGCATCAACATACCTTTTCGCTGCATATCCATTCACCTCCCTTCATCCTGTTTTATGGCTCAATCTCTTTAAAGTACTTCCCATCTTTTGCGTCTTTCAGTATCGCCTTTGTCAAGTAATCTTCCTTCACCTCAAGCCAGATATGTCTGGCATAGAGGTCATCTCCCTTACGATAGCAATAGATGTTCACGGTCGCGCCAGTCTTGATGTCGCTCACCTTCAGGATCTTCCCATTGTCGCTCTGCATGACCATGGCGTTATCCATGATTTTCATATCGAAGGTCTGGGGGCTCTTCTCGCCGATCGTCTCAATGGTCAACGATTTACCGCTGATCTTGGTCACCTTCCCAAACATCTGGGTGTCGTCCTTTGAGACCTTTGCGATACCGCTCCCCACAAAGGCAAATACTATTGCTACTGCTACAA
The DNA here is from genome assembly GCA_016217665.1 of Nitrospirota bacterium. Lineage (GTDB taxonomy): Bacteria > Nitrospirota > 9FT-COMBO-42-15 > HDB-SIOI813 > HDB-SIOI813 > JACRHF01. The sequence goes on along the minus strand of JACRHF010000036.1, from coordinate 12,666 downwards.
CAACAGACAACGTCTTACTAAGCTTCATGTCTCTTCACCTCCTTTCTTTTCAAGCCTTACCCTAAGGTCTTGTTGGATTTATTGTTAACCTTCCGTAACAAAAGGAGGTGCATATACCTTTTCTCTCGCCTGCTTGCACCGGTATATACACGACATACCCTACTTTTATTGTTGCCTCGTCTCGCTGCTAAAAAAGAACCGTAGGAAGGTATGGCGTATATTACAAAACTCAATATGCGATGTCAAGCACAATTTTTATGGGCTTTATCCCCCCGTCGCAACCGTAGGGGAAGGTTTCAAACCCTCCCCTACAAAAACTGTTAGACAGCCGTCCTGCCTAAGCGGGAAAGATCATCAGGGCGGTCCAGATCCCAGAGGGGGGGGAGCTCCTGCCACTCCCATCTGAGGGTGCGCAGCCGCTCCCTTGTCTGCTCCAGGACCACACCGGTACCCCATGGAATATCGTGGAAGAGAGAGGGTTCCGGGCGGCGAAGTCCGATCAGATAATAGCCACCATCCTCTGCAGGGCCGATTACCGCATCGCAACCCTGCTCCAGTATCTGAGATGACTTGATAAGCATCTCCGGGGTAAGGGCCGGGGAGTCACAACCTATAAGGACAGCCCATGGACTGCGACCCAGGGCGTCTATAAATGCATGGTGCATACGCTCCCCTAAATCGCGGCCGGCCTGACACCGGAGTGTGATGGGATATCGGGCAATGCATCCGGCAAAGAAGGGATGGGAGGCATCCGGTGCACACCAGAGCTCCACAGGAATCCCTGTGGCAGCAACGGTCGCCAGGGTCTGTTCAATAAGACGACCATGCAGGAGAGCGGCCTTATCAGCGCCCAGTGCAGGAATAAGGCGGCGTTTGGCATACCCTGCCAGCGGCGCCTTGGCAAATATCAGCAGAAGGCCATTTTTCATCTGAAAATCTCCGATCAAATCCCCCCTTTGATCAAATCCCCCCTGCCCCCCTTTTCTAAAGGGGGGGAAAGGGAACAAATTTCCCCCTTTGAAAAAGGGGGAATAAGGGGGATTATTTTCATGGCCCTTTGTAAGCCTCTGGCTCATGGGTGTTTCATGGATTCGTATTCGTATAATAACGTGTTGCCAATCGCTCCGGGTCAGCGCCCAGGGCATAGGCAAGCCGCAGACGCCACATCAGAAGGATGGTGGAGAGAACGCCCTTCTCCTCCCATCGCCGGCTTGAGGAAATGACCTGCTCCCGCAGGCATACCGGCTTCCCTAAGCGCTTCAGGCGCCTGCTCAGCTCAATATCTTCCATAAGGGCCTGACATGGCACCCCACCTATAGCGACCAGCGCCTCCCGGCGAACAAAGATCCCCTGATCACCGGTTACAATGCCGGTAAGCCGTGACCGGAGGTTCATGAGCCCCTCTACCAGACGCAACAGCGGATGCCCGCCGGACAACCTCACGTTAAATCGTCCCCATACCCCCTGCGCCAGGGCATCCAGGATAAGGTCATCTGCATGGGGAGGAGGCAGGGTATCCGCATGAAGAAACCATATCACATCCCCCTGAGCAGCCGTAACCCCTGCCGACATCTGCAAGGCACGGCCCTGCGGGGCATGAATCACGCGGTCCGCGCCGTCCATGGCAAGCTGTACGGTATGATCACGACTACCGCCATCCACAACGAGCACCTCATGTCCATGTTTGCGAAAGGGCTGGAGGGAAGAGAGGGTTGATTCGATGACTGCCGATTCATTGAGTACAGGGATGATGAGGGAGATACGGGTGACGGCGACGGGGTCAGGTCTTGAATCTTGATGTACATCAAGATTCAAGACCTGACCCCGTTTTCTTTCAGGGATGCTACGCACAGGCCTCTTGAGCAAGGGCGCCGCCGCAGCTTGACCCCTGGCCTGCCGTACACCCATAGCAGTGATCCGCGGTTATAATCGGGTTGCCCCTGAGGTCTACGCCGTCCACACCCATGAGGTCGCTAAGCCGAACGCGCTGTTTGCCTCCAAGGCTTAAGGGCAAGTCCAGCATCTGGTTAAAATCACAATCATAGACAAACCCCTGCCAGTCCACACTGATGAGGTTCCTGCACATCACAGCCGAAAGGTTCTCACTGCCATACGCCCCTTTGAGGAGCGCCATGTATTGATCGAACTCCCCTCGCGACACCAGGATATTCCCAAACCGGTTTATGGGCATATTCGTTAGGGTATAAAGGCGGTTAAAGACAATCCCAAAACGCTGGAAGAGCTCCCGCTTGTAGTCTGCCTCCAATGCGTTCTGCGGTGAGGGGAGGAACGGATCTGACGGGTTATAGACTAAATTCAACAGGAGACCGGAGTCAGGCTGTCCGTAACCAAGGGCATTGAGACGTCGCAGGGCCAGTATGCTCTTCCTGTACGCCCCCTTGCCGCGCTGGCGGTCTACGTTCTCTTCCAGGTAGCACGGCATAGAGGCCACAATCTCCACCTGCTGGCCCGCAAAAAAGGCGTCCAGGTCCTCCTGGCCCGGCTCCTCCAGGACGGTGAGGTTGCACCTGTCAATGACGTGCACCCCCCGCTCCCTTGCCTCCTGCACAAGGTCACGGAAGTGGCGGTTGAGTTCCGGGGCGCCGCCGGTGATATCCAGCGTCCTGACGCCGGATACCTCTAAGAAGCGGAGCACCTCTTCCATGGTTGGCCAATCCATGTGCTCCCGTCGTCCGGGACCGGCATTGACGTGACAATGTTGACAGGACTGGTTACATTGATAACAAATATTGACCTGCAGGATCTCTACGCGCTCCCGCTGCAGGACCGGAAAATCCATATGCCTCAACCTGTTCAGCACGATGATTTAAAATAGCAATAATACCCCCTCTCTGTCAATCAGATTTTATGCAGATCGTTATGAAATGGATTCAGAATGTTGCATCACTTATTCTGTCGGGTTATAATGAATCACTGTTATGAAAAGAGTTGTCGTGATTTCACTCGCAATATTCATTGCAGGACTTTCCTCTCCCCCTTTTCTCAAGGGGGAAAAAGGGGGATTATTTTCATCAGCACAGAAGGGGGGTAAAGCAATGGCCTTCACGATAAACAGCACGGCCTTTAAGGAGGGAGGAACCATTCCAAAACAGTATACCTGTGACAGCACTGATGTCTCTCCCCCGCTTTCATGGGAAGGGGCGCCAACAGCCACGAAAAGTTTCACCCTGATTATGGACGATCCTGATGCCCCGGTAGGGACCTTCAACCACTGGATCCTGTATGACCTCCCTGCTGAGACAAAGGCCCTCTCCGAAGGCATGGCTAAAGACCCTGCCCTGCCGACAGGCGCCAAACAGGGGGTCACCAGCTTCCGCCGCACAGGCTATGGGGGTCCTTGTCCGCCAAAAGGCCCGGCCCACCGCTATTTCTTTTCCCTCTATGCCCTCGACATCCCAAGCCTGGGGTTAGGGCCAAAGACCTCAAAGGAAGAGGTCGAGGAGAAGATAAAGGGGCATATCCTTGGCAAGGCCGTCATCATGGGGAGGTATGGCAGGTAATCGGTCATGGGTAAATACTACTTCTCATACGGGGAATATCTTAAGAAGGCCTTCCCTTTTAAGGTCTACAAGATCGCATTGGATGCCGGGTTTACCTGTCCCAACAGGGACGGCCTGGTTGCCTATGGCGGGTGCATCTACTGTGAGAACAGGAGTTTCAGCCCCAATTCCAAGGGAGAAAAGAGATCCGTCGCAAAACAGATCGGGGCAGGGATAGAGTTCTACAAAAGGCACTTCAGGGCAGAGCGGTTCATCGTCTACTTTCAGGCCTACACCAACACCTACGGCCCGGTGAGTCTGTTAAAGAAATTGTATGACGAGGCCCTCTCATTCCCGGAGGTGATCGGCCTCTCTGTCGGGACCAGGCCTGATTGTCTCCCTGACGAGGTCCTGGACCTCCTCGTCCTTTATTCGGAAAAGACCCATCTCTGGGTAGAGATCGGCCTCCAGAGCATGCACAACCAGACGCTCCTCCGGATCAACAGGGGACACACCTATGAACAATTTACAGACGCAATCGCCCGGACAAAGCTGAGGGGACTGGGGGTTTGCGTACATGCCATCCTGGGCCTTCCGGGCGAGACCCGTGAGATGATGATGCAGACCGCAGAGGCCCTCGCCGCTCTTCCTATAGACGGGCTTAAGATCCATCATCTCTATATTGCAGAGAATACGATCCTTGCAAAACTCCACAAGACCTCTCCGGTAAAGACCCTCGTGATGGAAGAATATGTCTCGCTGGCCTGCGATTTCCTGGAGAGGATCCCGTCCCATGTGGCCATACAACGCGTCACAGGGGAACTCAAGGGGGACTATCTTATTGCCCCGGCATGGGGGGTATCCAAAAGGACCGTCCTCGCGGCAATAGAAAAGGAGTTTGCCCGCCGCGGCACCTGCCAGGGAAAGCTCTGTCGAAAAGCACAAGCCCCGCTTCCCCTCGCCGTATAACCATCGAAGATCCCTCTAACTGTCCGTCATTCCCACCCCGTATCAAGTACGGGGTAAACTCCAGTGGGAATCCAGACCTCTGCCTGCGTTCTGGATTCCCGCTTGCGCGGGAATGACATTTTCATGTTTCTTTGTAAACCTGTGGCTCATGAGTATTTTATATAGACGATTATCCGGGCAGATAGGCAATTACCGTATCCATCACGGTTCTTCCATCCACCTCCCAGCCCCCTGCGAGATAGATCGTCTCTTCGATCGGCACAACCCCCATTGCCGCACGCGGCTTGTCAATGGGTGATAGCGTCTTCCACGCCTTTGTACCGGGGTCATAGCAGGCGGCCCTGGTGTGGATCCCCTCTGTGCTGTACCCTCCGAATATGTATAAGCCTCCCTGATAGATGCAGACCCCATGGGCCGCAGCAGGCCAGGGAAGGGAAAGACCCGCTTCCTGCGTCCATGCATCCCTGTCCGGGTCATAGATATCTATCCGATCGTATTCAGTCAAGCCTTGTCCTGTAAATGCAACACCGCCTGTTGCCAGGACCTTCTCCGCTGAGACGCCCACCTCCGCTTTAATCCCCCTTAATCCCCCTTTAGAAAAGGGGGATAAATTCAACACAATGCCTTTCAGGGCAAACCGGGGCACAGGGAGCGGGGCAATCTCTGCCCAGACCCCTTTGCTGACATCCAGCACCTCGCAGAAGGTAAAACCGGGGTCCTTTGAAGGCCCCCCCTCGGTGGCATCCGGATGGTGCCCCCCCATGATATAAATGTGGTGCTCTGAGACAGCCACACCGGGATAATCATGGGGCTGGAGCATGTCAGGCCCCTTCTCCCATCTATCCTTCCCCGGGTCATAGATCTCAACCGTGGGGAGAAACCTGAACTTGCCATCCGGTTTCTTGTATCCGCCTCCGATGACGTAGATCCTGTCATTCACTACCTCTGCTACAGCGCCTGAACGGTGGGTCGGCATGGGAGCGCCCCATGACCATTGGTCACTCCGGGGATCATAGACCTCCACACTATCGAGACTCAGGAAGTTTGGGCCACCCCCGCCAAAGACATAGATCTTCCCTTTATAAGAAACAGTAGCTGGATGCGACCGCGCTGTATGCAATGCTCTCTTTGCCGTCCACATGATGGACCATTGTATGCAAAAAAGGATGCCTGGGTCAACAGGTAAAGGGGACAGATTTATTTTCCGGCATTGCCGGAAAATAAATCTGTCCCCTTTCCCTTGACCTTCAAAGACCTTTGATACTATGATAGCCTTGATATGAAGACGACACCCCTCTATGAGATCCATAGATCCCTCGGCGCAAAGTTTGTTGAGGCGCATGGCTGGGAGATGCCGGCGCATTATGGGGACCCTCTCTCAGAGCATCTTGCCGTCAGAAAAGGCGCAGGTATTATGGATGCATCCCACAGGGGGAAGGTCCGCATCTCAGGGAGAGACAGGACGCTGTTTCTCCAAAAGATACTTTCGCAGGATATCAATAGACTCACGCCAGGCAGCGGGGCATATTCTACCCTCTTAGACGTTAAGGGGAGGATGCTTGCCTATATGCGCATCTATTGTGATGAAGAATCGTTCCTGATGGATACAGAACCCGGGCTGAATGAAAAGATTGTCCAGACCTTAAACCATTACCTGTTCAGGGAATCTGTCGTAATAGAGGATGTGACATTGAAGTATGGCCTTGTTACGATCCAGGGTCCACGTTCAAGGGAGTTGCTCCGCAGAGTAACTGGCATCGAGGTTGCCGATATGCCAGAATGTGCTCATCTTAATCCCGACATAAAAGATATAAACTGCAAAGTGGTCAGGACAACTTATACAGGCGAAGAAGGATACGATATATACGCCCCATGGGACGATCTGCATCCTTTATGGCGCTGGCTCACAAGGGGGCATGAGAATCCAGCATGTCACCCTGAACTTGTTTCAGGGTCTCTTGGGAAAGAGATCCCGAAACAAGTTCGGGATGACAGGAAGGATAGCAGGAAGGCTGTATCTTCAAGTGAAATCCCCCTCTTTGGCCTTGACGCCCTTGAAACGCTTCGCATTGAGGCGGGTACCCCCCTCTACTCCGTTGACATGGATGAAGCTACCATCCCGATCGAGGCCAATCTCGACCATGCTATTAGTTACAGTAAGGGGTGTTACATTGGCCAGGAGACGATCTCCCGCATCAAGTTCAGGGGGCATGTGAACAGGACCTTTACGGGTTTCGCAGTCAATCCGCCGTCAATACCCCCCCCGTTAACAAATCCCCCCTTACCCCCCTTTTCTAAAGGGGGGATGGGGGGATTAACAGATCAGGGAACCGTCCCCGAGAAAGGCGACAGGGTATACAAGATTATCCATGATATCGAGCATCCTATCGGTGTCATCACCAGCGGCTGCCTTTCGCCAACCCTGAGCAGGCCGATAGCCCTGGGCTACATCAGGATAGAATACAGCGATCCAGGCGAGAGCGTGCTTATTGACAGAGGCGGCCAGAGGCTTACGGCTGCCGTCACAAGACTCCCGTTTGTGAAAAAAACATTGACAACGGTTTGAATAGATGTTAAATAACTGGTTTATTTTAAAAAAGGGTACGGTGGCAAGGTGAAAGGCGGGGATGAGAATAAATACCGTTTTCTTCACCAGCTAAGTTTACTGACCACGATCCCTGTGATACTCCTGTCAGGACCTGCAATCGGTTTTCTGATAGGGGATTATATCGACAGGAGGTTTGGCACCTCGCCCTGGTTCATGGTCTTTTTCCTGGTGATCGGCTTTGTAGCCAGTATCAGACAGGCCATCACGATCATCAACAAGGCAAGCAAAGACCAGTAGACCGTCAATAGGCCGTTAATAGACCACTAATCAGGAACATCCAGCAGGAAAGGGCTGTGAGGATAAATGAAATGAACGGGGACTTTATCAGGAGATCGCTCAGGGTATCCATTATTATAACCCTCCTCTTTGTCCCGTTCCTTTTCCTCTATCTCGGCCAATCCGCCACATGGGGATTTATCGCCGGTGCAACGTGGAATATTTTGAACGTATACTTACTATCTCAGGTAATCACACGGCTTGTAGTCCCTGCTGATGCAGATCATGGGGATAATACAGACAAAGGGTCGGCTGCAGTAGCAGGCCTGTTGAAATTCCCGGTACTCTATGGTTTAGGATACGTCTTTGTAAGGTACACGAATGCATCCGTCTATGGTATCATGGCGGGGTTTTCGTTAATCCTGATCGTCTTTGTCCTGAAGGCCCTGGGAATATATATTTACAGAAACATCTCTTACCGGGATAACAGAAGTTATGGAAGCAGCACACAGCAGTAGTACACCCGAGGTTGCCAATATCATCACCCTGTTGAAGGGTTTCTTTGAAGGCTCTTCTGTCATTGAATCTCTCCACCACTGGGAAAATCCCTTCTTCTCGGGTCTGATTATTATCGGCCTGGCCCTTTTTGCAAAGAGGGCCTCAAAAGAAAGGGCGCTTGTCCCGGGGAAACTTCAGAACTTCGTAGAGTTCTGCCTTGAGAGCCTGGATGACCTTGCCCATGGAGTCCTCGGTCATTATGGAAGGCATTATACGCCATTTCTCGGGACCCTTTTCATCTACATATTTGTCATGAACATGAGCGGCCTTGTTCCGGGTCTGAAGTCACCCTCATCCAGCCTTAACACGACTGTGGGATTGGCGGTTATTGTCTTCTTTTATGTCCAATATACCGGGATAAAGAGACTGGGCATTATCGGCTATATAGACCACCTCCTCGGAAGACCGCGGGATATCATAGGATTTCTCTTTATCCCCATGATGTTCCCTCTCCACGTTGTCGAGGAGTTTATAAAGCCGATGAGCCTGTCCCTCCGGTTATTTGGCAACATCCTGGGGGAGGATGCCCTGATTGGCGCCTTCGTCGGCCTTGGGATAGTGGCCCTGAGTTTTATCGGAAGTCCCATCGGACTCCCACTTCAGGTGCCCTTTATGCTCCTGGCAATCATTACAGGGACGATTCAGGCACTGGTATTTACCCTGTTAAGCACTGTTTATATCGCGTTAATGTTACCCCATGAGGAACATTAGCAATGAGCAATGAGTGGTGAGTAGTGAGGAATGTGGATTTATAACTAACAACACAAGAAAGGAGGAAGTTCAATGGATTTTCAAAGCACATTAGGATTGACCCTGCCTATCGGGGTCGGATTGGCAGCCATCGGTTCAGGCCTGGGATTGGGGAAGGCCGTTGGTTCTGCAATGGAGGCAATGGGCCGGCAGCCGGAGGCCGCAGGCAAGATCCAGACGGCCATGGTCATCGGCGCCGCCTTTATCGAGGCATTGACCATCTATGCCCTCTTGACCGTGCTCATCCTTCAGGGAAAGCTCGGCGGTTAAAGAGAACGGGGAGATAAATTGAATCTTGAAATTCAACAGATATTAACCCAGGCAGTGGGATTTCTGATCCTTTTATGGATCCTGAAAAAGATTGCATGGAAGCCCCTTTTGAGTCTTCTGGATGAACGAAGGGAGAAGATCGCCTCGGAGTTCCGGAACATCGAACAGGTGAAGTCGGAACTGTCCAGACTGGAAGAGCAGTATAAGGCGCAGCTCTCCGAGATCGATGCCCAGGCCAGACAGAGGATTCAGGAGGCCATCGCCGAGGGACAGAGGATCTCCATGGAGATCCAGGAGAAGGCCCGGGATGAGGCGAAGAAGACCATTGACAAGGCCAAGGCCAACATAGAGATGGAGGTGGCAAAGGCCAGGGTGGACCTGAAGAATCAGGTGGCCGGCATTGCCATCAGGGCGGCAGAGAAAATCCTGAAAGAAGAGTTAAACGAGGAACGGAATAAGCGGCTTGTGATGGATTTCATAGAGACTGTCGAGCGGGTAAAATAGAACGAACTACTGATAGCTGCCGGCTCACAAAGGTTCATGAATCATGTCATTCCCGCGCAAGCGGGAATCCAGAACGCAGGCAGAACACTGGATTCCCACTTTCGTGGGAATGACGGGTAATTAGAGGGTTTTTCGAGTGAAAAACAGGATCATCGCTGAAAGATATGCGAGCGCCTTGTTAGCTGTTGCTAAAAAGGGCGGAGAGACGGAGAGGCTTCTTGACGAGATGCTGTTTCTCAAAAGGCTTCTCGTTGAAAACCCGGCGCTGAAAAGGTTTCTTGAAAGTCCTCATATCACACAGGAGGACAAGGTTAAACTGATCAGGAAGTCCTTGTCCCCTGTCCTCACAAGGACCTCTGTAAACTTTCTCCTCCTCCTGGGAAAGAAATACCGGTTATCGTATCTTTCTGAGATTGTTGAGGAGTATCAGAGACTGTATGATGCTGAAATGGCCATCCAAAGGACGGATGTCATCACGGTATATCCGTTAGATGATAAGGCAGCGGAAACGCTCCGCAACCGGATCGAAAGACTTATGAAAAAGAACGTAAAATTGTGTTTTTATGTGGACCACCGGATACTCGGAGGGGTCATTATAAAGACCCCGAACCTTATCATAGACGGGAGCATCCGGAGACAGCTTAGAGATCTCAGCCAGGCAATAGCTGCATTAAAGGTATGATAGTCTCGCTAAAAAGTATCGATAGCAGGAAGGAGACAGCACAATGGCATTAAAACCGGAAGAGGTCAGTTCCATCATCCAGATGGAGCTGGAAAAGTTTGAGACAGAGCTCCACATGGAGAGTGTCGGTACAGTGCTCCAGGTGGGAGACGGCATTGCCAGGATCTACGGACTGGAAGATGCCATGGCCGGAGAGCTGGTAGAGTTCCCCGGCGGAGTCATGGGCATGCTATTTAACCTTGAAGAGGACAATGTGGGCGCTATCCTCTTCGGAGAAGATACCTATATCAAGGAAGGGGATGTTGTTAAGAGGACAGGGAAGATTGCCCAGGTCCCTGTCGGAGACGCCCTCATCGGCAGGGTGGTGGATCCCTTAGGTAAACCTTTAGACGACAAAGGTCCCATTGTCGCCAGCAAGTACCGGTCTATCGAAGGAAGGGCCCCGAACGTCGTCGAGCGGCAGCCTGTGAAGGAGCCCGTCCAGACCGGCATTAAGGCCATAGACGGGATGATCCCCATCGGGAGAGGCCAGAGGGAGCTTATCATTGGTGACAGACAGACAGGGAAGACGGCCATCCTCATTGATACGATCATCAACCAGAAGAATGCCGGCATCTATTGTATCTATGTGGCCGTGGGACAGAAGGCATCCAATGTGGCCTCGGTGGTGAGGATCTTAGAGAAGTACGGCGCCATGGAATATACGACGATCGTCTCGGCAACGGCCGATACCCCTGCCTCGCTTCAGTATATTGCACCCTATACAGGATGCGCCATCGGGGAAGAGTTTATGTACAATGGCAAGCACGTGGTCGTGATGTACGATGACCTTTCCAAGCATGCGCAGGCATACCGGCAGTTGTCCCTCCTGCTGAGGCGGCCGCCGGGAAGAGAGGCATACCCTGGGGATGTCTTCTATCTCCACTCAAGACTCCTCGAGCGGGCCGCCAAATTAAACGACGAGCTGGGGGGGGGCTCTTTAACCGCCCTGCCGGTCATTGAGACACAGGCAGGCGACGTCTCCGCCTACATCCCTACCAATGTCATCTCCATCACAGACGGGCAGATATATCTTGAACCTGACCTCTTTTATGCGGGAGTAAAACCGGCCATCAATGTGGGACTCTCCGTCTCCAGGGTTGGAGGAAACGCCCAGACCAAGGCCATGAAAAAGGTGGCCGGAAGGCTCCGGCTTGATCTGGCCCAGTACAGAGAGTTAGCCGCATTTGCCCAGTTCGGTTCTGATCTGGATAAGGCAACACAGGCACAACTCACCCGCGGGGAAAGGATGGTCGAGATCCTCAAGCAGGATCAATACGAACCTCTGCCGGTCTCCCGGGAAGTCACGATCATCTATGTGGGGATAAAGGGGCACATCGACGACCTCCCTGCACACGAGGTCCGGGGCTTTGAAAAAGAGTTTTATGCCTTCATGGACAAGGATTATCCTGACGTAGGTCATGAGATAGAAAAGAGCAAGGTCCTCTCGGACGAGGTGGCCAAGAAGATCGATGCCGCCGTAGATATTTTTAAAAAGAGATGGCAGGAGAGGAAGAAATAAGAAATCAAAGATGCTGACGCTAAGGCAAATAAGAAGAAAAATCAGGTCCTCGCAGAAGACGCGGCAGATCACGCGCACCATGCAGATGGTGGCTGCCTCAAGAGTCAAAAAGGCTGAGGGGAGATTACATCAGGCCCGGCCTTATGCCAAAAAGCTGGAAGAGCTCTTACTCAGGCTGTCGCAGACCGGTCAATACCCGCACCCCTTTTTTGAGACACGGGAGGTCAAAAATACCGGATTGATCATCGTAACCTCAGACCGGGGGCTATGCGGTTCCTATAACACCAACATCATCCTTAAGGCAGAATCCTTTTTGAAAAGTACCAAGATCAACGCCAAATTGGTCCTGCTGGGCAAGAAGGGGTTTGACTATTTTAAGAAGAGGGACTGGGAGATACTGGACCAGGTCGTGGATTTAGGCGGGAAGCTGGCATATAAGCGGATTGAGGAGATCACGAACCAGATAACCGGTTTTTATTTAGCCGGGGCTGTTGATGAGGTCTATCTTTTATATACCACATTCCACTCAGCGCTTTCCTACAAACCCACCCTGGTGAAATTCTTAAAGGTAGAGGCCCCTGAGGCGGCTCAGGAAGACAAGGGGCTGCAGTATATCTTTGAGCCGGGAATAGGCGGGATATTTGAGAAACTGTTACCGAGGTATGTGACCACGAAGATATATATCTCCTTGGCAGAGGCCTTTACCTCTGAGAATGCATCGAGGATGATGGCCATGAAGCTTGCCACAGATAATGCGGAGGAGATGATAGACAGACTCACACTGATGCGGAATAAGGCACGCCAGGCCGCTATTACAAAAGAGATCACAGAGATAGTGACCTCAGCAGAGGCATTGAAGTAAAGAAAAAGAAAAGGGGTCGAATCCTCGAACCCTATATAAGCATTTAACCCTAATTAGAGTCTGTGTATAAACTTTAACCCTTCAAAAAATAAAGAGAAATGATATAATTGCAGAAAAATCAAAACAGGAGGAAGCCTTGAAACTGCTAAACGATTTAAAGCTGCAATTTGAGAAAGAGTTATGGGC
>JACRHF010000035.1 GCA_016217665.1 Nitrospirota bacterium | reverse complement strand
CGCATCTATATCCATGGCCACGCCGGAGATGTCTGCGGTTACGGGATGAGGGGCGGCAAACTGTATGTACGCGGGGATGTAGGCTACCGGGTGGGGATTCACATGAAGGCCTACATGGAGAAGGTCCCTGTCCTGATTGTGGGCGGGACTGCCGGCCATTTCCTGGGAGAATATATGTCAGGCGGTATCATCATATTGTTGGGGCTTGAAAGGAGGCCGGGTCAGCCGCTTGCCGGGGATTATCTTGGGACCGGGATGCACGGCGGGGCTATATTTGTACGCGGGGAGGTAGACAACAGAAGGGTCGGGAAAGAGGTCGGTATCGAGAAGCCGGACGATGCAGAATATCCTATGTTAAAAAAGGAGCTTGCAGAGTTTGCAAAAGTATTCCACCTCAACTATGATGAGATCATATCCACCCCATTTGTAAAGCTTTATCCGAAGACGCACCGGCCGTATGGACCCCTCTACAATTCCAGATGGTTCTGGCAGAGAGGCGGATAACCCTACCCTCTTGACTACCATCGGCTTTTTTGTTATCCTATCTTCTATTTTAAAAATGGTCTGAGGAAGTTAGCTATGGCAACAAAGAAAAAGACGGCAAAGACAGAAGATAAGTACGAGGAGGTCAGAAAAAACTTAGAGACGCAGAAGGCTGCCTTGTTGGCAGAGGCAGGTATTATTATCGGGGGAGGATTAAACCCTGAAAAGCTTAATTTCCCGGATGTAACGGACCAGGCGGCTGCAGAGGCCGACAAGAACTTTACCATCAGATTAAGAGAGCGTGAGCAGAAGCTCCTGAAGAAGATAGACGAGGCGCTCTCCAGAATAGCAAACGGGACATTCGGGATCTGTGAACATTGCGGGGAAGAGATAAGTTATAAGCGGTTGCATGCCCGGCCGGTGACCACCTATTGCATTGAATGTAAGACAAAGCAGGAAGAGGAAGAAAAACTAAAAGAATAGCAGGAGAGGGATTATGAACGTAACAGCAATCGTAGAGACAGGCGGAAAGCAGCATAGGGTAGCGGTGGGGGATGTGATCTCCGTAGAGAAGATTCCCGGAGCCCCTGGGGACGCCGTAGAACTGGATAAGGTTCTATCAGTAGGTCAGGGAGGGGATATTGTCGTTGGCAATCCGTATGTGGAGAATGTAAAGGTTATTGCCAATATTGTCAGACAGGAGAGGGCCAAAAAGGTCATCATCTTCAAGAAGAAACGCAGAAAAAATTACAGGCGTACGAAGGGGCATAGACAGTATTTGACACGACTGAAGATCGTAGAGGTCAGAGGATAGAGATAAGAAGTCAGAAGCAAGAAACAAGAAGCAAGAAGTCAGAAAGAGGAGGAGTTTATGGCACATAAAAAAGGACAAGGGAGTACGCGCAATGGCCGTGACAGTAATTCCCAGAGACTGGGCGTAAAATGCTTTGGCGGACAGGTTGTTCCTGCGGGTTCAATCATCATAAGGCAGCGGGGGACGAAGTTCCATCCTGGGTTTAATGTAGGAAAAGGGAGTGATGACACCCTCTTTGCAAAGATCTCAGGAGTTGTCCAGTTTGAGCGGGTCGGAAGGGATAGAAAGAGGATTAGCGTCTACCCCGTCATGTAGCCCATCATGTAGAAAGAGACGATAGACACGAGCACGATACAGAATAGTTTACTGAAATGCCCCAGGTGCTGTAAAAAGGATCTGGGGCTTTTTTTTAGATAGGGTTCAAGGATTCGAGGGGTCAAGGGTTCGAGTACGACTTTGCCTGACCCCTGGAATCTATGGTCCCTATTTTCACGGTTTCCTGTTTAGGTTTCAAGGGGTTGAAAATGGGTTCACTTGACCCCTTGACCCCTTGGACCCTTGAATCCTTTTTTACGTTTCCATGTTTATCGATCGCATCAAGATTTATGTGCAGGCAGGAAATGGCGGAAACGGGTGCGTCAGTTTCCGGAGGGAAGCGTATGTCCCCCGAGGAGGGCCCAATGGAGGAAAGGGCGGCAAGGGGGGAAGTATCATTGTCAAGGCCTCATCAGAGCTCTACACACTGCTCGACCAGAAGTACCATCAGCACTATGTGGGCCCGCGCGGGGCGCATGGTGAAGGTAAAGACAAGTATGGGAGAGCTGGAAAAGATATTATAGTCAAGGTTCCTGTGGGGACGATAGTATATGACTTTGAATCAAAGACGCTCATAGCAGATCTGGTAGAGGAGGGCCAGGAGGTTGTTGTTGCAAAAGGCGGGCGAGGCGGGCTGGGGAATGCCGCCTTTGCAACCTCTGTAAACCGTGCCCCCAAATATGCCCAGCCGGGAGAAAAGGGGGAGGCAAGATGGCTCCTTCTCGAGCTTAAATTATTGGCGGATGTCGGGATTATAGGCCTTCCCAATGCAGGCAAGTCTACCCTTATCTCCTCTATCTCTGCTGCAAGGCCAAAGATCGCAGACTATCCATTCACCACACTGAGTCCCAATCTGGGGGTGGTGAGCTGCGGAAAATATAAGAGTTTTGTGATGGCCGATATCCCCGGCCTGATCGAGGGCGCCCATGAGGGAAAGGGGCTGGGATTCCAGTTCCTGCGGCACGTGGAGAGGACCTCCATCCTGCTGCACCTTGTTGATATCTCAGTTGATGTCTCAGTTGATATCTCAGATAACGTGACCATGGCGCCTGTTGAGGCCCTTGAGACGATCAATAAGGAACTCGGGCTCTATAGCCCGCTCTTGTTGGAAAAGCCTCAAGTTGTGGCAGGGACAAAGATTGATGCCATGACAGGGGAGAAGACGCTAAAACAGGTTTCACGTTACTGCAAAAAGCAGGGGTTTAAATTTTTCCCTGTCTCTGCGGTGACTGGAAAAGGGATAAACGAGCTTGTAAAATATCTTGGGAAGGAAGTGGAGAAGAGCAGGGATAAGAAGACAGTAGTGAGGGGTGAACAGGCGATAGACGGGGTTTTCTAACCCCGTCGAAAGGATTTTCAAATGAAGGCCTCAACTATAAGAGTTGAAACCTTGAAAGATATCAGGCGTATCGTTATCAAGATAGGCAGCAGGGTGCTTGCCTCTACCGGGGAGGGGATCAATTCCCGGAGGATGAGGAGGATCGTCAGGGAGATCGTCGGTCTTCATCAAAGGGGCTATGAGATTGTGATCGTTTCCTCCGGCGCTATCGTTGCGGGGATGAAGGAGCTTGGGCTGAATCACAGGCCCAGGGCGATTCCCCTGAAGCAGGCCGCGGCCTCGATAGGGCAGAGCAAGGTGATCCAGTTGTACGAGAAGTTGTTCCGGGAGTTTCGCATCAAAGTAGCCCAGGTATTGCTGACCCGTGAGGACATTGCCGACCGGAGGCGCTTTTTAAACTCAAGGAATACCCTGCTGACCCTCGTGTCGTATAGCGTCGTTCCTGTGATCAACGAAAATGATACGGTCGCCGTAGACGAGATAAGATTCGGGGATAATGACATCCTTTCCGGTCTTGTGACCAACCTCGTTGATGCAGATCTCCTGATCATACTCTCGGACATAGACGGGCTGTTTACGGCAGACCCTGCCATGGATCCTAAGGCGACGCTCATCCCGGTGGTCGAGGAGATAGACAGGGGCATCGAATCTATTGCCGGCGATTCAAGAACTATAGAAGGTACCGGGGGGATGTCATCGAAGGTTGAGACGGCCAAAAAGGTCGCAGAGTATGGCATCCCAACGATTATCATGAACGGTCATGTGCCGGGCCTTTTGGGAAAGGCGCTGGACGGCGTTGAGATTGGGACTATCTTTCTGCCCAAAAAGTCCCGCCTGACAAGCCGGAAACAGTGGATAGCGCATGCGCTCCCCACGAGCGGTCGTTTGATTCTGGACAATGGGGCACGGGATGCCCTGGTGATGAAAGGCAAGAGCCTTCTCCCTTCAGGCATTCTGGATATCGGGGGGGGATTTGAGGTGGGTGATGCAGTCACCTGTGAGGATACGGCAGGAAAGGTCTTTGCCAAAGGATTGACCAATTATAACTCGAAGGAGGTTGCAAAGATTAAAGGAAAAAAGACGGGTGAAATAGCGGCTATTTTAGGGTATAAAGATTATGATGAGGTGATACACAGGGATAACCTGGTAGTGTTTTAACAATGAATTGAAAAGGGTCAAAGTAAAGGGTTCAAGGATTCAAGGGGCCGAGGGGTCAAGTGAAAACTTTAACGCCCCTTGAACCCTCGGCCCCTTTCTTTCAGGGGGGGGCGTATGAATATCAAGAGTTACATTGCTGAGAAGGGGAAGAAGGCCAGGGAAGGGGCCCGGAGGCTTGCGACCCTTTCTACCCGCGTCAAGGACAACGCCCTTTTATCCATGGCCGCCGCCTTAGAGAGAGAGGCAGAGAGGCTGAGGCTGGAAAACCAGAAGGATATAGATGCCGCAAAGAAGAAGTCCCTCTCCCCTGCACTGATTGACCGGTTGACCCTCAACGAGAAGCGGATCAGGGAGATGGCCAGGGGTTTGAGGGACGTGGCCGGTTTACCGGACCCTGTCGGGGAGATTACCCGCATGTGGCCGCGGCCTAACGGGATGCAGGTCGGACGGATCAGGGTGCCCATCGGGGTGATAGGGATCATCTATGAATCAAGGCCAAACGTAACAGCAGACTCTGCCGGGTTGTGTATCAAGTCCGGCAACAGTGTCTTTTTGAGGGGCGGGTCAGAGGCGATCCATTCCAACAGGGCCATTGCGGAGATCATGGTGGAGGCCGGCTCTAAGGCAGGGCTTCCGGACGGTGCGATCACCCTGGTAGACATCGTTGACCGGGAGGCTGTTATGGAGATGCTCCGGCTGGATCAATATATCGATCTGATTATCCCCCGCGGCGGCGAGGAACTGATCAGGACGGTTACAGCAAACTCTACCATCCCTGTCATCAAACATGACAGGGGGCTCTGCCATACCTACGTGGATGAATATGCCGACATGAAGATGGCGCAGGAGGTATGTTATAACGCAAAGGTGCAGCGGCCTGGTACGTGCAATGCCATGGAGACGATGCTGGTCCACAGGAACATAGCCGCGGGCTTTCTGCCAGGGATGATTGACAGGCTTCGCAAGGGAGGTGTTGAGTTGCGGGGATGTCCTGAGGTGGTCCGTATGGACTCTTCTATCAGGGCTGCGACAGAAGAGGACTGGAATACAGAGTATCTCGATCTGATCCTGAACATAAAGATCGTAGAGAGTATGGAAGCGGCCCTGAGGCATATCGAGACCTATGGTTCCCGGCACTCTGAGGCTATCGTGACCAATGACCACCCGAGGGCTATGTCGTTTCTCAGGGAGGTTGATGCCGCGGCGGTATTTGTGAATGCCTCCACCCGGCTTCACGATGGCGGCCAGTTCGGGTTAGGGGCAGAGATCGGGATCAGCACCACCCGGATCCATGCCAGAGGGCCGATGGGGCTGGAGGAGCTTACCTCAGCGAAATTTATTGTCCTCGGGGACGGACAACTGCGTGAGTGATAGCTAATGCTTCATTGCAACATGGGGCTATTGCCCCTTCGCTCCTGGCCTTCGCAGTTGACCTATCTAAGGACTCGCAGGCGGGGAAGCCTTCCAGCCTCTATCGGGCTGGCTTTCCTCCGCCTGCTCGCCTTGATAGGTGCCCAACTGCTCCGGCAAGTCGCTCAGGGGCAATAGCCCCACGTTGCAGCGAAGCATTACTAATGGGAGAGGTTATCAGAATTGCAGCATATCGGTCTATTTGGCGGCACGTTTAATCCTATCCATACAGGGCACCTCCGGATTGCCGCTGAAATCAAAGAACACTTTTCCCTTGACCGCATCATCTTTATCCCAACCGGTATCCCGCCGCATAAGGGAGACTCTGAGGTCATAGACCCCGCTCACCGGCTGCACATGGCCGAGCTTGCCGTCGCCCCCTATAAAGATTTTTCAGTATCCCCTGTCGAAGCGGAGCGAAAGGGTTTTTCCTACTCCATCGATACGGTAAAGTTTTTTCAGAGGGAGCTGGGTGATACCGCTGAACTCTACTTTATTTTGGGTATTGATGCCTTTCTTGAGATCAAGACGTGGAAAGATACGGATGAGCTCCTGACCCTGTGCCATTTCATTGTGATTCCGAGGCCGGGATATAGGTTTAGCGATCTGAAGGGTTTAGACATACCGCCATTAAACAGGCTTGAGTCCACGGAGCTTGATAAGCTGGACAAGGGGGAGATCATCAGGCTCTCCATTAAGCTGACAGGACGTTATCACCTCTTCCTTGAGAGGATAACCCCGTGCGATATTTCATCCACCGGGCTCAGGGTGTTGATAAAAGAGGGGAGCGAGGTTAAAAATCTGTTGCCTGAATCGGTTCTGTTATATATAATGAGAAAAAGGCTTTATCATTGACGACAACAACAAAGACAACGACAAAGACAAAGAAGGCGCTGACAGGCAAGAAGAAGGCCGTATTAGCCGCAAGATGTTTAGAGGGGAAAAAGGCCGCTGACATTATCGTGCTTGAAGTCTCTGCAATAACTTCGATAGCAGACTACTTTGTAATTGCCACCGGAGATTCGAAACGCCAGATCAAGGCGTGCGCAGATCACATTGATGAGTCCCTCTCCAAGAAAGGGGATAAGCCTCATCACCTGGAGGGGATTGTCAATCTTGAATGGGTCCTGATGGATTATGGGGATGTGATCGTGAACATCTTTGATAATGAGGCCCGTTTATATTATGGATTGGAGCGGCTGTGGGGTGACGCTCCCAGGATAAATTACAAGAGCAGAAGTAAAAAATCCGAGGTCTAATGCGTTATTTTATCGCACTGTTTGCTGTATTCGCCCTAATCGGCATTGTCTATTTTGAGCGGCTTAATCCGGAGTCCCTGACAGTCCATCTGAATTCAGCGACCTCTTACTCCATATCTACGGTTGGTTTTTTCCTCTTCTCTTTTGCCCTTGGGGCATTTATCATCATACTCTTCACCCTCCTGCGGGATGCAAAGACCCTGTTCCGGGAGTGGCGGAGCAGGCAGAAGGAGCGAATAGACGCCCGTGTTCAGGACATCTTCTCAAAGGGGCTTTACGCCTATCTCTCCGGGAAGTATGATCAGGCGATTTCCTTCTTCCGGGATATTATAAAGATAGAACCCAATCACTTTTATACCCTCCTGAGGATTGGGGATGCCTATCAGCAGGAGCGCAATTACTCTGAGGCCATAAAATTTCACAAGAGGGCAAGGAAGCTCGATAATAAGAGCCTCGAGGCACCGTTTGCCCTGGCCAGCGATTATGTTTTAGCCGGTTCCTATGAGGAGGCCATCTCCATCATTCAGGAGATCGTCAGAAGAGACTCCTCTAACGTAGAGGCCCTGAGCCGTCTAAGGGATATCTATGTCAGGATTGCAAGGTGGGATGGCGCCCACGAAATCCAGGGCCGGATCGTAAAACATCGCAGGGACAGAGGAGAGGATGCAAAACTTTTAATGGGGTTGCGGTATGAATTTGCCAGGCATTTATATACCAAGGGGGATAAGGACAAGAGCAGGAAGTTGCTGAAGGGGATCATCAGGGCGGATAAGGGCTTTATCCCGGCCTATGTGACTCTCGGGGATATGCTGATTGAAGATGGGGAGAGCTCTGAGGCGGCCGATCTCTGGGAGAGGGGCTATTACCTGAATTACAGTGAGATACTCCTGCACAAGTTAGAAGACTTCTACCTCCAGCAGGGCGAGCCTGAGAAGATCATCTGGATATACAAGAAGGCCATATCCCTCAACCCGGATCATGCAGCGCTCAGGTTCTACCTTGGGAAGCTCTATTACCGCCTTGAAATGCTGGATGAGGCCTATGAGGTGTTGTCTGAATTGGAGGGGACTGAGGGGGGGATGCCGGATTTGTATAAGCTGCTGGGCAATATCTATGAGAGAAAGGAAGAGTACGAACAGGCGATAGGCGAGTTTAAAAAGGCACTTGGGCTCCGTAAAAGGGTGATGGTGCCGTACTACTGCCCTGTCTGTGATTATCATACCTACGATTGGAGCGGAAGGTGTCCCCGCTGCGGGGGGTGGAATACCTTTACCGTCTCTCCTGTCCATGTCAAAAAGGATATCTACCACTCCAAGGCGAAGAATTGGCATGCCAGCAAGACAGAACCGTCATACAAGAAAGACCGCATTGAATGGACCGGAGCCTGAGACCGGTAGTCCTGATCATCCTGGATGGCTGGGGGATCAATCCCCGGACAGAGGGGAATGCCATCGCCTTAGCCAGTCCCCCTGTTTATAATGCCCTCCTGCGTGAATATCCGAACACAACACTCGATGCCTCCGGGGAATCCGTAGGATTACCCGAGGGGCAGATGGGAAATTCTGAGGTCGGGCACCTCAATATAGGGGCAGGGCGTGTTGTATATCAGGACCTGACCCGGATCGATAAGTCCATCCAGGATGGTGAGTTTCAGAGAAACCCTATCCTCCTCGGGTGCATGCAAAAGACAAGAGAGGCATCCGGAAGGCTCCATCTGATGGGGCTCCTGTCGGACGGAGGGGTTCATAGTCATATCCACCATCTCTTTTCCCTGATTGATATGGCCAAACGGCAGGGTGTTCACGAGGTGTACATCCACGCATTCTTAGATGGCCGCGACACCCCGCCGCAGAGCGGCGCCGGATATCTGAGGTCTCTCCAGGATTATTTAAAAGAGAAAGGGACCGGGAAGATTGCAACGGTCTCAGGCCGTTATTATGCCATGGACCGGGACAACAGGTGGGAGCGGATTGAAAAGGCCTATCATGCGATCGTGGCGGGTGAGGGAATGATTGCGACCGATCCTGCGGCAGCGATAGAGGAAAGTTATGCCGCAGGGGTCACCGATGAGTTTGTTCTTCCAACCGTGATTACGGATCCATCCGGAAGCCCGCTTGCGACTATCAGAAATGGCGATGGCTGCCTCTTCTTTAATTTCCGGGCAGACCGCGCCAGGGAGCTGACTGCGGCATTGACTTCTTCTGAGTTTAGCAAATTCCCACGGAAGGTCTTTCCGTCCCTTGCGGACTTTGCCTCCCTGAAACGGTACGATGAGGCCATGCCGCTCCCTGCGGCATTCAGTGCCACCCGGTTAGAGAGCCTATTCGGCGAGGTGATCAGTAAGGCGGGCATCCGGCAATTCAGGATTGCAGAGACAGAGAAGTATGCCCATGTAACCTATTTTTTCAACGGCGGCGAGGAAAGACCGTTTCCCGGGGAAGACCGGTTCCTCATCCCCTCTCCCAAGGAAGTGGCCACGTACGATCAGAAACCGGAGATGAGCGCGTATCAGGTTACTGAGGAGCTTGAGCGCCGGATACGTTCCAGGGAGTATGGGTTTATCTTAGTGAATTACGCAAATCCGGATATGATAGGTCATACCGGGGTGCTTGCCGCGGCCCTTAGTGCGGTCGGAGTCATAGACGAATGCCTCGGCAGGGTGCTCTCTGCCGTAAACGATGTCGCTGGGGTTGCATGCATTACATCTGATCATGGAGATATAGAGCAGATGATCGAGTATGATACAGGAAAACCCCATACTGCCCATACGACCAACCTGGTCCCCTTCATTGTCACGCAAAAAGGCCTCCATCTCAGACAAGGCCCCGGCATCTTTGCCGATGTTGCCCCAACCCTTCTTGACCTCATGGGGATTGAGCAGCCGGCAGAGATGACAGGCAGATCGCTGATCCTTAGATAGAAATAAGAAGTAAGAAGCAAGAAGCAAGAAGCAAGAAGGAAAGAATCTTTCTATCTTACATCTAACTTCTTACATCTAACTTCTAACCCTGATTGCTTAAAATGGGTATTCTCAATCATATCCTGAACATCATATTCCCAGCGGCTTGCAGGCAGTGCGATGCTCCGGTTCCTGCAAATGCGGCGACCAGTTGTTTCTGCAACCGATGTTGGAGTACGATCCCGTGGTTTGACGGTCCCTGCTGCGCACGATGCGGTGTGCCGTATCCGCTTATGTCCACCGTTTCACTCGGTAATCCCTCTAACCCCTCGTCATTCCCACGTAAGTGGGAATCCAGACCTCTGCCTGCGTTCTGGATTCCCGCTTCCGCGGGAATGACATATTTAGCCCCAGGCCATCTTTGCGGCGCCTGCCGGAAGAATCCCCCCTATTTTGACAGGGCGGTCTCTGCCGGACCCTATGACGGCGTCCTTGCGGAGGCGATTAAACTCTTCAAGTACAAAAAGAAGATTCATATAGGCAGAGCCCTGGCAGATCGTATGATAGTATCCCCGGATCCTCACCCAAATCCCCCTATTTCCCCCTTTAGTAAAGGGGGAAATAGGGGGATTGCGTGCATGGGGGGAGTGCAGTCGTACTATATTATCCCTGTCCCCCTCCATCCCAGCCGTTTGCGAGAGCGGGAGTTCAATCAGTCTGCCATCCTTGCATTGGTCATAGGTGAAAGGTTTGGGATCCCGGTCTTAACAGATATCCTCCTCAGAGAACGCCACACAAGGCCTCAGGTTGAACTTGACATGAAAGAGAGGAAAAAGAATGTCGTCGGGGCATTTAGTGTTCAGAATGGAGAGATGATAATAGATAAAAACATCATCCTTGTTGATGATGTCTATACCACAGGGTCAACAGTCAACGAATGTGCAAAGGCACTAAAGAAGAATGGGGCTGGAAGGGTATCTGTTGTCACCATCGCCAGGATGGTGGGATAGAATAATCCCCCATCCCAGTGGGGACAGAATTAAATTCTGTCCCCGAAAAGGAGGCTATTCCTCCCTCAACTGCCCGCAGGCGGCCAGGATGTCTGCCCCCCGGCTCTTTCTGATGAATGCGGAGAAGTGATGTCCCGCCAGGATCTCCTGAAATCTCAGGACCGATTCTTCTGAGGGCCTTTTATACAGAGAGCCCGGAAATTCGTTGAAGGGGATGAGATTGATCTTGCAGCGTATCCCCTTCAGGAGCCTTGCAACGCGATGTGCATCTTCCGGGGTGTCATTCAGCCCTGCGAGGAGTACATATTCAAAGCTCAGCATCCTCCTTCTTTTGAGCGGATATTCCCTGCAGGCCTGGAGGAGTTTGGCCATAGAGTATTTCTTGTTAATGGGCATGATGAGGTTCCTTTGCTCCTCTGTGGCGGCATTGAGGGAAATGGCCAGGTTGATGTTAAGACGGCTCTCTCCGAGCTTTCTGATCTGCGGCACCAGTCCGGATGTCGAGAGGGTAATCCTTTGTGCGCCAATGGCGGGCCCACGGGGGTGGGTCAGGATTTCTATGGCCTTGAAGGTATGATGATAGTTGGCCAGGGGTTCCCCCATCCCCATGATGACAATATTGGTGAGTCTCCTTCCATCCGGCAGGCCCCCCTGCACCGCGAGGACCTGGTTGACGATCTCCGAACTCCTCAGATTCCTCACCAGCCCACCCTTACCGGTCAGGCAGAAGGTGCACCCCATCCCGCATCCTACCTGTGTGGATATGCAGAGGGTCAGCCGGTCCTCCTCGGGTATCAGGACACTCTCGATCCTGTGACCGTCTTCTAAGGCAAAGAGGAATTTTTCTGTTCCGTCTATAGAGCGCTGTCGTTTGACCTCAATGATCCTGCTGATATAGGCCCTTTGGGACAGAAGGCCGCGGGACTCCTTGGACAGTTCTGTCATCGCATCCATAGAATCAGCGGCCTTTCCATAGACCCAATGGAATATCTGTCTCCCCCGGTATTTTTCAAGACCAAGATCTGCAGCGAAGGCCTCTGTCTCGATCAGGCTCAGGTCTCTAAGGTCTGTCTTGCTCATCTGGAGATCTCCGATCAAATCCGCCCTTTGATCTAATCCCCCCGTACCCCCCTTTTCTAAAGGGGGGGAGAGAAAGTAATCTCCCCCTTTCTTAAAGGGGGATTAAGGGGGATTGTTGCTGACATCAGGAAAAGTTCTTGCTATAATTCTACCATAATGGGCCTAAGGCGTCTCTCATTGATCGTGTTGTTCCTTATCCTCATCTGTCATGTGGTTAGCGAGTCCTATGCGGATGAGGCAAGTTGTATTGATCCGCGCAGGAGCCTGGAGAATGCTGTAGAAATATATAAGGCTGGCAGGCCTGAAGAGGCCCTCCTGATATTCAGATCCCTTTCAGAAGAATCGGATGACCCCAGGATTGCCGGTATTGCCTCATTGATGGCCGGACACATTATGGGACAGCTCCAGTTAGACGGGGCAGATGCCAATCTTGAGAGGGCCTATACGGTCTATCCCCTGATAGGGGATTATGCCTCATTCAAGCTGGCCGGCCTGTTCGAGGGCCGGGGTGAGTATGAGAAGGCCGCAGGGCTTTATAAGACCATCAACCGCTCCTATCCGGACAGCCCGCTTCAAAAGAGGGCCCTCTTCAAAGCTGCTGATGCTTACCTCGCTGCCGGTAATTTATACCAGGCACGGGAAGCCTATGATGCCTATGTCTCTGTGTATCCAGGGGATAAAGCCGTACCTTCTGCCATCCTTGGCATAGGCACGACCTACCTTCAGGAAGAGAAGGCCCCTCTGGCCATTGATTATTTTAAGAGGGTATGGATTGAGTATCCGGCGAGTCCTGTTTCCTGGATTGCAAAAGAGAAACTAAATTCGTTGCAGGAACTGGGTTATGAGATTCCACCCCCGGCCCCCGGAGAGTCTTATATGCGGGGAGAGAGGCTCTACGAGGCCGTCCTTTATGCAGATGCCCTGACAGAGTATAAGAGGTTTTTATCCGGCGGCAAGGAAATATCCAGAGAAAAAGAGATAGAGGCCTATTTTAAGATAGGGATGTCCAATTATAATCTCAGGAGGTCAGAGGATGCCGAGAAAGACCTTGAGGCCTTTCTCAAGCACTATCCGGGTCACCCAAGGGCACGGGAGGCGTTATACTGGCTGGGGAAAACATATCTCCGGGCGGGAAAAGAAGACGCCTTTATAAAGGCAAGCAAGAGGTATATCAAGCGATATCAAGATCAGGATGAAGAGAGGATTCCGGAGATTCTTTACCGGCTTGGGATTGTTTATGCCGGGCAAAGAGATGTGGAGACCGCTATCTCTTATTATGACAGGGTCATGAAAGAATATCCAAACAGCAGCTTTGCATCTGACAGCCAGTGGGCCAACGGATGGCTTCTATACAAGGAGCGTGAGCTTAAAAAGGCCCTGACCCTGTTTGATAATATTCTTCAGCAACGAAAGGATTCCCATTATGCCCCCCAGGCCCTGTATTGGAAGGCGAGGGTATCGGAGAGGATGGATGATCCTGGGGAGATGGAGAAGAGCCTGTGCCGGTTGTGCCGTGAATACCCTGGGACCTTCTATTGTCTCTTCGCCAGGTATCATGACCGTATGGACTGTGCATCGCCGGCCCGTGCGGTCGTGATGGATATGGAAGAGGATTTAAGCGCTGATCATTATAGGGCCGGGACGACAGAGGATGAACAGACTATCAGGGTTAAGCTGCTCTTCCATCTTGGTTTTGAAGAAGAGGCGGTCGAAGAGGCACAATTATTACGAAAGAAGATGGCAAAAGATAAGAAAAAGTCTGTTTCCCTGGCATCCTTTCTCGCATCAATGGAAGAATACAATATGGCCCTCGGGATTATCTCTTCGAGTTTTTCAAGGGATATGCTCTACAGGGACCAGGGGGTTGATCCCCGGGTCTGGAGGCTGATGTATCCCACAGGGTACAGCGAGATGGTTAATAGATATGCGGATGAGAATGACGCCGATCCCCTGTTACTGTATGCCCTTATCCGGGAGGAGAGCTGGTTTAACCGGAGTGTAGTCTCCTCTGCCGGGGCCGTCGGGTTAATGCAGCTCATGCCCCAGACCGCCTCTGCTGTGAACGGCTCCCAGGTAGACCGGGATTCCCTGTTTGATCCGGATATCAACATTGCCTTAGGGACGAGGTTTTTTGCCGGGCTTTTAAGACAATACGACGGGAATATGATAGTGGCCTTAGCAAGCTATAATGCCGGGCCTGTGGTCGTGACGCGATGGCTTCAGGAGCGGGAGGGATTTGCTCTGGACGAATTTATTGAGGATATACCGTATAAAGAGACCCGTAACTATGTCAAGAAGGTCTTTACAAGTTACATGGAATATCTCCGCATGGCTGGAATGGGAAGCGAGGCAGGATCAGGGGAGGGAGAGCGGTTGACACACCCGCAGTAAAGGGTGTATAGTCTGGCTTGATCCAGGGGGGGTGGCGTGGTACATCCTGAGAGAGAAGGGGAATCTGAGAAAAAGGTAGAGTCGGGCGGCACACTCCTCGATATCAACCTTACCGATGTCTTACAGGTCCTCTCTGTAAACCGTAAAACCTGCACCCTCTTTCTGCGAAAAGAGGATGAAAAGGGGGAGATCTATCTCAAGGAGGGGAAGATCATCGATGCAAAGATTGAGGACCTCCAGGGAGAGGAGGCGTTATTTTATCTCCTGAACTGGGAAGGGGCCGACTTTTTTATTGGGACCTCTGTTGAAGGGAGCATAAAGGTCAGGATTGAAAAGGACCTTCATACCCTGATACTGGATTGGATTGAAGAACGGGATAGCCGGAAGCGG
>JACRHF010000034.1 GCA_016217665.1 Nitrospirota bacterium | reverse complement strand
TTTCTCCTCAGCGAGGAGTCTCATCGTCAGCATAGGCATCATCAGGAGCATGATAATGCTGATATTGCCGAAGAGCGGCCGGACCACACTTTCAGTGATATTCAGGAGGTTATACTGCTTTGCCATGAGGGGATCTTGTGTCGCTTCAAAGCTGAGCATGCTAAAGGTTGCAAAAACGGTATAGAAGAAATATCCGGCAAGGACCAGGAAGATGCAGATGACAACATAGGCTACCGGTGAGAGAAAATACGACCTCAATTCCTTTTTAAAGATCAGATAGAAGTTTCTCAATGGGCTGCTGTCTCCTCAGTTACAAGTTTTATAAATATGTCCTCAAGGGACATACTTACGGGACGCATCTCAAGGAGGTCCCAGTGATTATTGACGATGATCATGGCTAAGTCTTTACGAATATCCACATTCTTCATCGCCTCTACGATATAGGTGTCCCCGTTATAACTGCCGGACGCCTTTTTTGTAACCCCCTTGACCCCTTTGACCATCCCTAATTTCTGCGCCACCTCTTCCTGAGGCCCCCTCACCAAAAGGACAATCTGGGCAGAGCTCTGGAGCTGACGCATGAGGTTATCAGGGGTATCCACTGCGATCAGTTTCCCTTCATTGATGATGATCACCCTCTGGCATATCATGCTTACCTCAGGGAGTATATGCGTGCTCAGGATGACAGTCCTTCTGCCTGCCAGGTTTTTGATCAACTGTCGTATGTCAATGATCTGACGCGGGTCAAGACCTATGGTCGGTTCATCCAGCACGAGGACCTCCGGGTCGTTGATCAGGGCCTGGGCAAGTCCCACCCTCTGCCTGTATCCCTTCGACAGGTCTCTGATGTATTTCGTTGATACATGCGTGATACCGCAGTCATCCATCACCTTCGCCACCCTGTTTTTGATCTCCTTACTCTCCACCCCTTTGATCTTCCCGGCGAATTCAAGGTAGGCGGTCACAGGCATGTCTGTGTAAAGCGGCACATTTTCAGGAAGGTATCCGATCCTGCGGCGGACCTCTAAGGAATCCTCAAACACGTCATATCCTGCCACCCGCGCCTTGCCGCTGGTCGGGGGGAAGTAACAGGTCAGGATACGCATCATGGTGGTCTTTCCCGCACCATTTGGGCCAAGAAATCCGAGGACCTCCCCCTTCCCTACTTTAAAGGAGACGTTTTCTATACCCCGCGCCGTCCCATATCTTTTAGTGATGCCCTCGACCTCGATCATTGTTTTGCCTCTCTTTGTTTGTTGGAATGAGGGAATGAAAACTAAACGTGCATTATAGGTGTAATAATTAGTGGTTGTCAAGGGTCTATATCAATTGACAACAAAAAAACTTTTATGCTATCTTTTAACTTCCTGTAATTAAGAAGGAGCCAGGAGCTCACAAAGGAACATGAAAATGTCATTCCCGCGCAAGCGGGAATCCAGAACACAGCAGAGGTCTGGATTCCCACTTTCGTGGGAATGACGGATACTTAAAGGGATTTTCAGGTGAAAAAGAGGACAATCTTTCCGGCAATAGTGCTTTTATCTCTTTTCTTTTTTATCAGCCCTGTGAGAGCTGAGGATTCTGACAATACGCCGGCAGGGGAGTTGCTGTTCAAAGAGAAGTGCAGTGTCTGTCATAAGACAACGGATCAGGCGCTGGTGGGACCGGGGCTTCAAGGAGTTATGGAAAGACGGAGCGAGAAGTGGGTGGATAAATGGCTTCAGGATCCGGGAGGCCTTTTAAAGAGCGGCGACAAGACAGCGACAGAACTCAAAAAGGGTTTCTTCAGGACTATGCCGACCCTTCCGGAGATGAAGGACCCGGTTAAGAGAAAAGCAGTTATAGAGTATCTTAAAACTCTTAAACAGGAGGGCTAATGATGAGAATCTTAATCACAGGTATCTTCCTTTTTGTCGTCTTTTTCGCAGCCGTACAGGTTAGTGAACGGACTGTCCAGGCAGGGGAAAAGGGTGATTACACCTCACCCGAGATGTGGAAGGGGGCCGGCGGCGCAGGAAAAGGGGTATACATGATGAACTGTGTACCCTGTCATGGGGAAAATGGTCAAGGAGATGGTCCCTTAGCCTATGACTTTCCTGAGGGACAGAAACCGAGAAACCACACAGACGGCAAGTATATGGCAACGAAGGCAGACAAGGACCTCTTCAAGGCGGTTAATGAAGGGGGTGAGGCCGTAGGGAGATCCAGCGGGATGCCGGCATTCAAGGGACTGTTGAGCGATAAGGAGATCAAAGATGTTGTCGCATACCTTCGGGAACTCTGCAAATGTAACTATACAGGTAAGTAAACGCAACATTTATTTCAAGAAAAGGAGGAATGGGAGAATGATGGACAAGGTAAAAAGAGTGACACAGGTGGCGACAGGGACGATCGGGGTCGTGCTCTTAATGGCGGTTATCTTTACCGGATGCAGTGGAGGCGGGGGCGGTGCGTCATCATCTGACCCGGACATGAAGAAAATTGCTGATGAGCTTACAAAGCTTGGTAATGGCCACTGGGAGATCACTACATTAGAGCGGGAAGGGGATGTTGTGAATATCGGTTTTAAGGTTCAGGATGACCCTGGAAAGGTGACATTTAAAGAAGGACAGGCGGCAGAAGAGGCGGTACATAAGATATTACCAAAGGCTACGGGAAAGTTGGCATGGGTTAGCGTACAGGGTATTGGGCTCAGGACAGTCCTGTTGGAAGCAATAGAAGGTGGTGGAGGAGAAGGGGCGGCAGAGGGACAAGCTGAAGAGCATCCGGAAGGGCACGAGGAAGGGGCCCAATAAGAAGAGTGCATCTCTTATACCTCCTCTTTGTATGGTTGCATATCCTGGCGGCAGCGGTCTGGATTGGGGGGATGGTGTTCCTGAGCATTATCCTTGTCCCGGTCAGCCGCAGGCCGGAATATCATGTCGTTGCCTCCTCTCTCATTCATGGGACAGGGGTGCGGTTTCGGGCAGTGGGCTGGATATGCTTGGGGGCGCTCCTCCTGACCGGCATGTTCAATCTCCATTATAGAGGCATTGGCTGGGCAGTTCTGGGGGGAGGCGCTTACGGACTTATCCTCGTTATGAAGCTGTTGCTGGTTCTAATCATCTTTCTGATCAGCGCACTCCATGATTTTCTGATCGGGCCGCGGGCGATGAGGCTCTGGCAGGCAGATCCCTCCTCTCCTGAATCCAGGCGGTTACGGCGTCTGGCCAGTATGATGGGGCGAGCCAATTTATTATTGGCCTTGTTAGCCGCTGCATCCGGGGTTATGATCGTGCGCGGGGGGCTCTGATCTTAATGCGGCCTTTTTTGCAGGAAATCAAGAAAGGCCTTGCAGAGCGGACTCTTGACCCTCATCTTGTGGGTTATAATATAAAACGATCTTAAAATGGATAAGTGATCTACCCGTACTTCTTTCAACGTCTTGTTTGCCAGCTCATCCTGCACAGACCTTTTAGACAGGACCGACAATCCTATCCCTGATCGTACCGCCTGTTTTACAGCCTCTGTAGACCCCATCTCTGCTACGATATTCAAATCCTCGATCCCCAGGCCATCTTCCCTAAGGGTCTTTTCCAGAACGGTCCTTGAACCTGAGCCCCTTTCTCTGAAGATCAGGGGAATATCTTTTAAGCCCTTTCTTGAAATCTTTGTCTGATCATAAGAGGGAGGTGCCACCAGGATAAGGGAGTCTTTTAAAAACTCATGATATTCAATATGACTATCCCCGACCTTAGCCCCGACTACCCCAATTTCTGCGGCCCCTTCGAGGATCATTGCAGCCACCTCTTCAGTATCCCCTATTCGCAACGTTACGATTATCCTGGGGTAAACCTTTTTAAACTCACCGATCAGTGAAGGAAGGATATAGACCCCCGGTATCGTACTGCCCCCCACATCGAGACTGCCGCTCATCTTTCCGATGAATTGATCCAGTGTCTGCTGGGCCTCCTTTTTGAGTTTGACGATCTCCTTAGCGTAATGATAGAGGACGCTCCCTGCCTTGGTGGGTATGACCTCCCTCCCTAACCTGTCTAACAGGGTAATGTGCAGCGATTTCTCGAGGGCCTTGATGTGGCTGCTGATTGTGGGTTGAGTCAGGTATAGGGCATCAGCCGCCTTTGAGAAGCTTTTAAGCTCAACGACCTTACAGAAGATCTCTAAGTGCCGCAGCTCCATAACAATATAGTATATAGAACAGATAAAAAGTCAATTTTTATGTTGGTCATTCCGGGCTTGACCCGGAATCCAGTCTTTTTTATTCTGGATTCCCGCTTCCGCGGGAATGACGGAATGTCATTATACTTCTAACCTTCTTAGTATAAGGGAGATGACGCGAAGGGCATTCCAGAGTATAATGGGAAGCTATGGAAAAGGTTAAGCTGACTTCATTAAGCCATGGAAGCGGCTGCGGGTGTAAGATAGGCAGAGAGGCCCTGTCCCGTATCCTTCGTCATCTCCCGCAGGTCATAGATCCTAATGTCCTGGTAGGCACTGCGACAGCGGATGACGCTGCGGTATATAAGATTGACGGGAAAAGGGCCCTGGTCCAGACTGTTGATTTTTTTACGCCGGTAGTGGATGACCCGTATGACTATGGCCGGATAGCAGCCGCAAATGCGATCAGTGATATCTATGCCATGGGGGGGAGGCCTTTGTTTGCCCTTAGCATCATAGCCTTCCCAATCGAGACACTCCCTTTATCCACCCTGGAAGGGATTATCAAGGGCGGGACTGACAAGGCCAGAGAGGCGGGCATCGAGATCATTGGGGGTCACAGCATTGATGACCCGGAACCCAAGTATGGTCTGTGCGTGACAGGGATCATAGAGCAGGATAAGGTAGTCCGGAATGACAGGGCTGCGGCAGGAGACCTGCTGATACTGACCAAGCCCCTGGGCACAGGGATTATCTCAAAGGCAATTAAGTCAGGGGATGCCTCTGTTGCTGATATTGAAGAGGCAGTCAGGGTCATGATCTTTCTGAACAGGGGCGCCTCAGAGGCGATGGTTGAGGCAGGCATTAAGGCCGCCACGGACGTCACCGGATTTGGCCTTCTCGGGCATCTTTATGGCATGTTAAAGGGGAGCAATGCAGGGGCTCTCCTTAAATCCTCTGCGATCCCTGTTATCCATGGGGCCAGTGATTATGCAGAGAAGGGATTGATCCCCGAAGGAACGAGGAATAACCTTGCGTCAATGGATAAAAGAGTCGTATGGAGCGCCGCAATATCTCAGGAGACTAAATATATCTTAGCCGATGCCCAGACCTCCGGCGGGCTCCTGATTTCCTGTCCGCGGGAGAAGAAGGAGAGGCTTACAGAACTCCTTTATCAGGCCAACTGTATTGCTGTCGCAGAAATAGGAGAGGTCATTGAGGACAAGGAACAGAGGATTTGGGTGGACTTATAAAATATGAGTAGAATGTCCCCTCACTATGCAGATGACCACAGAGTGAGGGGAGGATGAAGGGAAGCAAAAAATTTATCTTGTAGTCACGGTCTACTCTATAAATATTGCATCTCTAAGTCAAATTGATATTTTAAATGCAAAACTGCTTTTTGTATTTATTTTGCCTATGAATGTTACCAGTATATGAGACTTCCTTCTTTAACTGAGAGGCTGTCGAATAGCCACCGGTCACGTTGGGATTTCTCCTCCCATGTCCTGGCGACATTCCTGCTATGGACCATTTTGACTAAATAGGTGACCTTTCTAATTTTGCCCCCAAGGTCCGGGGCCGTTTCTTTATCGGGATATTCTGCCTCGACCTCTGCATAGGCCACTATCCTTTCTTGTACCGGCAGAGAGGGGTTTTCTCTGTCTTCTACCATCCTTACTGAAAGGATCCTGTACACCATCTCTCGGGTAAAGAGAAATTTCTCTGACCAGGGGCGCCTGAGATTAGATTCCGGCTGGGCCTGCTCAAACGAGGCCAACTGGTCATTGTAGATAATCTCGATATCGTGCAATTGGGCCTCTCTGCTTGCCGGCGTCTGCAGGGCCATGGTCTTCCTTCTTTGAGAAGGGGCATGGTAGTTGTATACTTCAGCGAAATTCTCCTGCTTCATGGCCTCAATGTAGGCAGTAATCCCTTCTCTCACACCCTCTTCCTTATCTGCAAAGAGGAGATAGAGGGCTGCACCCACTACTACGAATCCTACCGCGGCTGTAACGATTTTATTCTTAGCAGACATCACCATATTTCGTTCGGGTAATACCAGTGCCCCATCATCCATTGATTCTTGTCCAGGTTTGGAAGAACATGCCGGTCTTTAAATGCCTCCGGAGGGACGCCCATTCTCCGGCCGCTGGAGAGATTGTGACAGGCATTACAACCTAAGGTGGGCGAGTGGTAAGACCCCCGATACAGGAGGGCGACAAAGATGGCAAAGACAAGAAATATGGCTGTACTAGTAACGAACTTTCTGATACCCCGCCGCTTGATAATTTTATCTTGTGCCGGTGCTGTCCCTTCCTCTGTCTCCTCTCCCTGCTTTCCCTTCAGGTAAAAAGGGAGCAGGGTGAAGGCCGTAAAGAGGATCAGAGGGGTATATATAGACAGGACAGGTATCAGGGTACCTCTACTATAATAGAGAAAAGGTAAGAGGAGGGTCAGGAAATACCACTCTGGGGCAGGGGTATACCTTCCGTCCAGAGGTAAAGGAACTATCTCAGGGTCCTGAGAGGGGATGGTAATGTATGTTGCCAGCACAAAGAGTATGATGAGAAAGGGGATCGATATGAGGGTATGCCTGAATATATATTTAAATATCCCCCTGTTCCGGAGCGTTGTTAAAAAGTGATAATCTATAAGGACGAGGGAGATCACCGGCAGGACCAATATATGGACCGCGAAAGTTCGCGGCAGAGTAAAGGCATCTATCAGGAAGGTCTTTAAAAAAGGACCTGCATAAGGGATAGCTTCCGCATAGTTGGGGACCATCTCCATAAACCAATAACCCTTCCATTCCCACGGGAGGATAATCCCTGTCAATATCAATAAAAAGATGGGGAGGAGCAACAGAACGCCTGTAAGCCAGGCGACCTTTTTATTAGCGATCATGAAGTCCTTCCTCAAGGTGCTCCTGATGGTGTGAAGAAGGAGTGTCATAAAGATAAAAAAGGCTATCCAACGGTGCAGGTTCCGGAAGAGACTGCCGCCCATGACCTTATTGGTCAGA
This sequence comes from Nitrospirota bacterium, assembly GCA_016217665.1. Classification (GTDB taxonomy): domain Bacteria; phylum Nitrospirota; class 9FT-COMBO-42-15; order HDB-SIOI813; family HDB-SIOI813; genus JACRHF01. The sequence goes on along the minus strand of JACRHF010000034.1, from coordinate 5,327 downwards.
TCCTGGACGCTCTTATAGGCATTATTCAGGGTAGGGTCAAAATAAAAGATGAGGAAGATGCCGGTTGCAAATTGCAGGATGAGTATTAAAAAGGAGAACCCACCAAAAAAATGACGCCAGTGTACCTTTGGTGTTTTAAAAATATCCATTCGTGATTCACTTTGTTAGTGTTAATTATAAGGACTACGCTTATTGGATAAGGATAATATAGAGGTTAGATTCCGATGTCAATCTCCCCATCTGTGGCACATCTGAAGCCTACAAGGTGACTCAGTCCTTCAGGTTGGATCCCATCCGCGGCTGCACTTCTCGCCCTTGGCCCTAAGTGTACCCAGGCAGCGCCTTTAACAACCTTTGACTTGCCCCTTTCAAACCAACTGTCTGTCCACTCCATGACATTCCCGGCCATATCATAAACCCCATAAGGGCTCTTATCTCCCTTAAACTCATCAACCGCTGCCGCATAACGAAGCAGGTCTCTTGGGCTAAGGATGATATACAATATCCCCTCTGCAGTCCCGGCATTTTCCGGATTAAACTTATCTCCCCACGGGTATATCCGGCCGTCATCCCCTCTTGCGGCCTTTTCCCATTCCTCTTCTGTAGGCAGCCGTTTACCAGCCCACTGGGCGTATGCCTTAGCATCCAACCAGCTTACCTTAATCACAGGATAGTTTGCCTTATGGGGGTCATAGGTGCCACCTTCCCAATGTCGGGGGGCAGGGTGGCCCGTGGCATCTATAAACTCCTGATACTGGGCGTTGGTCACCTCATATTTATCAATATAAAAGGCCTTTACATAGACCGTTCGTTTAGGCCTTTCTTTATCAAAATTATATCCGACAAAGTCCCCTCGATGACCATATTCCTTTTTGACCTTTTCCACTTCTTCATTGCTGCTCCCCATAATGAATTCGCCGGCAGGGATGAAAATCATCTTGTCCTGATCAGGATTTTTATTGAGGGAATGGGAGATTACAATGGAAGGGGGATATCCGCCATAGGGGGAGACAATAAATAGGACCAATCCTAACCCGATGCCTATCAAGAGAAGATGTCTTCTGGTTTCTCGCCTTCTCCCCTGTATCATAGAAGAATAAACCTCGCTTTTACTCGGCCTTGGCCTTTGCATTCTTCATCTTATTCTCAGTATTTGCAATTTCATCCAGGAGTACGTCCCTTTGTGTATTATCGCCCAGGTCACGGACGATATTTAGGGCAGATTTATAGGTCTCTGCGGCAGTAGCATAATCCTCAAGGGCCACATATCCTGCGGCCATAAACCTCAGGTCATTGACCTCCCCCCAGGTATTACCGATCTCTTTGTTGATCCCCCGCGCCTCATTTAAGTACTTTACCGAGGTCTTAAATGATCCAAGTTTGCCGAAGATAATCCCAATCTCGTTCAGCCTCTTGGCCTCGGTTAACCGGTCGCCAATCTCCCTGTAGATCTCTAAGGACTTGTCCCATTTATCCACCACAGCGTCATAGTCCTTGTTCTTCATATCCTTCTTATAGGAGTAGTAGATACGGTCAGCATCCTTTCTCTTATCCAGTTCTTTCTGCGTCCATTTTTTATAGTTCCCCACGAAGTTTTCCAGCCTCTTGTCAGAGAATTGAGTGCTGTATATTCCTGCCATCTTGCCGGAGACATTGACTAAGTATGTCATTTCTTCTGGTTTTACCTCGCTCGATGTGGCGTATGTAATCATATTCACCAGCTCTTTTGAGACCGCGTTCTTATTCTCTTTGACCAGGCTTTTCATCGCGGCCTCATCATGGGTCTCAAACGCGTTGATGAAGGATTGTCCCAGATCTATTCCCTCCGGGGCCTTTTCCTCCTCTCCGAATGCGGCAGGCAGGTGCATGCCCCAAAGAATTCCCAAAAAGATGAAAAAAGCAGCCAACCGCCTTTGATGTTTGACCAGTAACTTGTTGATCTTCATTTTACCTCCTAAGGTATAACCTCATTGTTATCGCGTTTTCCACGTCTTTGAGTTCTCCTCCCGCAGGAGAGAGGCAACGCCTACTCCAAAGCTAATCCATGTGACATTTCCACGTGCCTCAGGCAAAATTTTCTCTATGCTCTTGCCGGCCTTTTCCACATCTTTTTTGTTGATATCCATCCCCACATCAGGACTTACATTGATTTCGATCTTAAGGATATGACTCTTCTCATCGTAGTCCATGGTGACTATGGACCATTGACCTTTACCGATGTCTGTGATCTCCTCCTGGAGCTTCCCGAGTTTCGGGTCCCCCCCGGAGGCCGCCTTCATCGCCTCTTCTACCTTATCCAGCAGTGAGCTGTCCCCGGTCTCCTCTTTATAGAGAGCGGCCATCTTTTCGCAAACCTCGATCATCCAGCCCACCTTGTTTTCCACGGCATACGCCATCATGGATTCTACCTCGCCCGGAACTCCATCCTTATTTTCTTTGATAAGGAGATGCATCGCATTCTCATCCTTTACAGAATAGGCATCGATAAATTTCTGACCTAACCTCTTTTCCTGGGCATGGGACATTCCCGCCGCCAGAAGGCTTACAAGGGGAAATATAACAGCAAATAAGAATAGGACCTTTTTCATTATGAATCTCCTGTTATTTATTCTGCGCTTTTGACACACCTGAACCCAAGGTATTCATGGATGTCGTCCGGGATGCTTCTAAGTCTCTTTGTGGTCTGAGACATACTCTCCCCGTTTTCAAAATAAGACCCTCCCCGCATGACCCTGTATTTTTTATCCGCCCCGAACCAACTGTCTGTCCATTCCCAGACATTTCCGGCCATGTCATAAGCACCGTAAGGGCTAACCCCCTTTTCAAAGCTTCCCACGGCCGCAACCTTACCCCCTGACTCAGTAGTGTTGGCCATCTTTGCCTCGAATTTTTCCCCCCAGGGGAATTTTCTGCCGTCTGTTCCTCTGGCTGCCTTTTCCCACTCCTCTTCAGTGGGAAGACGTTTCCCGGCCCACTTACAATATTCTTCTGCATCGAAGAAGGATATCTCTTTTACAGGGTACTTCCCCTCTTTTGCAGAAAAGGTATGCTCCCCTCTGAATTTTTTAAAATCTTCATTCGTGACCTCATACTTATCTATATAAAATGCCTTTAACGTAGTCTCTTTTTTGCCTTCTCCGTACAAGAACTTGCCTCCCGGGACTAACACCATGTTCTCCGGCGCCCTGGCATCTTCAGCAAAGGCATTTTGCTGTTCCAAGGTAACTGCTATTCCTGTCAGTGTGGCTAACAAAAGAGTAGCAGATACCGCATAACGAATCATTCTATAGTCCATGCCCCCCCCTTTTCTTCCGTCTTGTTTTTCTTGAGACGGATTTGTTAACAGGTTAAATTTTAAGCGCCAAGAATAACCATTTTACAGGATAGGATAGGAATAAATTGAACGTATCGTAACATACTGAAAACATCTATGTCAATAACAAAAAACAAAAAAACAGCCTCGTAAAAGTCTCGACAGCGGACGAATTCGTAAAAAGGCCATCTGCAAGGCGCGCAAATCCTGAGGAATGAGGCGTACTTGTAGTTACGCCGCAATGACGAAGGATGCAGCGCAACGCCGCACGACCCATTGCATTTACTTCGTAGTAGCAATGGGTACCCCGCTTTTTACGAATTCGTCAAAAAAAACTCTTGACATTTTCATCATCCTGCCTTATATTTTCCCCGCTTGAAAAAGCAGGCCTATTCCATGAATGCCTAATAAGTTGTCTCTGCGGGCATGAAACTTTAAAAGGTGTATGATGTTAACAAACTTAGAAAGGAGGGATGTATGTCAATGAAAGCGTTTAAATTGTTGTTAATGGGGGCGGTGTCCATGACAGTCATGGGCCTTGCCTCGACCTCTCTCGCAGGGGGTGAGGGGGAACAGACCTTTAAGGCAAAGAAGTGTGCAGATTGTCATGCCACTTCCGGCCCGTCCAAGATCGCCTCTATCGAAGATTGGGAGAAGAAAAAAGGGCCTGACCTATGGTTTGCAGGGAGCAAGTTCAATGCGGAGTGGCTTGAGAAGTGGCTGGCCTCTCCCACGCCCATCAGGGGGGTGAAGTGGAATACCCTGGAACCCAATACAGAGAAGCATGCTGCCCTTGCCGGGAAAGAGGGGCATGAAGTGACAGAGTACCTGATGTCTTTAAAGGATAAGGATGTGGCGGCCGGTGCGGCCAACCTGGGTGTAGCCAAGCCGCAGGCAAAGATCCTCTTTGAGAAGAAACAGGCTTGCTATGCCTGCCACCAGGTGAAGGGCGGAGGCAAGACCCTCGGCGGGATCTCAGGTCCTACATTCGTCGGGGCAAAGGACAGATTAAATCCTGATTTTGTTGCGGCCTACTTAAAGAATTCGGGCAAATATGATCCGAAGGGGAAGATGCCTAACTTCTCCTATCTGACAGATGCGGATGCGGCTGCTTTGGCAGGGTATACCAAATTTCTTGAATAAAAAAACTGTGAAGGAGGAGGTGAGCAATGAACAAAAGGATTTTAACAGTGTTGATTATAATGGGTATCCTGATGGCAGGCGTAGCGACATATTCCTATGCAGCAGATGCCCAGAAGTTATACGTCCATTACTGCGCCCAGTGTCACGGGCCAAAGGGTGATGGGAAGGGGCCGAATGCCGCAAGCCTTACGGTGGCCCCAAAGAATCATACAGATGCAAAAGAGATGGCCAAGTTAAGCGACAAGGATATGGTTACGGCCATTACCGAAGGGGGCGGCTCAGTAGGGAAGTCCACCGCGATGCCTGTGTGGGGAAAGACCCTGACTGCAGAAGAGATTAAGGATCTCGTAGCGCATTTACGCAAGCTCTGTAACTGTACAGGTCCAAGTTAAAGATCCGTTTTAGATAAGTGCCTGTTTTTTTTGCTGTTTTATTACAGCATTCAGAGAGGGGGGGACATAGATTGGAAAAGGAAGACGGTAAAATAGGTCCGGTTATATTTTATGTTACCCTGGGGGTAGTCTTAGTCTATTTCTGGTGGTTCCTGTTGTACTCCCACGGGGTTGCTCCTCATGAATAGATGATGGAGTAAGTTAAGATGGAGTAAAAAGTTTTTTAGTCTCAAAGGGGGGGGATTTTAATGGGTAAGCTGACAGTCTGGATAGCGGCTATTGCCGGAAGTATCGTATATTTTTATCTCCTAGATCTCCTGATAATGAAGGCATTCTTCGGAGATACCTTAGGGTTGAATCTCTTTCCAAAATAGTATGTTACCCATAATTTAGGGAGAGGAGGCAAAATGCGCAGGAAAAAGTATGCTATAGGGATGCTGGTCTTCCTTATGGTGCTCCAGTTGCTCTCGTTGTCTACG
>JACRHF010000002.1 GCA_016217665.1 Nitrospirota bacterium | reverse complement strand
CTTATTTCTTAATGCGTCATCACCTATTCCTGTGCCTCTCCCTGTTACTTCTGACACAGGCCTTCCTGTGAAAACTGCAGCGATAGCAGAAGAGGGGGTGGTATTTGCAATTCCCATGTCACCGGTGGCAAAGATTCTATACCCTCTTTCTGCATATTCATTTGCAAGCTCAATTCCTGCCTCGATACATTTTTCAGCCTCATCCCTTGTCATGGCAGGACCTCTGCGTATGTTTTTAGTCCCCTTCACTATTTTCTTTGAAATAAGCTTATCCACACTGTTGAAATCATGATCCACTCCTATATCCACAACAACCACCTTGGCGCCTGCATGCCTTGCGAGGACATTGATTCCGGCGCCCCCGTTCAGAAAGTTGAGCACCATCTGCCCGGTGACCTCTCTGGGATAGGCAGAGACCCCCTCCTCCGCCACCCCATGATCTCCTGCAAAGGTAAAGATAACCTTTTTATCGAGGGATGGCATACTGATCCCTGCAATTGCCACAAGCCTCTTTGCAAACTCCTCAAGCCTGCCGAGGCTGCCAGGCGGCTTTGTAAGATTGTCCAGGCGTTTCTGGGCAATGGAATACCAATGCACGTCTATTGGACTGATACTCTTCACCGTGTCTTTCAGTAAGTTCATTTTAAACCCTCCCTTCATCGGAAAATCCATGCTATTTTATTTTCAAAGGTATTCCACATGTAATCAGATAAACCTCATCTGCAACACCCGCCACCTTACGGTTCATCAATCCACTCATATCCCTGAAGAGTCGCGCCAGGTTATTAGCCGGCACAATCCCCTGCCCCACTTCGTTGGATACCGCGATGACTTTATATGAAGTGGTCTTCAGAGTTGTTGCAAGATATTCTATCTCTCTAATAATACGGTCACTATTCTCATCTCTTCCGAGGATATTTGAGAGCCAAAGGGTGAGGCAGTCTACAATAACAACATCGTATGAGCCATCTATCTCCTTCAATATCCCACCAAGGGCAAGGGGTTCCTCTATCGTTTCCCATTCTCTGGAGCGGTTCTTTTTATGCAGGGCGATTCGCTCTCTCATCTCCTCGTCCAATGTCTCCGCCGTGGCAATGAATCCCTTTCGGCCAGCTATCCTGGAGCCAAGCTCCAGGGCATAGGCACTCTTACCGGATCGCGCACCACCTACAATGAATACCGTATTGCCCATGTTATCTCGTAGCGTGGGGGTTCATCCCCCACACCGTAGGAGAGGGAAGGGCGAGGCCTTAGTTAAAAGTCATACGGAGGCCGCCATAGGAAGAGACCCCGGCTGTGCTGTAGCCCTTCACCTCTTCGTATCCCTTGTCAAAGAGGTTTTCTATCCTGCCGAATATCTCCGTCATCTTACTAATCCTGTAGGCCGTAAGGAGGTCCACCCTGGAATAGGCCGCTAAAGAATCCGGCTTTCCGTCAAAGTCAGAGTCAAAGTCAAACCTCTTCCCTGTATGTAGGAATTTCATGTCAATATGGCCCCTGACAGAGGAACCCAGACGGAGGGCAAGATCATACTTATTCAGGGGCCGCCTCAGGAGATAGGAATGGGTATTCCTGTCCTCGGTATCATTATAGGTATAGTTCCCCCTGATCTGTACCCCCGGAGACAGTACCCATACGGCATCTGCCTCAATGCCGCTGGAGTCTGCCTTGGCAATATTCTGAGGCTGCCATTTGCCAAATGGATCAGCAGGATCTATCGGGGCCCACTGGACCAGGTCCTCAAAGACATTCGCATAATAGTTTACAGATAAGGACAGCGCCCCTGAGAGCGCCTGCTCCACCCCAACCTCCCACCCCCTGCTCTTCTCCGGTTTAAGATCGGGATTGCCCACTGAGAACCCGTCATCCGGCCAGAAAAGATCGTTCAGGGCAGGGCCATGGAATCCTGTCCCATACTGGGTATGCCACTTGACACCCGGCGTTGGGAAATAGGAGAGCCCCGCCCGGTATGTCAAAGCGCTCTCATAGATGGTGCTGTCATCCCACCGGAGCCCGATCAGATATTGTACGGATTGACCGATCCCTTTCTGTTCCTGAAGATAGAGGGCATTATTGGAAAAGGATTTGTTATAGGCCCCCGCACTCTCTCCACTCTGGTCCTGCCACTCATAGCCTAAGGTGAGGAGGTGTCCTTCCTCTTTCCGGATGTTGTGCTGCCAGTCTACGGTCTTTATCCCCATGTGAATCCGAAAGCGGTTCGAAGGGGTATCTTCATCAAAGGTGGTCAGGTCTTCATTCGAAGTGGCTAAGGAAAGCCTGTAGTCCCATTGGCTTGAAACTGGGGATGCCATGCTGATCCCCAGGACACTCCACCGCCTCTGCTGCTGATAGTTCGGGTCATCCACACCCCAGCCGTCCAAATCGGTCTTCGACTCGGTTAAGCGCGTCGTGATATCAATGCGGGTTGTACCTTTCCGCAACAGGCCTATCCTGGAGGATAATGTCGTATTCTGATGAGAATCCCGCTCTGAACCTGTACTGGCTTGGGAGAAACCCTCTACGTCCCTGCGGGAGGCGGTCAGGACCAGATCATAGTTATCCTTCTTGACCTCTGCTGAGATATCCTCCTTAGCCGTACCGTAACTCCCCCCCTCAAAGCCGACTGTGGCTGAAGAGGCCGTCCCCCTTTTTGTAATGATCTGAATCACCCCTCCAATGGCATCAGAACCATAGAGGGTGCTCAAAGGACTGCGGATAATTTCAATACGTTCCACATCTCCTATATTGAGGTCTGCAAAATCAAATCCTCCGGCGGTCGGACTATTCACCCGGATGCCGTCTATCAGCACAAGGGTATGGCGGGACTCTGCCCCCCGGATGAATATCGAGGTCGTCTTGCCGGCGCCGCCTTGCTGCACGACATCCAGTCCAGGGACATCCCGCAGAAGTTCAGAGAGGGTTGCTGCCTGCCCCTCTTCTATCTCCTTCCGGGAGATTACCGTTACCGAGGCAGGGATCTGAGACCTCAGGGCCTCAGTCCGGGTCGCGGTCACAACGACCTCGTCCATCTTGACATTCTCTGCATAGATGGGACCGGGCATCAGAAGGCCCAGGGCACAGCACAGGACAACGAGCATTCTTTTCATCATTGGGTAATTCCTCCTTGGTTTTTTTGCCTGAAAATCTCCGATCAAATCCCCCCTTGCCCCCCTTTTATAAAGGGGGAATAAGGGGGATTATTCCCATGCACCTTTGTGAGCCCCCGGCTCATGATGGTTTACCTGAAAATCCACTCCTGTCATTCTGAGCGGAGCGAAGAATCTGACACCTCAGACCCTTCGCCTTCGGCTCAGGGTGACATTTTCATAGTTCTTTGTAAGCGGCAACCTCAATCCTCTACCAGCCTGTAGGCAATCGGCACCGTAATCTTCAACTCCCTGATCTCCTCTGGCACGGGATAAAAACGTTCCATGCTCTTCAACGTGTGGATGGCAGACTCGTCTAATATCTTAGACCCTGAAGATTTCTCGAGGATGATCCCACCTGGTTTGCCGTCATCTCCTATATGAAAATTGAGGTATGCTGTTCCCTCAATCCCATTCTTCCGTGCAAAAGGAGGATAGTTTTTATGTCTCTCGATCTCTACCCTGAGGGCTTCCAGGAAGGTCTTCAGCCCCTCTCCCTGGCTGCCTCTTCCACGGCCCCCGGCCTCATCAATGCCCGGGCCTGGATAGACCTCGGATACCGCAGCGTCTGCGCCCATACATGCGGCGGACCTGCTGCAATCCCCGCCGGTTCCCGCAGACAGCGTGGAAGGCGTTGAGGGGACCAGGCCATCTGTCTCCGCATTTGAGTGACGGTCATAAAGACCGGCGCTGCGTGCATTTGCTTCTGCTGCTGGATCAGGATGATGACCATAAAGACCGGTGTTATCTGCCTCCGGGTCAGAGTGCGAGAGCATCTCTGCAGGCGCCACGGATTCCTGAGTATCATCTGCCCTCCACTCATGATGCGCCACAGGTCTGCTTTCCTCTGCTGAGGATTTCAACCTGGGTCGCAATGACTCATCTGAAGATATCCCTCGATCAAATCCCCCCCCGCCCCCCTTTTCTAAAGGGGGGGAAAATGAATCTCCCCCTTTTATAAAGGGGGAGTAAGGGGGATTATTTCTATGTTCCTTTGTGAGCCCCCGGCTCATGGGTGTTTCATCTACAAAACCCCACAATACCTTGACCGCATTCTCCCTCTGGTCATCCATGCCGTCGCGCGGGTCTTTATCCCACACACCATAAGCCCCGGCAACATAGAGCATCCCTGCGGCCGCTATATGGCCCAGCAGGGAAAGCATAAACATCAGGATCAATCCTTTTCTCAACTGAAAATCCCTCCAAGTACCCGTCATTCCCACGTAAGTGGGAATCCAGTCCTCTGCCTGCGTTCTGGATTCCCGCTTCCGCGGGAATGACATGTTCTTTCCCCTATGTACACCGAAGGGGCGTGCGGGTTTTACTTAAAAATGCCCCATCCCCACCCTTGTCCCTCCCCCCACTCCCTGAGACGACGGGGAGGGAATTTTCATCCTCCTTATGTGAGCCTGCGGATCATCAGATCTTTCGCTTCACCGGCAGCAGTGTTAACCGCGGCCCTCCGGAGACAGGATGCGCATCCACCAGCACCGGACACCCATACACCTCCCGGATATGCTCCTCTGTAATCACCTCAGACGGCGTGCCGGCCGCATAGATCCGCCCCTTGTTCATCAGGATCATCCGGTGGCAATAGTGTGCGGCAAGGTTCAGATCATGGGAAGACAGAATAATCGTAAGCCCCCTCTCCTCATTCAGTCGGGTAAGGATATGATAGATCTCCACCTGATGGGCAATATCGAGGGAGGCCGTCGGCTCGTCCAGGATCAATATGTCAGGTTCCTGGGCCAGCGCCCTGGCAATCACGACCCGCTGTCTCTCCCCTCCGGAGATCTCAGTCACCGGCCTGTCCCCCAGCCCTGTGATATCCATCCAACGCATTACCTCCCGCACTACATCAATGTCATGCCGCCCCTCAAATAATCGCCCCCGAAGGTGCGGGGTCCTCCCCATCAACACAACCTCAGCCACCGTATAAGGGAAGAAGAAGGTTGACTCCTGGGGCACCATGGCCGTTGTCCTTGCAAGATCGGCCTGATCCATCAATGTAAGGTCTACCGCCCTCAGAGAGATATCCCCCTGCTGAGGAGTGTTCAACCGTGAGAGCAATTTCAGGAGTGACGACTTCCCTGATCCGTTGGGACCGATAATCCCAAGCATCTCACCTTCCATGACATCAAAGGCGATATCCTCAAGCACCCAGGCATCCCCATACCGGAAACAGATCCCGCTTAATTGATAGACACTCTTCATACGATCCTCTTTTTACGAAGCAGGTATAGGAAAAAGGGTCCGCCTGCCAGAGACGTGATGATCCCCACAGGGATCTCGACCGGTGAGGCGGCCGTCCTTGCAAAGGTATCCGCAAGCATCAGAAATATCCCACCTCCCATAAAAGAGACCGGCAGCACGAGCCGATAGTCATAACCGACCAGCAGACGCACGGCATGGGGGACCATGATCCCTACGAACCCGATAGGTCCGCAGATGGCCACTGCAGAGGCCACTAAGAGGGCCCCTGCGATAAAGACCCTGCGTTTGACAGACTCGACGTCAATGCCGAGGGTCTCCGCCTCCTCATCCCCCATGGTCAGTATATTTAATGACCTCGAATGCATCAGCAGAATCGCCATACCTATAAAGGAGAATAGAGCTACCATCGTCAGCGCCGTATAATTGGGAGAGCTGAGATAACCCAGGAGCCAGAAGAAGACACGGTACAGATGGCTGGAATCGACGACTGAGGTCAAAAACAGGATCAGTGCAAAGATGATCGCATTGATCATAACCCCGGACAGGAGAATGGTATGCGGAGGGACCTTCCCCCCGACGATGCTTATCCTGTAGACGATATAGAGGGTGACGAGGGCGCCGGCAAAGGCCATGATGGAGGCCGGGGTAAAGCCATAGATACCGGGATTAACCGGGACAAAGAGGGATACAACAACGCCGAGGGCTGCGCCGCTCGATATCCCTAATATATACGCATCGGCAAGGGGATTTTTTAATATGGCCTGGAACATCCCGCCTGCCGCGGCTAATGAACCGCCGGCGATGGCCGCAAGGAGTATGCGCGGGAGCCTGATCTGGAAGAGGATCGTACGGGTAACCTCTGAGACGTCGTTGCCCGTAACCCTCGCCAAGAAGGCGCTGATGATCTCCCGTGGGCGAAGCGCATCCGAACCAAAGAGCATCGAAAGGAATACAGTTATCAGTGAAAGGACCATCAGTAGAGAGACCGATGATAACCAGCGTCTCAATGTCAGTGTCTGCATTGCAGTACTCCTATAGCCAAAGTAAAGTTGTCATTCTGAGGGACATAGTCCCGAAGAATCTGATACGAAGCAGTCATCTTTGACGTCAGATTCTTCGCTCCGCTCAGAATGACAATCATAAATTGCCCCCATCAGGACCATGGATCTCTCCATAGATGCGCTCTAATCCCTCGACAATCCTCGGCCCAGGCCTGCTGATAATATCCATATCAATGGGGTATATCCGGTCATTCTTAACGGCAGAGATCCCGCTCCATCGCCCCTTCCAGGAACGAACAGTCTCTATGATCTCCGAAGGGGCTATAATCACCTCAGGATCTCTATGGACGATCTCCTCCATCTCGATCCGTGGATAGCGGGCAGCGGCCCGGTTGGCCACATTTTCCCCCCCGCTGATCCCGATCATATCGTGAATGAAACTCCCCGGCCCGACGGAGATCATGGGCTCCACACTTGCAAGATAGAGGACCCTCACCCGCGGACGCCCCTCTGCCTTCTTCCGGACCGCCTCTATCCTGCGGGACAGGCCGCTGACCTGCTCCCTTGCCCTCTCTCCCTGACCTGCAATTTCACCGATGGACACGATCGCCTGCATAATGTCTTCAATGCGGTGAGGGTTGAATGCATAAACCTGGATATGAACCCTCTCTAAGGTCTCTACAATATCCGGTCTGTTCCCCTCGGCAGTCACAAAGACCAGATCCGGCTTCAGCAGGATAATCTTCTCGACATTCGGACTGATAATCCAACCGATACTCGGCTTCTTCCGGGCCTCCTCCGGGTAGTCGCAAAAGTCGGTTACCCCGGCAACCCGGTCTCCCAATCCGAGATAAAACAGGGTTTCTGTGATACTCGGGGCAAGGGAGATGATGCGCTCAGGCGGTTTAGATAATTCCACTTTTCTACCGAGGTCATCCGTAAATGTCCTTGCAAAGAGGGATGATGGTGCGATGATTAGGGTGATTAGAATAACGAGACCTATCAGGCATGAGATGATGAAACGAGTGCGCAATGACGTTTACCCCAAAAAAACAAAAAATCCCCAAAGCCGTTAAAAGGCCCTGAGGATTGCACCCTGTCTCTTCATCCTGAGGCTGTGTGCCTGCACCCCTCTTGCGGAGGTTACAGCACCTTCTTGTTCCAGGCAGGTCTTCTGGCTATTGGATCATCCTACTGACCGCCCCTTCCCAAGGAGATACCCCCCTTAGTGGGCTCACTGCGGCCTTCGTCCCCAAATACAGCGGCGGGACCACCCCTGATTCTCACAGGGTTCCCTCTTGGCCTACCCTATCCGGATAAGCACACCTGGATTATTACTTACACTTATAGACCAAGAGGATTGCTCGTGTCAAGGATTTTTTATCACAAGATTTTTACCATACCTTGACTTTTAGATCGAATTTGTGGATTATAAAATGGAATTTTGTCCCTGAAGCAGGCCCTATGCCGGGATGGTGAAACAGGTAGACGCACGGGACTCAAAATCCCGCGGGGGCAACCCCATGGGGGTTCGATTCCCCCTCCCGGCACCATTTATTTAGAGTAAGGGTTTCGTGAAGGTAGGTCACTCCCTACACTGCAACCAATAACTCTATCGCGTCATAATTGACTTCCGGTGTGGACTCTCCACGCCCCTTTTTCTTCCGCTCTATGTCAACCAGATCGAGGCTCTCCAGGATCTCAATATCCGTAATAACACTCTTTATGTCCCTCTTTGCAAGTCGGGATAACTCCTGAAGGCTTTTAGGGTGTTTCTCTTTAATCAGGTGCAGAAGCTCAAGCCTCTTTGGGGTAAGGGCCTTCCTGAACCCCTCTATGCTCTCAAAATAAACCCCCTTTTCCTTCTTCACCTTCTCGCCACGCTCTATGGCCACGGCCGTCCTCGCAAAGTCCTCCAGGGCTTCTTTTACGCTCTTTATGCCTATCCGCACTTTCTTGAGCTTCATCATTTCCCCCCTTTATATTTTTCAATATCCTTAAAGAAGTCGTCTATCAGGTCCCATACGGTCTTGAATTCGTAGCGCTCTATATTATCCCCATAGTGTTTGTGATCCCCCTGCCCCTCCCCGTTATCATAGCCGACAACCCGTTTATCCTTGACCACGTAAGCAAGTGAATATTTATAGCCGTGAGGCTTGTCTTGAGAAGGTGGCACCTTCCATAACTTGATCTCTACAATATTACCGTTGTCCTGTCTAACCTTCGTATGTCTTATAAGTGTTCCCTTCACTAATGGGATGATATACCAGACGATATTATGAGTCAACAGTCTTTTATAAAAACAAAGGCTATCTAGTTTAACTACATAACCTCACTAAGTTAGGGAAAGACCAATGTCCGGTCAAAAACTGTACGATCGACGTAAAACGTTATAGCGTTCCATATAATCAAAAAACAAAAGTCCCCTTTTGTCCTGAGCATGGGATCCGGATTCATACAAATGGTTTTGTCTATTATAACGGGCCTTCTCCGGAAGATTTAGAGCTTTCTGTACGACGCAACTTGATGTTTCACGGAGATTTCTATGTCAACCACTTCCTGGGTCACAACAATCGAGGCAATAAAATAGAATCAGGACGGCTGTGCTATGAAAATAGCGAAGACGCGGTGACATATAACGTGTTTTCAGAATTGTTTGCGCATGGTAACCCACTCAAAAAACTGGCTTTGGATTTGACTGGGAACGTTGTGACCGATGCTGTGGAATTATATTTATGGGGTGGGAAGATTGATTTAGAGAATGACCGATTTGTCCCTTATAATCCGCTGTCTGAAGTTCGAAAGTCCTTAGAGCTGGATATATATCCCTTTGTTACTGAGCCTGACATTATGCTGATCGTACCCGATAAGGTCCTCATCTGTATTGAAGCAAAGCTGGGCAGTAAAATCCCCCTGCCAGGGATGCCCAAGAGCGTCCTGGTGAGAAGCCCCAGAGCCATCAAGGGTTAATTCAGAGGTACTGCAAGGAGAATACGATTATCCCTGATGAGATTGCTGAGATCTTTGACTTCAGTTCGCAGAGGCAGCCGTTCTATGGACAAATCTTCAGAAATATTGTCTTTGCGGCGGCGATGAGTAAGTTAGAAGAGATACCAAAGTGGTATGTGGTCAACTTGAGGAATCAACATGTGATGCACTTACGACAAGGACGGCCGGAGGCTATGCCGGTTGTAAGGAATGTGCGTTCATTTTTGCGGGGTGAATACAAACAGCGCTTCATTCATCGGACATGGGAGAATATTTTTGACCGAGTGATCAAAGGGGATGAACAGTTAGCGGACCTTTCCTGGTATATGAAGACAAAAAGTCTCAACTGCGGCAGAGCCTTTAACTGTTTTTAGTTGCCTTCACGGCTACGGGGGATTGGATGCGAGAGCAGATCAAGGCCGATTTTCAAGAGATCCATGTAAGATTGCGGCAGCTTGAGAAGGCGCACAACCCACAGGATGAAAATCTGCATTTTGTTCCCATTGTGCAAGCGGATGCGAGCCTTTACGTTGCCCTACTCCAGTTGGCCCGGGAGGGCCTTGCCAAAGTACGTCAGCACCGCGACTATTTCTTGAAGCATGACCTCTATGATGATGGCATGTTTTGGTATGACCTGTTTCTTTTAATTAGTGCCGGTGGGGTTCGAGTAGTAGCCGACAAGGGCCGGAGTTCGATCACGCCCGAGGTGATCAATGGTTTGACGGAAGTCTTAGTTGAAATCAGTGAGTACACGGTCTTGGGCATCGGCGGGGACATTATCAAACGCAACTATGAAGCCCTCGGTAACACGCTCTGGGCATTCTACAGCGATGATCTTGTAACGCTGGCACGATTGAAGGGGAGGGAAGTGGGCGTCAGAGAATTTGTGGCTGAAGCGATTTCCGGGGCTCAAAAACTTCGAAACAGACGCTTAACGGGGTGACCCCGTCATTGTTTTACGGCAACTTTGACAACAATCTTGGTAACGCGGGATGGTGCGCCGGCCGCCAATTTAGGGGCATGGCCATCTTCCGGATATAGCACTGCCAATTGTCCTGCCTGAAGATAGACTGGCGTTATTTCACTCTTGGATACTATACCAAAGCAGATGTCCTTTTCAATGTCATAGGCCTCAGTAACCGCCATTCGCCCTGCCGGGACCCAGCCGATAATCTCCTCTCCGGATACAATATACTGAACGTCAATATACTTTCGATGGTATTCAAATCTGGGGATGTCCCCATGATAGTCTCATACCGTTGGACAAGGGCAAACAGATGTTGTCCATCTATATCCACCCTGCCGTCAGCCAGACCATGAATATCCGGCCTCTGCAAAAAATCAATTGCCTTTTTGAGATCGGTGGTCATTGAGACCTGATTCCCGATGTGCACGATATCCGTAACAACCATTACGATTCCTTCTGCACCTTCGGCCTCTTATTCGCCTCTAAGACCTTTTTCCTCATCCTGACGGACTGGGGGGTGACTTCCACCAGTTCATCTTCCCGGATAAACTCAATCGCCTGTTCAAGGTTGGGTATCTTCGGCGGCATGAGCTGGATGTTCTCGTCAGAGCCTGAGGCACGCATGTTTGTCTGCTTCTTCTCCCTGACGACGTTTACATCAAGGTCATTGTCCCTTGAATTCTCCCCGATGACCATCCCCTCATAAACAGCGGTGTTTTCCTTGATGAAGAGCGACCCCCTGGGCTGGAGGTGAAAGAGTGCATAGGGGGTAGACGTTCCGGCCCTGTCAGAGACAAGCGCCCCTGTCTGTCGCTTGGACATTGGGCCATGCCACGGTTCAAATCCGTCAAAGAGGTGATTTAAGAGTCCTGTCCCTCTGGTGTCGGTCAGGAACTGGGAACGGAAACCGATCAACCCTCGTGACGGGATCCTGTACTCCAGCCTCACCCGTCCATGGCCGTTGTTCTGCATCTTCTGCATCTTCCCCTTTCTCATCCCGATCTGCTGGGTCACAACACCGACAAACTCTTCCGGCACATCAATCACAAGGAGTTCCATCGGCTCATGCAGGGCGCCATTGATCTCCTTTGTGATCGTCTCAGGCATGGAGACCGAGAGCTCATACCCCTCGCGCCGCATCATCTCAATCAAAATCGAGAGCTGTAACTCCCCGCGCCCCATCACCTTGAAAGAGTCTGTATTGTCAACCTCCACGCGAATGGCAACGTTATAGAGGAGTTCTTTCTCAAGCCGTTCCCGCAGATTCCTCGATGTCACCCATTTTCCTTCCCTTCCTGAAAGGGGGGAAGTATTCACGGCAAAGACCATGGATATAGTCGGCTCATCCACTTTGATCCTTGGCAAAGGCACCGGTCTCTCCGCATCCGTGATCGTATCGCCGATGTTGACCCCTTCTATGCCGGCAAGGGCCACGATATCCCCTGCTGACACCTCTTTGGCATCCATCCTCTCTAATCCCTGAAAGGTATACAGAGACGTGATCTTCGTTTTTACAACACTCCCTTTACTGTCGATCACGGCAACCGGATCACTGGCCTTTACCGTCCCTGAAAAGATCTTGCCTATGGCAAGCCTCCCCACATAATCGCTATAGTCTATATTGGTCACAAGGATCTGCAGGATCTCCCCTCTACTGTCCTCCGGAGGAGGGATGGTTTTCAAGATCAGGTCAAAGAGGGGTTGAAGGCTCTTTGAATCCTCATCAAGGTTCATCTTTGCGATGCCCATCCTGGCATTGGTATAGACGATGGGGAACTCCAGTTGGTCTTCAGTAGCATCCAGGTCAATGAAGAGGTCATAGACCTCGTTAAGAACCTCCTGAATCCTGGCATCAGGCCTGTCAATCTTGTTGATCACCAGAAGCGGCGGCAATTTGAGCTCAAGCGCCTTCCTGAGCACAAACCGCGTCTGCGGCAGGGGGCCCTCAGAGGCATCGACGAGGAGCAGCACTCCGTCCACCATCTTCAGGGTCCTTTCTACCTCGCCTCCAAAGTCGGCATGTCCGGGGGTATCGACGATATTGATCTTCACCCCGTTGTATGCGACTGCCGTGTTCTTGGCCATGATTGTAATCCCGCGTTCCCGCTCCAGGTCAATGTTATCCATGACCCTCTCCTGTACCCTTTCATTGGAACGAAAGATGCCCCCCTGTTTTAACATTCCGTCAACAAGGGTCGTCTTGCCGTGGTCCACATGGGCGATAATGGCGATGTTTCTTAAATCCTCACGCTTCATAGAAGTCCTCTCTAAGATGTTCTATGTCCAACAGGGCAACTAAACAAACCCGCCGTCATTCCTGCGAAAGCAGGAATCCAGAGCAGTGCAACACACTGGATTCCCACTTACGTGGGAATGACGAAATGACATACGGTAGCCAAGCTACCAGGAATTAACAAGTTAATAAAAAATAAAGGCCCACCAAGACGATCGATGGGCCTTTTAGATAGATCAACTCCCTGCTTACTTTCCTCCAGCCGGCTGTTCAGCCGGGGCTGCCGGGGCACCTTCCCCAGCAGGAGCCGCCTCCTGAGCCGGAGGAGCCTGTTCCTGAGTCGCCGGCGCCTCTGCTGGCGCTGCGGGCTCTTCCTTCTTCTGACACGCAGTAAGGGAGATAGTTCCTGCTATAAACAACGCTAAAAGCATTATTAGACCTTTTTTCATTATTATCTATTCACCTCCTTTCTTCATGCGAGTTTCAATCCTCATTTTATATCACCGATGGAGTTATGTTTCTGCGGCCTGGCAACTTATTAATATATCCCTGATCTGCTTAGTGGTCTATTCCATGGCAGGATAAGTGATTTCCTTTTTATGGCCGCACTGTTAAAAGTAATATGCTATTAAACATGAAAGGATTTCTATTGTCAAGTTAAATTTAGCCTTATGTTTAGCTTCATTCTGCACCGGTAGTGAGGTTTATGGCTCTTCCCAGACGTAAGAATATAAGCTTAAACCCGCTAACCTCTTGCCTGAGAGACCGCCGGACTGCCTCCATATATATCTTCCCTGAAAGGGCATATCCCTTGATCTTCTCAGCGACATCCCCCTCTGAGATCTTGTCTGTCTTATAGTCCGCTATATAGAGTCGCTCCCCCTCCCGGTATATGAGATCAATAACTCCGTTCATCACCTGTCCTCCCCACGGTATGACAAAGGGGACCTCCCTGCCGATAATCGTTGCCCTGCGCAGCTCATCATAGGCAGGGGAGGCTGAGAAGGAATCAAATATCTCATAGAGTTCTGTGAGGATTGATGATGCTTTATCTGAGAATCCCCGATCAAATCCCCCCTTCCCCCCTTTTCTAAAGGGGGAATAAGGGGGATTACCGGTGGGGATAAACTTGAGGCAAGCCTCGTCTATCGTGTGTTTGAACAAGGCAGGGTCCCTTCCAAAGTCCCACTGTTCAAGAACAGCGTGGGCTATTGTCCCTATGAGCATGGATCGCTCTCGCGCTGCTCTATCCCCCTCAGCCGCCTCTGTCTTCTTCGGGGCCGGCTTAGCCTCCGCCGCTTCTTTTAGCCCCGATGGGGTCACAAACAGGGACTTACTTCGGATGGTCGCATACCGGTGGTCTCTCGATTCCCACAGATCCGCAAATACCCCTATCTCTTCCGGGACAACGTCCCCATATTGATTTCCCCTGGCCTCTGGCCTCTGGTCTTTGCCGCCTGATTTACGGGGCTTCTTTGAACTATAGTTTGGGATGCAATCAGCAACGTCTATAACAGACTGCCTGATCCTCCCCTTCCCGGTTTCTATCTCACGGCTGGACCTCTCTCCCACGGCCTCGCCCATGCCCTCTGTCACCAGTGACAGGAAACTGCCCCTGTTGGCCCTTCCATACAGGGTCCCCGACAGGACAAGGCATTCCCGCGCCCTTGTCATGGCGACGTAAAGGAGCCTCTTCTGCTCCTCCTCATCCCGCACCAATCCCCTCTCCTGCAGCATCACGGCCGCAGGATTTCTAAACCCCTCCACCTTAAATCCTACCTCATCCCGTGACCAGTCATGGATCACGCTGACCTGGTCTTCACCCCCTTTCAGGGAGCTGTGCATCCCCGCTAATATGACCAGAGGGAACTCAAGCCCCTTGGCCTTGTGGATACTCAACACACGCACGGCATCCACCGTCTCCTCTGCCAGCGGACTCTCCCCCTCCTCTTCCATGCCCGTCACCTTTGTCTCCAACAGGGTTGTAAAACCTTTGAGTGTGAGATTGGACCGGGTGCTGAGGGACTCTGCGATCCTCTGTATCTTCATCAGGTTTGCTACGGCCTGTTCCCCCTGATAAGAAGACGCGGCAAACTCGAGCATTGGCAGGGAATCAAAGATATGGTGGATGGCGTCTGTGAGGGACATGGTGCCTGTCTCCTGATGAAGCCTTCTCAATATGCTGCAGAGCTCCGGGAGAAGCCCGTCATTCCCACGAAAGTGGGAATCCAGACCACTGTCTGCGTTCTGGATTCCCGCTTGCGCGGGAATGACGTTTCCATGTTCCTTTGCGCCCCGGATGGGCATGTGGGGTTCTTCCGGAAGTCCTCGATCAAATCCCCCCTTGCCCAGTTCATAGATCTCCCTGTCAGACAGCCCGCCCAGCGGAGACCGGAGGACGCCCACCAAGGCCACCCTGTCAAAGGGATTGTCTATGGCCTTCAGGAGATTGACAAAATCAATCACCTCCTGTGTCCCAAAGAAATGCCTCTCCCCTTCGACAATATAAGGAATCTCATACCGCCGGAGCACCTCAAGGTATTCATAGACCTCTGTGAGCTTGCGGAACAGGAGGGCCACATGCCGCGGGGAGACAAGCGCCTTCCCCCCCTTGGAGTCCATGAGCGTCTCCTTTCCGATCACCTCCTCTTTCAGCCACCTTCCGATGGCCTCTGCCTCACACCGGCTTGCCATAGAGGCATCCATATCTTCCACCCCCCGGCCATCCACAATCCTTAGCTCAACCCTCTGTCCTGACAGACCTGCCTTATGGTCCGGATGTTCCAT
This sequence comes from Nitrospirota bacterium, assembly GCA_016217665.1. Taxonomy (GTDB): domain Bacteria; phylum Nitrospirota; class 9FT-COMBO-42-15; order HDB-SIOI813; family HDB-SIOI813; genus JACRHF01. Next base: position 24,066 of record JACRHF010000002.1, on the reverse strand, counting down.
CAAGGGAATGTACTCCGGCTGAAGGAGTTCACGCCTCCGGATCAGATGCCCGCAGAGTTCATTCACAACATCAATGATCCGGTCATGGCTCCTGAAATTGGTGGAAAGGGCTGCCTGAATACCCCCCTGTCCTGAGATGATCATCTCCACCACGCGGGAATAGGCCTCGATATCGGCGCGGCGGAAGGCATAGATAGACTGCTTCGGGTCTCCGACAATAAATAGCTTCCCCGGAGTCAATTGTATCTTGTGCCACTCTGCCTCACAGTGTCCCGGGATTTCTGAGAGATAAAGGATGATCTCATATTGGATGGGGTCTGTATCCTGAAACTCGTCAACCAATAACGCCTTAAACCGTTGCTTCAACTCTCCCCGCACCCTGAGGTGCGTCTTCAAAAGGTCCCTGCAGGAGGTGAGGAGTCCGTCAAAGGAGATATAACCTGAGGCCGTAAATCTTCTCCGGGTCTCTGTTACAAAGGGGAAGAGAAGTTCCAAGAGGCTCCTGAAAAAGGGGACGTCCGCAGAGGAGATCCCCTTCGCCGTCCTGATGATCTGTTTTGCCTCCCGGAAGTCTTCTTCGCTCCAGCCGGATGGAGGGGTGCCGGAGAGGGTCCCCTCCATCACGGGGACTCCCTCTTTCTTTGAGAGGAGGTGATCCAATAGATCGTACGCCCCTTTCAAAAACTGCTCTACCTTCCTCGTTTTGGTATATACCGACAGGAGGCGTTCTGCCCTGTTCCTCATCTCCCTTAGCCATCTCTCCACTTCGTAACTCTGCGCCTGATTATCGAAATATAACAAGAGGCGGGGGACCGGGATATTCTCTCTGCAGAGCTCCTTTGCAAAGGACTCTAAGGATTCCAATCCGATCGAATGGAGCACCCTCTTCCACAGCCCCCGGCGCGGCGATTCTGAAGACAACTCAACATCCAGCCACCCCTCCCACTCCCGCACAAAATGCGCCTCAAATTCAGAACCATCGTCTTCCTGAAATTTGGGATCCATCCGGGCCTCTATCGGATAGAGGCGGAGGATGTGCCCGGCAAAGCTGTGCATGGTCCCTATCTGGGCCATCTCCAGGTCATTGGACGCATCATGCGCCCTCGCTTCGATCTTCTCCCTGCTGAGTCCGTATCTCTCCCTGAGGTCCTGCAGGAGAGGGTCTTCATCGGGCAGCGTCCCCTGGGAGACAGGGGTGGAGATCAGCCCCTGCAGCCTCTCCTTCAGACGTATCTTCATCTCATTGGCCGCCTTATTGGTGAAGGTGAGGGCAACGATGTCCGTAATCCGCAAGGGGTCAGGCTCCCGCATCAGGAGATGGAGGATGCGTTCCACCAGCAGTGTGGTCTTCCCTGTACCCGCCCCGGCCGTCACTACAATATTTTTATCAAAGGTCGTGACTGCAAGCCTTCTATCCTCTGCATCTGAAAGGTCCTTCATATCTTCTGTTTCCTTATGGCATAGTATGGTTTAACCCGGACATCCCGCTCTGCACGATATCGTGACGGGAAGTGATTTTTCCGGCAGATGGCAGAATAGTCACAGTGACTACAGTAATCACCCGGCAGGATAAAGAACAATCCCTCCCGGATCCCCTTCAGCAAAAGGGCCACCGTGGCCGTTACTCTTTCACCAAGCGGTGTGTACCAGCAATCTCCTGGAAACACGGAACGGGGTTCGCTCTCTTCATCAGCAGACCACCCCGGGGCTACAAAATAAAAGCTTACCTTCTCCGGCTGCGGGTCTTTGATCCCGGCTGTATATTTGAGATAGGGTGTCGCCATCAGGAGATATAAGGGGGGTTGCAGCCTCTTTCCCCGGATGGCTGAGAGGGAAAGATTTTTGTCGTCACTGGACATCTTCTTCCCGGACTTGAATTTATAATCAATAATCCTGAACTGGCTGGTCTCCTCTTTAACGTCAATCCTGTCGAGGACCCCGTGCAGGGAGATGTCGCGCATATCCTCAGGGAGATCTTCCATAAGGCATCCGGAGGCATCGGCCTCAAAGCTGTGGGGAGTGAATCCTGACCGGGCCATCTCGTCCAAGTCGTCCCGGATCATCGCTTTAAGAATCCCTGAGAGCCTCTCCTGTAATATCTCCCATACCAGCGGATATCCCGCCGGGTTGGTTTCCCAATATTCCAGGAATACGGCAGTCATATCCTCCTGAAGTAACCTCTCTATCTCTGCAGACGATGGGATCCTCTCCACCCCCCGTGCATAGAACCGCCTCAAGACCTTATGACAAATGCTCCCGATATCCAGCGGGGGGATCTCAAAGATCAGCTCAGGTTGCATCAGTCTCTGAAGCCCAAGTACGTGGCGGGCAAAATAGGCGAACGGGCATCGGGCATAATCCTCAAGAGACGTGGGGGAGATCCCTCTCTGTGTGATATAAAGCCAGTGGGGAGCGATCCCACCGGTAGACCCGTCAAACGGAGTCAGTCCGGCCCCCATCTCTTCATACTGCAACAGGGCCTGAACCCCATGTCCGTACAATGCCGGGTTCATGCTGAATCTTGAGAGGATGGGTCCCGGGTCTCTCCCTTCAAAGATAAATCTTATGGAGAGCTCCTTAGGCGTCAGGAGACGGTGTGAGAAAAATTCTGATAATGAAAATTTATCAGCCATCCGCCTCGGGACCCGTTCCTCCGGAACAGGGTATCCCCTTCGTATCTCTGCTATATAAGACGAGGGGATCTTCACCTGTCCTGCCTCATCTGTCCTTTGATAGAGGATATAGATCCTCTCTCTTGCAGAATGGAGGAGGAGATAAAAGAGGAGCCTCTCTTCTTCGTATCCATAGAGTTTCTCTGTAATCTTGTACCCAAGCCCCCTCTCCAGGACCCCCCTTGCCGAATCTCTCAACAGGGGGTCTTCTTTGATGTTCCTCGGAAAGACCTTCTCATTCATGCCGATGACGAAGAGGACCTTAAACGGGATACAGCGCGCGGCCATGACATCCAGGACCTGGACACCCGCAATCTCCCCCTCCCCGACGGGGCCTATGGGGCCTATTATTGGGATTGACTCCCCCTCCAATCGCCTCCTGAAGGTGTCAATGAACTCCGGTAATGGAACCTCCCTTCGGATCAGGTCAAGTTCCTTCAGGGAGAAGAGCGCCTCTTCGATAAACAGCTCTTCATTAATATATTTACGGATGAATGCCTGAAACAGCTCTGCATAATGTCCCCAGGAACTCTTCTCCGGCAAGGCGCCAAAGTCCTCCCGGATGGATGAGACGAACCGTTGGAGTCCTTCAATCTGCGCCCCGGGGATCACCTGCCGGCTGACCTCGTCTTCTCCACGCCCATGGAAGACAAAACCCTCCCGGACATAGCGATCCACTTTAGACCATTCACCGAATCCCTTGGAGATACCAATGGAGCGGGTCACAAAATCCCACAGATCCGGTCTGGGTTCCACGCCTTCAGGACAGAAGAGCCGGGTCCTACAAAAGTGAGAGGAGAGGATATCCATGATATCAGAACGCCTGTAATCCTCCCGGTTTAAGGAGATCAGGAGATGGACGATCTTGGTGACCTGATACCTGTTGATGGGCTCGCGGGCACTCGATACAAAGGGGATCTTGTGAGCATCAAAGACCCTCCGGATCAGGGGCCCGTAATCATCGATCCCCCTGGCAACAACACCGATATCTGAAAAACTGTATCCCTCACTGTCTACCAATTGGAGTATCCCCTTGGCCGCGGTCAGGACCTCATCCTCGGCACCGGATGTACTGATGATCTTTGCGAGATGGCCAAATGGGAAAAGGGTATCCCTGCCGGCCCCTGTTACAACAGGGGTAGAAATTTTGGTAATCCCGCCTGGATGAGGAACCATCCCCTGGACATACCCTTCATAGAATCTCTTGGCAAAAGAGAAGGCAGGCATCCCGTCAACCAGAGGAAAATAGAGTGTCGTCGGATAGTGGTGTGCCACGGCACGGAACAGGTCGTACTGGACTTGAATAAGGTCATAAAATCCATAGTAGATAATCTCCCGGAATCTGCGGAGATATTCAGATGCAGGGGCAAGCTCTGAGGCAATATCTGTCAGGTCTGAATAGTCTATGATCCCAAGCGTGTCCTTCTTTAGAAGGAAGGCCTGATATAGCCCGATCAAAGGGGTGATCTTCTCTGTATCCTCTGCGCTGAAGACCCCCTCCCGGAGCGCTTCGATTAAATTATTTGGCAGATTATTCGGCAGATTATCTGCGTCAACCTTGGCCTCCCTCAGATCCTCTAAGGTCGCCCGCAGGGCCGCACAACCGTCAGGGGTCTCACTGAAATGGCGGAATATTTCCATCCCTGAAAGCCCCTCGTTTAAGATCTGCCGGATAAATTCTACAAAAAAGAAATCATCCCCGATGAGGCGTTGCAACCGCCCATACCTCTCCTCATAGAGGCGGACTGTGAGGTCGTGAAATGTGAGAAGGTGGATATGGAGCAGGCTCATCCCCCGCTCTTTGGCAAAGAGCGACCTGAGCCTGGACCGGATCCGGCCTGAAGGGACAATGACCGCAATAGGGCTTAGAGGGTCTTCGGCCTTAAGGGCGGCTATATTGTTACAGAGGGCGTCTTCTAAGTCAGGATGAAAGTGGCCGAGGATGACATTGAGCATCAGCCCCTCAGCTTCTTGGTAACCTCGATCAGTCTCTGGGTCATATATCTTGCCACGGTGAGATCAGTATCATTCGGTTCGCCGCTGGAGAGGGCCCCGTAATAAGAGCCTGACTTATAGAGCTCTTTGACATTGCCCGGGATCCCCACGACGATCAGCCCATGGGCAAAGAACGTCGGATACATGGAGAGGAGTGTTGCCTCCTGCCCCCCGTGTATCATCTCGGCGGATGCAAAGGCGGACACGGTCTTTCCGATCAATGTCCCCTCCATCCAGAGCTTCCCGGTCTGATCCCAGAAGTTCCGCATCGGCGCCGCCATATTCCCAAAACGCGTCGGCGTCCCTACGATCACGCCGTCCATCCAGACCAGGTCGTCTATCACCGCATCCGGGATGTCTGACATCTGGCTATAGATCGCCTTCCACTCCGGGGTCTCCTCGATCACCTCGCGGGGCGCAAGCTCTGACGCCTTCCTCAGACGGACCTCTGCCCCCGCCTCTTTGGCATCCTTGGCAACAGACCTTGCCATCTTGAGCATATGCCCTGTCTTGCTGTAGAAAAGGACTAAAATCTTCGGAGCAGCCATAGGACACCTCCTTATGTTTAGTACCCTACTCAAAATCTAACACACTACAGACCCTCATTCAAGACTATTTTAGGATCACGAACCTATCGATAATCATAGATAAAACTGATAGGCGGGACATTCTTGTCCCACCTTCAAGATGACGGCGTTAGAAATTCTGTCTATCGGTTGAATACATTACAACGGAAGGGCTTTGATATGGAGAAAGGCCTCCACGACCTTCGGGTCAAACTGACTCCCTGAACATCGCTGAAGTTCGGCTATGATCTCTTCTTTTGATCTCCCTGTTCGATAGGGCCTGTCCGCCCCCATCGCATCAACTGTATCGGCAACCGCAAGGATCCTTGACATCAGAGGGATGGCCTCCCCTTTTAAACCCCCAGGGTATCCCTCCCCGTTATAAAATTCGTGGTGGTGCTTGATGGCAGGGATAATCTCCTTCATATGTTTCATAGCCCCCAATATCTCTGCCCCTTTTAAGGGATGCAGTCTCATGATCTTAAGCTCCTCCTCTGTCAACCTTCCGGGCTTTTCAAGGATAACATCATACGTCCCGATCTTCCCCACGTCATGGAGGAGGCCTGCCAGCTCTAAGTCTTTCAGGTCCTTTTCACCCATGCCCATCGCCTTAGCAATGGTCAGGGAATATTGCGTCACCCTATGGGAATGTCCTGCGGTCCATGGAGACTTGGCATCAATCGCTGCAGAAAGGGCCCCCACAATACCAAAGAAGAGCTCCTTCATGTCTGTTACAAGCCTTGCGTTTTCAAGGGCCACGGCGATCTGTGCTGCAAGCTTTTCCAGGGTCGCAACCTGGTCAGGGTGAAAGGCCGCGACCCGTCTGCTGCCCACACTAAGGACGCCTATGGTCTCTCCCTTCACGAACAGTGGAAGCCGTACGGGGGAGTGATAACCTTCTTCCATCAATATCCTTTCCACTCTCAAAGGTTCCCTTTCCATCGAGAGATCAGAAATATACTGTGACCTTCCTGTCCTGACAACCTCTGCAGTCGAGGTATCCGTGAAGGGGATAAACATCCCTTTGGCAAACTTTGTCCCAAATCCTGCCTTATAGACAAACCCTTCCCTTTCCTTATCAACAAAGCCCACAGTCACTCTATCACAGGGGATCAGACTTGCTACCATCTGCGTCACTGTCTCCAGGATCTCGTGGGTATCTGAGCAGGAGAGGATGCTCTTATCTATCTCGTTCATTACCCTGAGGATCTCTACCCTCTGAGTAAGCTCTATAGTCTGATCCCTCATCTCCTCATAAAGCCTGACATTGTCAAGGCTCACAGCAACCTGGTGTGCCACCCCTTTCAGGAATTCCTCTTCCTTCTCCCCGAATGGCCTCGGAATCCCGATCCGCTCGACATCTATAAAACCCAAGACCCCGGTTGTACCCCGGATAGGAATACCCATCATAGTCCTGATGGCCAAGGTCTCGGCGACCTCTCTTGGGAATAGGGGGCTATTCATGACGTCATCAATAATCACTGTCTCCCCCCTTAAGATTTGTTCCACAATCGTCATATCCCGGGTAAGCCTTTGCCTCATAAGGAATGGTCGCAGCTCCGGCGGGACAATCCCGGAAACATGGGCCGGCAAAAAGCCGCCCTGTTCCCTCTCCCACAGGAAGATGACGCACCTCTCTGCATCAACTACTGTGGAAACACCCTCTGCAACCCTTTTGAACATTGTATCCCTATCAAAGATTAATCTGATCGCCTCTGCTGTGTCGAGGAGCGCCCTATTGACCTCCACCTCCTCCTCTAACCTCTCCATCATCTCCCACCATTCAGTGATATCCCGGAACAAGACGAGGATCAGTCGTCTGCCATTGATGGTCATGGGTGACGCGGTGATGGCTACCGGAACAACCCTCCCATCCCCTCTGATGACCTCTCCCTCATAATCCGCAAGAGGTCCCTTTTGAAGGTGCTCCTCAAACCTGCGGCGGTATTCTCCCGCCTTACCAGGCGGATGCAACTCACTCTGGTGCATACCGATGATCTCTTCACGCCTCCGGTCCAATAGTATCTCTGCCTTTTTGTTGGTATCAACAATGTGTCCGGTCTCTGCGTCTGCCAGGAAGGCGGCGTCATGCAGGTTATCAAATAGATGGCGGTATTTATTCTCCGAGGCCCGGAGTGCGTCCTCTGCCCTCTTCTGGTCTGTAATGTCCTCCATGAAGTGGACAGAATAGAGGAAACTGCCATTCTCACCCCATATGGGAAAGGACTTTATATTAAAAGACCTGCCGATGGTGGGTACGGAGATATCATCTTCACATGGTGTGGGCGATCCCAGGGCATTCAGACAGACCTTGCATGGGCCTTCCATCTTTGGAAAAACCGTGTAGTAAGGTTTCCCGATGATCTCTTTAAAGGGCATCCCAGAGGCCGCGGCGTATGCCTTGTTGGCCCTGATGATCCTGAAGTCTTTGTCACGGATGAAGATAGGGTCTGCGATGGCATCAACGATAGTCTCCCACTCCTTCTCTCCCCTTTTTATGATGGCGGCAGATTTGTTCAGATCCTCAAGAAGAGAGAGCATATCTTTACGGACAGACTCCAGCTCCCCTGCCTGTTCTCTGGCCTTCTCAAGCTCTTCCTTTATGCGGATGAGCTCTGTCTCTAATTCAGCGATATGTACATGAGGGTTACTCATAATCTATTTGTCGTTAAAAAATGTGGTTGTATGAAACAGGAAAGATACTATATTGTCATGATGCCATAGGCAAAAAAAGTCAATTTGCTGACCAATCAGCGGGCGGGGTTTACAAACTTCTCGACATACTTCCCAATCATGTCTGCCTCTATGATTACATACAGAAGTCCGAGTTCATCACTACCTGGCAATTCACAGTCTCGTCCACAAACCCATCGCTCCCCACATCTACCTCTGCTGTCTGGTTGTCGAGGAACCGGAGGGTAACTCCCCTGTCATCACCGGTCACAACAATCTCCCCTCCGAGAGGACAAGCAGATGTGAAAGGCCAGTAAAGGGGCAGGAGGGTCTTTAGCACAAATCTCTTGCCACCACAGGAATCCGGTATAATGGTACCCTCCATTGTCCAATACCAGACATCATCTCCTGTCTCTGTGGCGCTCATGGTAAAATCTTCGTACACCACTCCGGACTGAAGAATCATTCCCTGGGAGTCAAATTCCTCTTCATGAAGACTCTCTATATGCTTTGTTACCGCACGCCCTGGAAGATATGGGGCCCGAAGTGGGTCGCTCCTCCAATAATCCGGGGAATAATAGTTTATGACCCCGCGGCCATTGTAGCGGACAACGATATCTGAGGCAATGGGATGGTTTTTTTTGCACCTCTCGTAAATGAATGTCTTCCGGATCGTATCGTCATTAAGTTCCTCCGGAATATACGTCTCCCATCCCTCATAAGGGCAGGAGCCGTCCTCCGGGATCAGGATTTTATCCTCATCAATCAGGTCTGCTTCCCCGGTGAGGAGTCTCAAGACAATGCCCACATACGGGGAGAGTTGTGTCATTTCTGTCTTCTTTAAAGACAGGGACTTCTTCAATGTTGTCGCACTGGCCGCCATTGAATATTCAGATACTTCATTCCCTCTATAGTAGGCAACACGATAGTAATAGGTGGTGTTCGGTGTTAAGTTGTTTGAGCCTCTGTCATGATAAGTGGTAACGTCTGCTCCGACCAGCGCTATCCTCTGGAACCCCCCCCAGGGTCCTTCTTTTCTTTCGATATTAAAACCGTCTTCATCCGAAGAATTATCGTTCCATGTGAGTCCAATCTCAGTTTTCGAGATGACCGTAGCCACAAGGCCTGTGGGAGCATCAGAGATTTTGGCAGGGGTTAGCTTATCTCCCGTCCCGCAACCGGTTAAGAGCAATAATAATGGAAGGCCGATAAATATAACCCTTTTCACAGGATCAACCTCCAATGTAATAATCCAATTTAAGGCGATTAACGGTCAATTGATTTACAGCCATGGTGATGATAAAAAAAGGGGATTTATTTTCACTACTCATCTTGTTTTTACAAACTTCTCGACATATTTCCCGATCATGTCTGCCTCAAGGTTTACGGGGTCTCCGGCCTTCTTGAAACCAAGGGTGGTCTGACGGGCGGTGTGCGGGATGAGGATCACCGTGAATCTCTCCCCCTGGACCTCGTTGACTGTGAGGCTGATCCCGTCAACGGCAATGGAGCCTTTGTAGATCAGGTATCTTGAGATCTCCGGAGGCGCCTCAAAGGTGAAGAGAGAGGCCTCTCCTGTCCGTTCGATGGTGCGGATCACGCCGACGGCATCAACATGGCCGGCAACGAGGTGGCCGCCGAGGCGGTCTGTGGGTCTCATGGCGCGTTCCAGATTTACCCGGTCTCCAACCCGGAGCCTTCCCAGGGTTGTCTTTGTCAGGGTCTCCTTAGAGACATCCGCCCCGAAGACAGAATGACTCATCTCAACCACCGTAAGACAGGCGCCATTGACAGCAATGCTATCCCCTGTCCTCATCCCGTCCAGGACGGTCTTGCCGGCAATGGAAAGCCTCATCCCGCCTGACTGAGATCTTATCCCCTTGACTGAGCCAAGTTCTTCTATAAGCCCTGTAAACATAACACCACTCCCCGCCTCTTGCCTCTTATCTCTTATACTAAGAAGTACATTTGTATAATTACATGGCACGTAGTTGTCATTCCGGGCTTGACCCGGAATCCAGTCTTCTTTATTCTGGATTCCCGCTTCCGCGGGAATGACGGAATGTCACAATTACTCATCACTCATCACTCATTGCTCATTACTTTCCTCACATACCCTTCTACTAAAATATCTTCACCTAATCGCCTGATGTGCATATCTTTCAGGAAGATGGACTCATCCAGCGATCCTGGGGCCGTCCCCCCGACCATACCGATCGAATCACTCCCCCCGATGATCCGGGGAGAATAGAGGATGGCGACCTTATCCACCACCCCTTCCCTGAGGGCGGACGCATTGATCTTAGACCCTCCCTCAATGAGGACACTGCTGATCCCCAATTTTCCCAACTCTCCCATCAGAGACCGGAGGCTGACCTCGCCGTCCTCCCGGCTCGCGGCGATCAGGGTCTTTACTCCGATCTTTTCAAGGGCCTCCACCGCCTCGCCGGATGCCGCCTTTGTCGTCACAATCATCGTCTCCTGACCTCCTCCCTGATCGAGCGCCTTAGCGGTCAGGGGAATGCGAAGTCTGGAATCTACAATGATACGAAGAGGCTGTTTTCCCCGGATCCCCGTATCTCTGACGCTGAGCAAAGGGTCATCCGCAAGGACAGTCCCTATCCCTACAAGCACGGCATCCACCATGGCCCTGAGCCGATGGCTGTATCTCCGGGCTGTCTCTCCTGTAATCCATTTGGATTCACCGGAAGGGAGGGCAATCCTCCCATCCAGACTCGATGCGCTTTTTAAAATGACAAAGGGGGTCTTCGTAGAAATGAATTTGGAGTAGATCTCATTCAACCGGACGGCCTCCGGATAAAGGATCCCTTTTTCTACCTGGATACCGGCCCCGGCAAGTTCCTGGATCCCGCGGCCATTGACCATGGGGTTGGGATCTTCCATCCCGATGACCACACGCCTGATCTCTGACCGGATGATCTCCTTAGTGCAGGGCGGGGTTCTTTTATCGGTATGACAGCACGGCTCAAGGTTTATATAGAGCGTCGCGCCCTTGGCCTCAGGACCCGCATCCCGGATAGCGACGGCCTCGGCGTGCCATTTGCCGGGGCCTTTGTGATATCCCCTGCCTATGACCCTGCCGTCTTTCACCACGACGGCCCCGACCATGGGATTGGGGCTTGTGATACCCATCCCCTTCTTTGCCAATCTCAGGGCCATCTGCATGTAGGTCTTGGTCTTGTCTGGGGACATGGTCTCCGTCCCGCTATTTCTTATTTCGAATCACGGCCTGGGCCGCAGCAAACCTCGCAATAGGGATCCGATACGGTGAGCAGCTCACGTAATCCATCCCGGCCCTGTGGCAAAATTCGATTGATTTGGGATCTCCGCCATGTTCGCCGCATATCCCCACCTTCAGGTTCGGCCTTGTGGAACGCCCCTTCTCGATCCCGATCCTGATCAACTGCCCCACCCCCTCCTGATCCAGGGAGACAAACGGGTCCACCTCCAAGATCCCCTTCTCAACGTAGAACGGCAGGAACTTCCCGGAGTCATCCCGGCTGAGTCCCAGTGTCGTCTGCGTGAGGTCATTCGTCCCAAAGGAGAAGAACTCTGCCTGCTTTGCGATTTCATCAGCCACCACGGCGGCCCTGGGAAGTTCTATCATCGTCCCGACCTGATACTTGATCTTAACCTTATAAGACTTCATGACCTCTGAAGCGATCCGGTCCACCATCGCCTTCAGGATCTCCAGTTCCTTGGGATAACCCACGAGGGGGATCATCACCTCCGGGCTGACACTCACCCCTTCACATTCAAGCTCACAGGCCGCCTCAAATATAGCACTGGCCTGCATCTCATAGATCTCCGGATAGGTAATCCCAAGCCGGCAGCCCCTGTGCCCCAGCATGGGGTTGAACTCAAAGAGGCTCTTGTTCTTTGCCGCCAATTTATCCGGGGGGACCCCCATATCCTGCGAAAGTTCGTCAATCTCAGCCTCTGTATGCGGCAAGAACTCATGGAGCGGCGGATCTAACAGCCGGATCGTGACCGGCAGCCCTTTCATGGCCCTGAATATCCCGAGAAAGTCCCCTTTCTGGAATGGCAATAACTTAACGAGCGCCTTTTTTCTCCCCTCTGTATCCTCGGAGAGGATCATCTCCCGCACGGCCTTGATGCGATTCGGCTCAAAGAACATATGCTCTGTCCGGCAGAGACCGATCCCTTCTGCCCCAAAATCCCTGGCCACCTGGGCATCATACGGGGTGTCTGCATTGCTGCGTACCTTAAGCCTGCGGATCTTGTCCACCCACTTCATCATGGTGGAAAAGCTCTCGCTCAGCTTTGGCTTGATCAGGTTGACCTCCCCGATGATGACCTCCCCTGTTGAGCCATTGATGGTGATAGGGTCCCCTTCACGGATGACCCGATCATTCACCCGGAAGGCCTTCTCCTTCTCCCGGACCTGGATATCGCTGCACCCGACCACGCACGGCCTTCCCATGCCCCTGGCCACCACAGCCGCGTGGGAGGTCATCCCCCCCCGCGAGGTCAATATCCCCTCGGCCGCATGCATCCCCCCGATATCCTCCGGAGAGGTCTCCAGCCGCACCAGGACGCACTTCTCCCCCTCACGCACAAACCGCTCTGCATCCTCTGCTGTAAAGACGGCGCGCCCTACCGCCGCACCCGGGGATGCCGGAAGCCCCTTCGCCACCACATTGACCCTGGCATCCGGGTCTATCATCGGGTGCAGGAGCTGATCCAACTGGTCAGGATTGACCCTCATGACCGCGGCCTCTTTGTCAATAAGTCCCTCTTCAACCATATCCACGGCGATCCTGATAGCGGCCGCCGCAGTCCTCTTCCCGGACCTCGTCTGCAGCATGTAGAGTGTCCCTTCCTGGATGGTGAATTCAATATCGAGCATCTCTTTATAGTGGTTTTCTAACTTCTGATAGATGTCCACCAGCTCATTGTAGGCCTGGGGCACGAGCTTCTTCAGATCTTCGATCGGGAGCGGGGTCCTGATCCCGGCAACGACATCCTCGCCCTGGGCATTCATGAGGCACTCTCCAAAGAACCGCCTTTCCCCAGTGTTGGGATCACGGGTAAATGCTACGCCGGTGCCTGAGGTCTCGCCCATATTCCCAAATACCATGGCCACCACACTGGCGGCTGTCCCCATGTTATGGGGAAGATTGTGTATCTTCCGGTAGGTTACCGCCCTCGGGGCATTCCAGGAGCCAAAGACCGCGTTGGTCGCCATCATCAACTGCTCCAATGGATCCATGGGGAAGTCTTTGCCGGCCTCTTTCCGGACCAGTTTTTTGTATCTCCCGACGATGTCCTTCAGCGCCGCCGCATCAAGCTCCGTATCCTGCCTGACCTTGAGTTCATCCTTCTTCTCTTGCAGGACCTCCTCAAACAGCGCCCTCTCAATCCCCATCACCACACTCCCGAACATGGTAATAAAGCGGCGATAGGCATCATAGGCAAACCGGTCATTGCCGGACTTTTTGGCTAGCCCCTGCACTGTGGTATCATTCAGTCCGACATTCAGGACCGTGTCCATCATCCCGGGCATGGAGGCCCTGGCCCCTGATCTCACAGAGACCAGGAGGGGGTTTGCAGGATCCCCGAACCGGAATCCCATAGACTCCTCTACCTTCTTAAGATTCTCAAGGACCTGATCCCACATCCCCGGAGGATAGGTCTCATTATTTTTGTAGTATTCAATGCAGGCCTCCGTTGTTATGGTAAAGCCCGCCGGGACCCGGATGCCAAGATTGGTCATCTCTGCCAGCCCTGCGCCTTTTCCACCCAGAAGGTCTTTCATATCGCCCCGGCCCTCTGCGCTGCCCATGCCAAAGAAGTAGACGTATTTCTGTTTCGCCATGTAGAATCCTCCAGTTACGATTAACTAAGACAAATGAATTAATAAAGTGACAGCCTACGAACGCAAGAAATGGCTTTAGACAAGGCGGACGACGAGGAAAACCGCAGGCGTACTTTTGAAGTACGTTGAGGATTTTCCGAGGAGTCCAACGCCGTATAAAGACATTTATTGCGTTCGTACCATTACCATAATGGTCCCTGTATCTTATCGCTGATCGTCTTCACATCCTCTGTCCAGAGATGTTCACTGACATATTTCCATCCCCCATCCGGCAGGAGGGTCACAATGATCCCCTCTTTGAGCTTCTTAGCCATCCTGACCACATGACACATGATGGCCCCGGACGAGATGCCGGCAAAGATCCCCTCCTTGTCTGCAAGCTCCTTCACCATCCTGAAGGCATCCTCATCCTTGCAGAACTCATTGCCATCCAGTTTTTTAATATCCAGGATGGGCGGCGTATAACCTTCCAGGAGACTCCGGAGCCCCTGAAGTCCGCTCTTGGGATAAGGCTGAACTGCGATAATCCGGGTCTTCTGATTATACTCTTTCAGCCGCTGGCCGGCCCCCATGAGCGTCCCCCCTGTCCCCAGCCCTGCCATGAAGTAATCAATGGGCCCCGGGACATCCCGCAATATCTCAACCGCGGTCGTCTCGTAATGGGCGCCGGGGTTATTGGGGTTGCTGTACTGATCCAGCATAACATAGTTCTTATCCTGCTTCAGCATCTCATGGGCAACCCTGATCGCCCCGTTTGTCCCCTGATCCCCCGGAGAGAGGACGATCTCCACTCCATACGCCTTCAGGATCTCCCGCCTCTCTATGCTCATACTCTCAGGCATGACCGCAACCAGTCTGTAGCCCTTTATCTTTGCGATCATCCCCAGGGATATTCCGGTGTTACCGCTGGTAGGTTCAAGGAGTATCTTATCTTTTGTAAGAAGGCCCTCCTTTTCAGCCTGCTCCACCATATATTTGGCAATCCTGTCTTTGACACTCCCAGTCGGATTAAACCCCTCAAGCTTTGCATAGATCTTTACGCCTTGATTCGGGTTAAGTCTCTTTATCTCCACCATCGGTGTATTGCCGATGGCGTCTATCAGGGTCTTGTATAACATGCCTCTTACCTGGTTACCTCTCTCAGCCGACTATCTCCCTTTTAATCCCCCTCTATCACGATCTGCGTAAAATCCGCCAACCCTAAAAACAGTCCTTTCATATCATTTAACAAAGAGAGCCTGTTGTTCCTCAGGTTCATATCCTTGTCCATGACCAGGACCTTATCGAAAAATAGGTCAACCTTTGGTTTAAGTTCAGCAACAGAGGCAAAGGCATTCTCATAATCATGCCTCTCTCTCTGCAGGAGCACCTTATCTTTAATCTCCCTGTAGGAACTATAAAGGTCTTTCTCTTCCCTCTCCCGGAGTTCCCCCTCTCTCACCTCTCCGGTAAAGTCCGGGGGGATGATATTCATGACCCGTTTAAAGGAGAGGGTCAGGGATTCAAACTCCGGCCTCTGGCGGAACCGTTCCAGGGCAGTGATCCTGAGGAAGGCGTCATACGGGTCATCAAGACCGGTAGCAAGCACGGCCCGCACGCCATCGTACCGGTACCCCTCGGTCGCCAGTAAGGTGCTCAGCCTCTCTCTCATAAACTCAAGCACACCGGATAAGATCTCTTCCTGCCTGTTTCCATCGATCCTGTCACCATAAGCCGTCAGGGCCATCCTGATCACTTCCTTGAGAGAGACAAGATGCCTCCCTGCAATCAGGATATTGAGGATCCCTATGGACTGACGCCTGAGGGCGTAGGGATCATAAGAACCTGTGGGGATATTTCCGGTGCCAAAACATCCCACAAGATTGTCTATCTTTTCTGCAATCGCAAGGACCTTCCCCGCCGGGGTAGAAGGGAGGATATCCCCGGAGAACCGGGGAAGATAGTGTTCATAGATCGCCTGCGCTACTTCTTCCGTCTCCCCCTGACGCACGGCATATTCCATCCCCATGACCCCCTGAAGCTCCGGGAATTCACCCACCATCTCTGTCATCAGATCAGCCTTCGCAAGCTGCGCGGCCTTCTCTGCCGCGGCCTTGATCTCAGGGTACCCTAATAACGAACAGAACGGCCCTGATAATCCGGTCAACCTCTGAACCTTATCCCACAGGGTCCCGAGCTTTCCCATAAAGACCACCTGTCTTAACTTCTCTGCATGGGTCTCCAGCCTCTTCCGGCAGTCTGCCTCAAAGAAGAATTTGGCATCTGAGAGCCGCGCCCTGATGACCCTCTCATAGCCGTTTCTGACAATATCAGGATTCTTAGGATCCGTATTGCTGACGGCAATGAAATAGGGGAGGAGCTTCCCCCCTTTTTCAAGAGAGAAACAGCGCTGATGCGCCCTCATCACGGTAATCAACACATCCTTTGGAAGGGCTAAATAGGCCTCGTCAAATCTCCCGCAGATGGGTACAGGATATTCTGTCAGGAAGGTGACCTCTTCAAATAGTTCTTCCTCACCGACAACGGAACCGCCCTTCTCTTCTGCGATCGCCCTGACTCCCTCCCCGATCCGCCTCCGTCTTTCCGCCGGATCAACGATCACGAAGTTTCTTGCCGTCCCATCAAAATAATCCTCAATTCGTTTAACCTGAAATGCCCCGGGTCTCATGAAATGGTGCCCATAGGAAACGCTGCCGCTCTCGATTCCGGCGAATCTGAGGGATAAAGTCTCTCCATTTAGGAGCGCCAATATCCACTTGATGGGGCGGGCAAAGCGTGCCCGGGTGTCGTTCCATCGCATCGCCTTTGGAAAGGCGATAGACGCCAGGGCCTCCTCAAGGATAGCCGGGAGGATATCCCTCGTCCTCTGCCCCTTTTCATGTTTCTCGATACAGAGATACTCCCCCTTCTCTGTACTCTTCACCCTGAGGGCAGAGACATCCACCCCCTGTCCTTTGGCGAATCCAATAGCGGCTTTTGTCGGCATCCCGTCTTTATCGAATGCCACACCCTTCGGCGGACCCAACACCTCCGTGGTCAGATCTCCCTGGATCTCACTCAACCCCCTTGCGATCAGGACGATGCGTCTGGGTGTCCCATAGACCACGACATCTCGGACCTGCAGGCGCCTCTCTTTGAAGAGCCTCTCTGAAGACTCCTTCAGTGCTGCAATGGCAGGCGGCATAAACCTTGCCGGAATCTCCTCAGTCCCTATTTCTAACAGCAGGTCATTGTTCATATTATCAATTGACGCTCAAAAATTTCCAACAGCAGCGGCTTCCAGTCTCTTCTTTACATACCCCTCAGCACACCGTCTTGCAAGGTTTCTCACCCTTGCGATATAGCCTGTCCTCTCCGCCACGCTGATCGCCTTCCTTGCATCGAGGAGATTAAAAAGATGGGATGTCTTAAGACAATAGTCATAGGCCGGCAGGATCAGCCCCTTCCCGATCAGCGCAGACGCCTCTTTCTCATACATACTGAAACAGGAAGAGAGCATAGCCACATCCGCTTCTTCAAAATTGTAGCGCGAAAACTCGACCTCGGTAGGGTGGTGGATATAGCCATATTGGACCCCCTCTGTCCATGTGAGGTCAAACACATTATCCACCCCCTGAAGATACATGGCAATCCGCTCAAGCCCGTATGTCAGTTCCACAGATATCGGATCCAATTCTATCCCCCCGACCTCCTGAAAATAGGTGAACTGGGTAATCTCCATCCCATCCAGCCAGACCTCCCAACCCAGCCCCCATGCCCCCAATGTCGGGGACTCCCAGTCGTCCTCTACAAAACGGATATCATGCTCCTCTGCCTTGAGACCGAGTGAGGCAAGGCTTTGCAGGTAAAGTCCCTGCACATCCTCAGGCGCGGGTTTCAGGACCACCTGGAACTGGTAATAGTGCTGAAGCCGGTTCGGATTCTCTCCATAACGGCCGTCGGTCGGCCTCCTCGATGGCTCCACATAGGCCACCCGCCAGGGATCCGGGCCCAGGACCCTGAAAAAGGTGGCAGGATTAAATGTGCCTGCACCCACCTCTATATCATAGGGCTGCTGCAGGACGCATCCCCTGTCTGCCCAGAACCTCTGGAGTGAAAGTATAAGCTCCTGAAATGTCAAATTTGCTCCCCGATCTGTCCTGTAATAGGCTGCTGAGAAATCCAGCAAATTGTCATTCTGAGTCGCCCAGGGCGACGAAGAATCTGATAACTCTCTGTTCTCCTTAGGAGTCAGATCCTTCCCCTTCACTTCGTTCAGGGTCAGGATGACAAACAAAAAGACTTTTTCAGCAATCTGGCAATAGAATACATAGCGTAAGACCTCGTATTAAAGGATTATAAGGAAAGGAGGCACTGACTGTCAAGGCTAAAGGGGGCGCAGAGATTAAGCCGGATGTTCTTATCTCTGATACTCGCCTCCCTCAGAATATCCTCATGCATCTGGGATGGTGGGAATTCCTATTGACAGCAAAATCTCATCCTGCTACTTTAACCTCAGAAAAGTAAATTCCTATCCATATTCATATCGAATGAATATCCAACTACTTCTCATTTTCATAATCCTGATTGCAGACGTTGGCTTGTTTCTGAGCAACCGTATGCGCGCCGACCTCATTGCTCTGTTGACTGTAGTCACCCTCGGGTTGACCGGTATTCTGACACCCCAGGAAGCATTCTCCGGTTTCAGCCGTTCGGCGGTAATTACTATACTGGCCATATTTATCCTGGCAGACGGGTTACGGCGCACTGGCGTAACTGAACAGATCGGCAATCTACTGGCAAGAATTGCCGGTACCCGTGAGAGCTGGCTGGTGATGATCATTATGCTGGCTGGTGCATTCCTTTCCCTTTTTATGAACAACATCGCTGCAACGTCGGTCCTGCTGCCAGTAGTTTCGGGGGCCGGACACAAGGCGGGGGTTAATCCTGCGCGTACTTTGATGCCTCTGGCTTTCGCTACGATTCTTGGTGGCATGGCCACCCTGCTCACTACCACCAACATTGTCGTCAGCAGCCTGCTGCGTGATCATGGATTGGCCGGTTATGGCCTGTTAGACTTCGCTCCCATAGGCCTGCCTGTTGTCATTGTTGGTGTGGCTTATATGGTGCTTGTCGGACGGCGCATGTTGCCGGCGCAAGCGCCTGCCCATTATATGGAGGCCATCCGCCAGACTGAAGGCGACCTAATTGATGTTTATCGTCTCGGTGAAAGTTTATTCCGGATTCGCGTACCGGTTGGATCAGTTATGAACGGCAAATCATTGGCCCAGAGTGCATTCAGGGAACGATTCAATCTCACTGCGGTAGCAATCGAGCGAAACGGCCTTGTAACCCTTTCCCCAACCCCGGATCATATCCTGCAGCAAGGCGACATCATCCTTTTTACTGGTAAGGTAGAGGATTTACATCAGCTCGATGTGGAACCCTACTTTGAGATTCTTCCGCCCCGCAACTGGAGCGAGCAAGACCTGGAATCAACCGCTATTGTAGTAGCTGAAGCAGTATTGGCTCCACGTTCCGGGCTAATCGGCCAAACACTGCGTCAGGCACACTTTCGCGATAAGTACGGTCTGACGGTGCTGGCGATCTGGCGCGGCGGCCGGCAAATCCACACCGGCCTAACCGATCTGCCTCTTCAGTTCGGGGATGCGCTTCTCATGCAAGGGCCACGCGAGCGTCTGCGGATACTACACACTGAACCGGATATCATAGTATTGGCGAATGGTAAAGAAAAAGTAAAATTAGTACCTGGCAAAGGCCGGCTGGCATTAATCATTATGGGTGTCGTTTTGCTGCTGGCGGCACTCCGGCCAACAATCGTTGGTGAGGCAATGCTGGGCGGGGCGCTGGCGATGGTGCTGCTCGGAGTGTTGACGATGGACCAGGCCTACCAATCGGTTGAATGGAAGACCATATTCCTGGTTGCCGGGATGCTGCCGATGGGCATTGCAATCACTAAAACCGGTGCTGCCTCATTCCTTGCGGAATGGATAATTACAATAGTAGGGCCGGCCGGTCCTCTGGTTCTGCTGGGGGGGTTGTTTTGGCTGACTGTATTGTTAACCCAAGCCATGAATGGTGCTGCTGTGGCCGCCATCATGGCCCCGATTGCTATTCAAGCAGCCCGGGACATTGGTGCAAATCCACGGTCAATGGTCATGGGCGTAGCTTTAGCAACATCAATGGCCTTTATGACACCCCTGGGGCACCCGGTAAACATGCTGATTATGGGTCCGGGAGGGTATAGTTTTAGAGACTTTTTAAAAGTCGGCTTGCCGTTGACGCTACTTTTATTCATAACAATCGTCTTATTATTCCCGCTCTTTTGGCCGCTAATACCCCAATAACCACCATAATGAAAAGTGTGAGACGCCGCAGGCATCCCTACCTAAGAGTAAATAAGGGAACAGATTTATTTACGACGAAGAGGCGGCATGCAATAGTTTCTCAGGAGTGACCCTCTTAACGTCCGCAACATTCAACGTTATAAGCTGATCTGCCTCTACTTTAATTACAGCCTGGGCTATTAAGGCATCATAGATGGTTAACTTCCTCCTGTTGTTATTTAAAAACCGGTTTTGGTGTAGCCGGTGTAGATGCCGGCAGAACCGGTAATCTTAAAGCCTCTTCCGGAATTCTCCTCTCCAGGGAATGAAGAAACTCAACGATCAGGTCAATCTCCTTCCATATCAGGTTCTTTCCCATCAAAGCTCCAATCAAATCTGATGAAATCGTAAAAAGTCCTTCACTGTCACCCTGAGCGAAGCGAAGGGTCTGATAACTCATTGTTTTATCAGATTCTTCGCTTCGCTCAGAATGACAAATAGTGCTTCTGGCGACTTTTTACGAGTTCATCAAATTTATAGTGTAGATATGTATAAGCCGGTTGTCCTTATCCTTCTGATACTCACCTCCTTAACAACCCCTCCCCTTTCTGCGGCAGAGGTATTTAAAAGAAACAGTGTCGTCATGGGTACGGATATAGAACTGACGGCCTCTGCTGCAGATGAGACGGATGAGGCCAGGGTGAATGCAGCATTTGATGCGGCGATCCGGGAGATGGAGCGGATCGAAGCCGAGATGAGCGAGTGGAGGGATGGCACTCCCATATCCCTTGTCAATCAAAAGTCCGGCAAAGAGGCTGTGCCCGTGCCGGATGAGCTATTCCAGGTCATTGCAGCGGCACAGAAGGTCTCCGGACTCTCCAACGGCGCCTTTGACATCTCCTGGGCCGCGATGCGGGGGGTGTGGAATTTTGCAAAGGGGCAGGAGCGCCTCCCGGCGCCGGAGGAGATCCAGAAGATGCTTCCCTTAGTCAACTATAAAAATATTGAACTGGATGAGGTCAAAAAGACCGTCTTCCTCAGGAAACCGGAGATGGCCATCGGACTTGGCGCCATTGCAAAGGGTTATGCGGTGGATAAGGCCATGCAGGCGCTGGTTAACTCCGGCATTAAAAATGCCATCGTAAAGGCAGGGGGGGATATGCGGGTCCAAGGGACGAACGATGGAAAACCTTGGGACATCGGCATCCGGCATCCCCGGAGCAGGGAAAGACTCCTCGGTAAATTGCCCCTCAGCAACATCTCCATCTCGACCTCCGGAGATTATGAGAGATTTTTTATCAAAGACGGAATCCTCTACCACCACATCATGGATCCCAAGACAGGCTATCCGGCAAGGGGCTGTCAGAGCGTCACTATCTTAGCCCCTGACACCATGACCTCCGATGCCCTCTCCACGGCCGTCTTTGTCCTCGGACCTGAAGACGGCATGAAGCTGATTAAAGGCCTTCCTGGAATCGAGGGGGTCATCGTCGACAGCCAGGGGAAGGTACACTACTCCGCCGGAATTTCCCTAAATTGACGTCTTTTCACGATTACGCTACACTGTACCTGTTAACCTTAAAACCAAAAGGAGCCACTCGATGAAAAAACTTTTACTGCTTGGATTATCAATTGTCTTGAGCATAGCGGCTGCGACACCTTCGATAGCAGAGGAACAAAACCAAACCAAGAGGGGTGTGGGACCAGCCCCTTTCTATCTCTCTGTAAAAGACAAGATTGGAATCTCCAAGGAGCAGGAAGATAAGTTGATGGCGGTCGAAAAGGAGGCGATCAAAAAGTTGGAGGCGCTCACCCCGTCTATTATAAAGGCACAGCAAGCACTGAATGCGGTTACAAAGGAAGAAGAGGTTGATCTCAAAAAGGTCCGTGAGCTTTTAAACAATATCGTCACCCTTGAGACAGACGGGAAGTTTACCGTCATAGAGGCGATGGCCCTTGAGAATAAGGTGCTCACCAAGGACCAGCGTGATAAGGCCAAAGAGATCGCCCTCTCAATGTCGAAGGCCGGACAGGCCCCGCCTGCACCGCCTGTCAAGAAATAAGGTCGCTGAATCCGGGAATGGAGGAAAAGATATCTCTGGAGAGGTCGTTATAGGGGTTGATTTAGGGGGGTCCGCAGTCCGTGCGGGTATTGTCACAAGAGAAGGTCGCTTACGCAATTTTAAACAGATCGGGATCCCGAAGGGGCGCAGAAAAGACCTTGTTTTGATCTGTATCACCGGGAGTGTGAGAGAACTGATTGACCGGGAAGATAAAAGGGGTAACAAGGTCGTGGCCGTCGGTATTGGCTCACCCGGTATCATCAAGTTAGACAAAGGGATCGTCGTCACATCACCCAACTTTCCAGGCTGGAGAGATGTCCCCTTGAGATCATTGATCGAGAGGGTCATTAACCTCCCGGTATCCATGGACAATGATGCGAATGTCGCCGCGTTCGGTGAGAAATGGAGGGGGGCGGGGCGCAAGGTCAACAGCCTGATATGCCTGACCCTGGGCACGGGGATCGGCGGGGGCATCATCCTTGATGGGAACCTGTGGCACGGGGCCCACGGGATGGCCGGTGAGATCGGCCATATGACGGTAGACCCGAATGGTCCCAGATGTAATTGCGGCAACTATGGGTGCCTGGAGGCCTACTCTTCTGCAACAGGGATGGTCAGGGGCGCCACAGAGGCGATAAAAGAAGGAAAAAGGACGATCCTCAAGAAGCTCTCCGGCGGTGACAGCCGAAAGATCACTGCAAAGATGATCTATGACGCGGCCACTCAGGGTGACAGGCTCTCCATCAGTATCCTGAAAGAGGCCGGGTCATCTCTGGGGATCGCAATCATCAGCCTGATCAACATCCTGAATCCGGAGATGATCGTGCTGACAGGCGCTGTAACCGGGGCATGGGATCTCTTCATGCCGGCGGCATTTGAGGAGATAGAGAAGAGGGCCTACAGCCGTGTTATGATGCGCACAAAGATCGTCCGGGGCAAACTTCCGGGGAGTGCAGGGGTGGTCGGCGCCGCAGGTCTGGCATTGAGGCAGATGGGCAGCCTTCCCCCGATGACATGAAGAAGTATTTGACACTTTTCCACATCAACTGGCAGAACTCTCTCCAGTACCGCTTCTCTTTAGTTATCTACATCGCCGGGTATTCCCTGTACATCTGGGTCCTCTTATACCTCTGGTCTACGGTATATCATGAAGGCAATACGGTCGGCAACTACACCCTCTCCCAGCTCACCACCTATTATCTCCTCCAGCTCATGATCAACTCGGTCATCTTCTCCTACATCAGTTGGGATGTCATCGACAATATCAAGGATGGACATTTCTCAAATTTCCTGATAAAACCCCTCGACTACTTTCTCTACTGGTTTACGGTGAATCTGTCGGGAAAGATCCTAGAGGCATTTTTTGTTATCATCGCCGCAGGGCTGATATCCCTGTTATTCGGAGGTTACTTTGCATTTCCGGGACGATTGATCACCCTCCTCTATTTCCTCATATCCGTTATCCTGGGTATCGTCCTTGCCTTTGAGATGGATTTCTGCGTGGGAATGATCACCTTCTGGCTGACACAGGTCCGTACCTTCAAATACATGCTGCAGACCCTGATCCTCTTTTTTGCCGGCGCCATGCTCCCCCTTGACCTCTTTCCAGGCCTCCTTATGAAAATATCAAATATCCTTCCCTTCCAATATCTCGTATTCTTCCCCATCAGTCTCTACCTCGGGAAGGTGGACAACCCCTGGCCATCCTTTATCATGCTCTCCGTCTGGATCCTGATCTTCTACGTCATCGCGCGTATACTCCTCATCCGGGGAATCAGGAGGTATGAGGCCGTCGGTGCATAGGATCTTCCACAATATCATGAGATACCTGAAGCTCTACAGGGTGTTCCTGTTCCAGAATCTCAAAGAGGACATGATCTACCGCTCAAACTTTATGACCCTTGTGATCAT
>JACRHF010000032.1 GCA_016217665.1 Nitrospirota bacterium | reverse complement strand
CCGCCTAAGAAAGGCAGATAAAACTGTCTTTCCGGCAAGGGTGAAACGGCGAGGTAAGAGCTCACCGCTCCATTGGCGACAATGGGGGCACGGTAAACCCCACCAGGAGCAAGACCAAATAGGGGGGCGTTTCAGCGGGGACAGATTTCAAATCTGTCCCCTGTACTGATGCAGGCGGCCCGTCCAAGCTCCCGGGTTAGGTCGCTTAAGGTCCTGAGTAATCAGGACCTCAGAGAAATGATCATCGCCCCTTTGAGGGAGACCACAAGGGGGGACAGGATTCGGCTTATTTTTTACTTAGTCCGCTTTGTTATTTGACAGTCTTCTCAAGTTCATCTGCGAGAGTAGCGTAGTACTGGCGTTTCCCTTCACCCAGTTTCTCTTTTTCAACAAGATCAAATCGATGGAGAAGCTCTTTTTGAAAGGCCTCCGGTAGGATGTTATCCGCCATCATATAGAGTATACTGTCCTCTTTTTGAATATGCGGCGCCAGCAAGCCAGCGAAATTCCTCGCATTCTCGACAATGGTCTTTTTGGCACTATTGTCACCCGCTGCATATTTTTCAATCCCTTCCACAAGGCCCCGTACATACCTCCGCCCCTCATCGTGTTCCATCAGCATGACACCGATAGGGCCGCCTTCTCTTGGGAATCCCTTTTCCTCCATTGACTTGAAGAGGATATGTTCTTCCTTCCCGTGATGATAGCTATCTGCAAAGTTCCGGATGAAGTCTGCCGCCTTTTTAAGGACATCAACCGGCACCTCACCCCCTTGATCGATCTTCTTCGATGTGACTTCTAATACATGGAGCACCTTTTCGATAAGCCTGTGGTCGTTCTTTAATGCCTCTGTTGCTACCATAGTCAGTTTCCTCCTTCTTCAATAATAAAGTTCAATAACGAAGTTCAATAACGAAATAATCTGTCGGAATTCATATTATACGATGGATTGCCGAAAGGGTATGATTTTTGTCATGTCGGCTTCAGCGCACGGCCCTTATCCCCGCAAGAAAGGTAAAGCCATAGCTGGGAAAGCCGGGGATCTCGGTATACTCCGCATCGAAAATATTATTGAGTTTCAGGGTAAAATCGAGGGCGCCCAGAAGGGGGTCCCCGTCTGCAACACGGTAGGCCGCCGCCATATTGACGACGCGGTGTGATGCGACGGTATCGGAAAGGGTATTACCATCCAATCCTATCAGAAAATCATGGGGGTTGAATGAGTTACCGGTAAATTCTGCATTCAGGTCCAGGGTAAGGCGACGGACAGGCTGATATATCGCCTCCAATGTCCATCTGTAATCAGGCCTGAAGGCAAGATCCTCTCCGGTATCTTTTTTTTCCGTATTGAGCCTTGTGTATCCAATACGGCTGTGCAGCGTTTCTGTGATCGCCCACCGTAAAGCCGCCTCAGCCCCGGTTATCTCTGCCCTCCCGATGTTGACATAAGTAATTACAGAAGGGTCGCTGCTCCAATCAATGAGGTTCTTGAGCCTGAGTTTAAATCCTGCTACTTCGAGTCCCACCCGTTCATCGAGGAAGGATTGTTTAATCCCCGCCTCCAGGCTGACACTCTTTTCAGGTTCGAGGTCCGGGTTTCCTCCCACCGGGTGGTAGAGCTCTTCCAGACTCGGCGCCCTGATTCCAAGACCATAGGAGGCGTTCATCGTTGTGTGACTCGATGGAAAGTGATAGAGGGCCGAGACCTTTGGAATTAATTTACTCTCAAAGCCGGGGCCGTTTTCAAACCTCGCCCCTGCCGTAAGGGAGACCTCTTCTTTGATCTTAAAGAGGTTCTGCAGATAAATAGCCTTGGAAATCCTTTTGCCATTCACCGCCGGCTGTTCCAGGGACGGCCCCGTGCCAAGAGAGTCGAGGTTTCCAAACTCTTTTTTCCTGACCCTCTCCCCTGTGTATTGAAAACCCATGGACGCAATATTGCTTCCTCTATAATGAAAATTGTGGTGCATCTCAAAAACATCCCTATCGGACTGGATATCGGAATCAATTTCCAGTGGAAATGGCCTGCCGGGAGTTGCCGGATCTAAAGAATTCTCCGAATGAAGGTCCGTGTTATAAGAGCTCAGCCTGATGCTGTAGTCCCACTGGTCCGAGGGATATTGCGACAACTGGATGCTGTTTAACCAGTTTTTCTCTCTGACATTGGAGTCTTTATCCAGTACAAAGAAGATATTGAAAGAGGTGTCTACCTCGCAGCACACGGTATGATCATATTTTTTCCAATCCCAGTAATATGTGGATAATTGCAGGAAAGAGTTTGGAGTTAATGGCAGGCTGATCTTTCCCTGGAGGCTATTATTCCAATAGGGGCCTGAAAAACGGAATCCCTCGGTACTTAACCTTTCATAACCTAAGGTATAGGCAGTCTCGTTATAACGGCCTCCATAGGATACACGATCGTGGTATGTCGTGTGAGTCCCACCAGTGAGGTCATAGGTAAGCCCCGGTCTTTCCTGTGTGATGATATTCACTACCCCGCCGATGGCCTCAGACCCGTAGAGGGCGCTGTAGGAGCCTTTAATCACCTCTATCCGGTCAACATTGTTGAGAAGGAGTCCCCCGATAGCCGGGTTCTGGGAGTACGGAGGATTGATCTTGATGCCATCAATCATGATCAGGGATTGATTATGATCCGCACCTCTCAGATAGACCCCTGACCAGGGATCAGCCCCGCCAAAGGTGTTGATGTTCAGGCCAGAGCCCCCCCTCAGGGCCTCATCAAACGTCAGGTCCTGCTTCACTTCTATGTCGCGGGACGTGATGATATCGATAGAAGCAGGCACTTCAGATAGAGGTTCTTCAATCCTGCTTGCGGTGATCACAACAGGTTCAAGTGCTACGAAATGTTTTTCTTCAGCAAGGGAGGGTGCACTGAGACAGAGACAGATGACAAGGGAAAGGAGGTAGAGCTTACACATAACGTAATAATGTTATAGGGGTCCTGAGATGCCCAATCTCCGTACCATTAAAAAGTGTAACGAAAGAAGACCAATTGTAATCCAGGGAAGGATGACCACATGAAAGGCAAAAAATCTTGTCAAGGCCAACTGTCCGACGCTATCACCCCCTTTAAGGAGATAGGTGATATAGGGCCCGGCAACGGGGAATGTGCTCGGTATCTCTGCACCGATGGTGGTTGCCCAGAAAGAGACCTGATTCCATGGCAGCAGATAACCTGTGAATCCGAAAGACAGGACAAGCAGGAAGAGACAGACCCCGACAACCCAATTCATATCCCTCGGGTGTTTATAGGCGCCGTGGAAGTAGATCCTCAGCATGTGGATCAGTACCGTAATCACCATGATATTGGCGGCCCAGTGATGAAATCCCCTGACCAGCCATCCAAAGGGGACATTGTTGGTGATATGCACGATGCTGTCATAGGCCTGGTCAATCGTGGGCCTGTAATACATCAGGAGGAGTATTCCGGTAAATATATTGATGACAAGTAAGAGGAATGTAAAGCCGCCAAAACAGAACCAGAAATTGATATGTTTGGGTACAGGTTTCTTTAATACCTTTTGAAGGGCTGATCTAAGATCCAGCCGGTCATCAAACTCCCCATAGAGGAATCCTGTGGCGAGGGTAAACCAGTTTATCACCCCCCGTACATTGACGCTCTTCTCTATCTTCTCGAGCCACTTATTGAGGTTGATATATTTCATCTGAAAGTCTCCGATCAAATCCCCCCTTGCCCCCCTTTTCTAAAGGGGGGCAAGGGGGATTATTTCCATGCCCCTTCATCACGTTTATCCCACCACCACCGTGTCGCCCCGCAGCCTTACCTCATAGCTGGGAAGAGGTCGCGGCGGCGGGCCTCCCAGGACGGCCCCATTAATATCGTATACTCCCCCGTGACAGGGGCATATCAGGCGCTTCTCCTCAGGATGCCAGCTTACGATGCACCCCAGATGGGTACAGATCAGGGATAGGGCATATAAGTCTTTGTTAAGCCGGATGATCCCTGCAGGTTTCCCGCCTATTAAGACCTTTTTCATGTCCCCCTCAGGCAGTTCAGTCAGGGGAAAGGATGCCTTGTTTCCTCCGGGTCCGCCTGCGGTCTTCTCGGTCGGCCACAAGTACCTGAGGCCGGCGTAGCTTGATAATACTGCCGTCGCAGTAACCCATAATCCGATCAGGGTGTTTACCGTAGAGTGCAGAAAATCCTTCCTCGTGATCTCTTCCATCTCTGATTCTCCGCCTCCGTTATTTTCCCTTCCCTTCACCCTTTATAAAGGTCCTGAGGTAGTGTATAACCGCCCAGCGCTGATCGGGGGACATGATCTCTTCCCTTGCAAACATCTGGGTGCCGTGCACCCCCTTTGAGACCGAATAATACAACATCCCATCGCTCTTCCTGGACATGATATTATTGTCAGTAAAGTCTCTCGGCATCGGTTTATACTTCCCAATCATAGCCGCATTTCCTTTTCCATTTCCATAAACACCATGACACACCTCACATTGGCCGGTATATACTTTTCTCCCCTCTCTCAGGCTGGTCAAGTCAAATGGGAGGGGGTTCTTCATAGTGATATATTCCTTAGGATAGTATCCCGGGGCCGTTGTCGGGTCTTCTTCGGCCTTAATTATCGGGGGATAAGATAATAGAACAGCGAACAACAGAAGATACACCATTTTTGTGGCATTCATATTTTCTCCTTATCCGTTTTTATTTGACTCCAAGGAATTTGTGGACCGCATCCGAGATATTATCAACGATAGTATTAATCTTCTCCTCCTGATCTCCTTCAACCATGATCCGCAGGAGGGGTTCCGTGCCGGAATATCTTATAACAATCCTCCCCTTGCCGTCCAGACCTTTCTCAGCTTCCTGAATGACTTGCCTTATCTGGGGTATTGAATCCAGGGGCTTTCTTTCCCTGACCTTTATATTGACCAATCTCTGAGGGAAGGTCTTCATGCAGGAGGCTAATTGCGACAGAGGCATTCCGGTCTTCTTCATCAGGGTCAACACCTGCAGGACTGTAATAAGGCCATCCCCTGTGGTATTGTAATCTAAAAAGAGGATATGTCCGGATTGCTCCCCCCCAAAATTACAATGGGAACGGACCATCTCTTCCAGCACATAGCGGTCTCCTACCGGCGTCCTGACCACGCTGATCCCTGCCTCTTTCATGGCGATCTCAAGACCGATGTTGCTCATTACCGTGGTCACCAGCGTATCCTGACAGAGGCGTCCAGCCCTCTTCATCTCAAGGGCGCACATCGCCATCACCTTATCTCCATCTACAATCCCGCCCCTCTCATCCACAAGGATCACCCTGTCTGCATCCCCATCATGGGCTATTCCGATATCCGCTCCGGACTCCATGACGACCTTCTGCACCTTTTCAGGATGGAGAGAGCCGCACTCCAGATTGATATTCACCCCGTCCGGCTTGTCACCTATGGTGATGATGTGTGCTCCCAGTTCCAGCAGTACCGTGGGCGTAATCTTATAGGCCGCCCCGTTCGCACAGTCAATGGCTGTCTTGATACCTTCAAAGTCTATCCCTTTCGGGATCGTATTCTTTGCAAACTCAATATACCGTCCGTCCGCATCGTCAATCCTGAATGCCTTTCCAAGGCTGTTCCCTGTAGGCCGCAGATTATCAATCTCTCCCGAGAAGATGATGTCTTCTATCTCCTTCTCATACTCATCGGGGAGTTTAAATCCATTTTCCGAGAAAAACTTGATGCCGTTATCTTCGAACAGGTTATGGGATGCCGATATGACAACACCCGCATCTGCCCTGAAGCTCCGCGTCAGAAATGCAATGGCCGGGGTCGGCATGGGCCCCACCAGCAATACGTCAACGCCCATGGAGCATATCCCCGATGTCAGGGCCCCTTCAAACATATACCCTGAGAGACGGGTATCCTTTCCGATGACAATTCTATGATGACCCTTCTTGTTTTTTCTTTTCTTGAAGAGATACGCTGCGGCGCGGCCTAATCTGACCGCCATCTCCGACGTCATCGGTGCTACATTCGCCATGCCCCTGATCCCATCTGTACCGAAAAGTTTTCTCATGATTTGTCAACCTCCACATCTACGATGACCACATCCTTGCCTATGATCCTTACATTTCGCTGGGGTGTCCCGACCTTGACCTCCCGTGAAAAACTGCTTTTCCTTTCTGTCACATTAATCGTCAGGCCTTCTAAGGAAGAGATATTCTTTACCTCGGCCTCAGGGCCTTCAATGGTGATCACCGGGGGATTTACAGAGATTCGTTTCACCCGGTAACCGGACGCGGGGTTCCCTGTGAGGGTTACCTTTACATCCACATCCTTTCTCTTTAACTTGACCATATCAATCTTTATGGTCTTGGGTTCTATTCTGACGACATCGATACTGGACGGCACATTGATATTGTCGGGATCAAGGTTATAGAATCTGACCCCTTCGGCGGCATTGGAGAGGTCAAGGCTGACACTCAGCTTATCCGGGACCATATCCCTGATAACACCTTGTCCCCCTTTCAACCTCACCCCGATGCGCTCCTCAATTTTTCCTACCGTCATCATATTCGGAGGGATATTTTTTAATTCAAGCGGCAGGACATAATTGACTTCCAGGGTGTCTTTGGGTGCAATAGGGGTGACATAGAACCATAGGGTGGCGGCAAAAAAAAGGGAGATTAATTTCAGGAAAAGGTTGTTGAAGAACAGGTCTTTAATGTAGGCCATTATTTACTCAGCTCTTCTCCGGTCACTATCTTCCGGATACTCTCCTTCATCCGTCTTGGGAACAGGGATTCTATCTTCCCCAGCCAGTGATTCCTCTCTTTTTTTCTCTCCCGCTGGAATATCCTTGTCAAT
>JACRHF010000033.1 GCA_016217665.1 Nitrospirota bacterium | reverse complement strand
GTTCAAAAAGACCACAATGTACGGCACCCCTACCTGACGCGCTAACAAAATATGCTCCCGCGTCTGAGGCATCGGCCCGTCCGCCGCACTCACCACCAGAATCGCCCCGTCCATCTGCGCCGCTCCCGTAATCATGTTCTTCACATAGTCCGCATGACCCGGACAGTCCACATGCGCATAATGACGCGCCTCCGTCTGATACTCTACATGCGAAATGCTGATCGTGATCCCACGCTCCTTCTCCTCGGGCGCCTTGTCAATCTGATCATACGGAATATACTCCGCCAATCCCTTCTTGTGCAGCAACATCGTAATCGCCGCCGTCAACGTCGTCTTCCCATGATCTACATGACCGATCGTCCCAATATTGATATGCGGCTTCTTCCTCTCAAACTTCGCCTTCCCCATTTCGTATCCTCCTCTTTTCTTTTAGCAATGAGTAGACAGCAACGAGTGATGAGTGATAATCGCAGGTTGTTTATAGTTTACTTTCCTCACTCATTGCTCATTGCTTTACTTTCCCCTCATGGCTTCCTATTCTGGAGCCCTTGACCGGAATCGAACCGGTGACCTCCTCCTTACCAAGGAGGTGCTCTAACCGACTGAGCTACAAGGGCATGTTACGAACGCAATAAATGGCTTTATACTGCGTTGGACTCCTCAGGAAATCCTCGACGTACGTAAATGAGTACGCCTCCGGTTTCCTTCGTCGTCCGCCTTGTCTAAAGCCATTTCTTACGTTCGTAGCAAGTTACCATCATTCCTGCCTACCATCTCTCAGGAAGTACGCCTCACCTCAAATCTTATGTCCTTCCTTCTGGGTACCCATTGCGGCCGAAGGCCAATGCAATGGGTCGTGGGCACTTTTGAGAAAAAACTTCTTCCCCAGGGCCCCACTGCAAACCAAAACCAAATTAGCTATAAGCCATTGGCTATATGCTATAAGTGCCGGCGTTAGCCAGCCTTGGAGCGGGAGACGGGATTCGAACCCGCGACGACCAGCTTGGAAGGCTGGGACTCTACCGCTGAGCTACTCCCGCAGGTTGTCTCTGAAAAATACCCATCTGCTTCGTCAGGACTGCGGGTTCTTCGCCTCGATGTACGGGAAGTACACCTCGGCTTGAACCCTTGTCCTTCCTTAGGGGCACCCATTGCGGCCGAAGGCCAATGCAATGGGTCTTGGACGTTTTTCAGAAACAACCTATATCAGACTGCCTCTTGTTTCCCCTCTACTCTAAAAGTGGGGAGGGGAGGGTTCGAACCTCCGAAGCTATACAGCGACAGATTTACAGTCTGTTCCCTTTGGCCGCTTGGGTACCTCCCCAACTACTTAAACAAATGGAGCTGGCGAAGGGACTTGAACCCCCGACCAGCTGATTACAAATCAGCCGCTCTACCGACTGAGCTACGCCAGCAAAACTTTAAATATATAATAGAAATACGGTATTTAGTCAAATACTAATTTCCGCCAATAAACACCTATTTTTACAATTTGCAGCGCTTAAAAGGCAATTATCCTCTTTAAAGCTTGTAGTATTAAGCTTTATCTATTTTTTTAAGCCTCTTTAACCTGTGCGTTGCTATCTCAAACAAAATAATGCCGGACGCCACCGACACATTCAGGGAGCTTACGCGGCCAAAGAGTGGAATTCTGACCCGCACATCACATGCCTTGCGAATAGACTCTCTTATCCCCCGCCCCTCTCCACCCATGATAATCGCCAAAGGGGCCTCACAAGAAATGTCAGTATACTCTGTTTCGCCGCCCATATCAAGCCCGTAAATCCATAACCCCTGCTTCCGCAACCACTCCATCGTCTGAAGCAGATTTGTCGCCCGTGCCACCTTTATATATTCAAGGGCGCCTGCGGATGTCTTGGCCACCGTGCTGTTTAATCCTGCCGAACGGTGTTTGGGGATAATGATGCCATGCACCCCTGCCCCCTCTGCGGTCCTGATGATGGCGCCGAGGTTCCGGGGGTCCTCAATACTGTCTAAGATGAGTACAAAGGGGGACTCCTTCCTCCTCGTTGCCAGTTCCAGGATATCTTCAACCGGAGAATATCCCTTTACAGCAACGATACCCAGGATACCCTGATGCTTCTGGGTGCCGGCGATCCGGTCCAGGGCTTCCCTTAGTTCAAGATGGACAGGAATCTTCTGCTGCCTGCACAGATGGATGACCTCTTCGATCCCCTTACTATGGACGCCCCTGGCTATATAGACCTTATCAAACTCCCGGGTCCCTGCCCTTAGCGCCTCTAATAAAGGATTAACACCGAATAACCCCTCTCTTTTCCCGCTCAACGCTTTATCCTGGTAGTACCGTCCGGCCGGTCTTCTATAATAATGCCCGCCTTTGACAACCTGTCTCTGATCTCGTCAGACCTTTTCCAGTCTTTTTTTCTTCGAACCTCTTCCCTCTCGGCGATGAGCCTCTGAATCTCTTCTTCCGGCAGAGAAACACTGACTTCGGGGGTAGTCCCCTTGTAAGTCAAATCCCCGGCCTTGGGAACGACAAGCCCATCTGTCCTCTCTGACTTCTTCACTTTCAGAAACTCCCATTTAAAAGGATCATAAGAAAAGAGCCCAAGGATGTTGCCGAAGGTCTTGAACAGGTTTTCCAGTTCTTCTGCCATGCCCGCAGAGATTCCCTGTGCCATCCGGGCATTCACCTCTCTCCTCAACTTCTGCAGGCTCCCTATGGCGCCGGCCGTGTTAAAGTCATCATCCATGGCCTCTAAAAATTCTCTGGCGCACTCTGACAAGGCTTGTTTAATCTCGCTTTCCCCCTTCACTCTCCCCTCTTTTTCCCCCTTTATTAGAGGGGGATTAAGGGGGATTTTGTGGGGCTGGGAATTCATGAGCGCTTCGCCTATCTTCTGGAACAGTGCATAAAAACTATCTAAAGCCGCATGGGCAGAGGCCATCCCCGGGTCAGAGAAGTCGACAGGACTCCTGTAATGGCTGGACAGGAGGAAATACCGCAATACCTCTGCGGTGACCTGTGAGGTGTAGGGATACTTCTCAAACACCTCCCGGATAGTAAAAAAATTCCCAAGGGACTTGGACATCTTCTCCTGATTCACATTGACAAATCCATTATGAACCCAATACCTGGCAAAAGGCCTTCCGGTATAGGCCTCGCTCTGGGCAATTTCATTTTCATGATGCGGGAATATCAAATCCTTGCCCCCCCCGTGGATATCAAAGGTCGCACCGAGATATTTCATAGCCATGGCAGAGCACTCGATATGCCATCCGGGCCTGCCGCCCCCCCACGGACTGGTCCATGCCGGCTCCCCGGCCTTAGACCCCTTCCACAATGCAAAATCAAGGGGGTCTTCCTTTCTTTCATCCACCTCCACCCGCGCACCGGCTAACATCTCTTCTGTATCACGCCTTGAGAGTTTGCCGTATCCGCCAAAGCTCCTGACCCTGTAGTACACATCTCCATCCGTCCTGTAGGCATGGTCCTTCACCATCAACCCGTCTATGATCTTCTGCATCTCTTCGATGTGATCCGTGGCCCTGGGCTCTATATCCGCCTTCCTGACACCCAGCAACTCCATATTCCGGTTGTATTCTTCGATGTATCTCTCTGCGATCTCTTTCCAGGGGGCGCCCTCTTTCTGCGCCCTGACAATAATCTTGTCATCAATATCCGTGAAGTTTTTCACATAAGTCACATGAAGCCCCTTATACGCAAGGTAGCGCCTGATCCCATCAAATACGAGGGCGCTCCTGGCATGCCCTATATGGCATACATCATAGACCGTCACCCCGCAGACATACATCCCCACATGACCAGGGATCAGTGGCTCAAAAGGTTCTTTTTTCCCTGTTAATGTGTTATAGACTCTCAGCATCTTACCCCTCCCACCCATGCTCCCCGATGAGCGGAACAAAGATACAAGGAAAGAGCTCTGTCTTCATGATCTCGCCAGACCTCTTTTCCACCCGGGTCAACATCTGAGAATAGCGGTCCCCGACAGGGATGATCAACCTCCCACCCCCGGTAAGCTGTTCCACAAGGACCGCAGGGATCTCCGGCGCACCGGCCGTTACAATGATCCGGTCAAAAGGGCTCTCCTCCTTCCACCCTAATGTCCCGTTAAAGACCTTGATGGATATATTCTGATACCCAAGCCCCTCCAGCAATCTCCTTGCCTGCACGGCTAAGGCCGTAATCCTCTCGACGGAGTACACATGCCTTACAAGCTCTGCAAGGACAGCCGCCTGATACCCTGAACCTGTTCCAACCTCCAGGACCCTCTCATCCCCGTGCAGGTCCAACGCCTCTGTCATGGCCCCCACCATGTACGGCTGGGAGATGGTCTGTCCCTCCCCTATGGAAATGGCATGATCTCCATAGGCATAATCCTGCGCTGCCTCCCCCACAAAGATATGGCGAGGCACCCTCCTCATCGCGAAGAGGACCCTCGGGTCTTTGATCCCGCGCGGGATAAGCTGTTCATCCACCATCCTGTTACGGAGCTCTTCAAAATCAGCCATTAGGATATGTTCCGGATTTTTCCTGCGAGAACAGATTCCCATCCCTGGAGGGTCTTTAATGCATTGTATTCCGTAAGATCAAGACGCAGGGGGGTGATGGAGACCTTTTCCTCTTCGATGGCAGAAAAATCGCTATCCTCTGTCTTCTCCCATGAAAGCCTGCTCCCGCCGATCCAGTAATATTTCTTGCCTCTCGGATCCACCTTCTCAATAATGGCATTTTCATCATAGATCCTTTTTCCCTGCCGTGTCATCTTGATCCCCTTGATCTCTTTGATGTCCAGGTTGGGGACATTCACATTAAGGAGCACACCAGGGGGGAGCGAGAGCTCTTTGATCTGCAACGCGAGGAAGACGGCAACCTTAGCCGCTGTCTCAAATTTATAGTCCCCCTCCGCTACCTGAGAGACGGCAAAGGAGGGTATCCCCAGAAGCGTCCCCTCAAATGCAGCAGAGACCGTACCGGAATAGGTCACATCATCCCCCAGGTTTCCGCCCTTGTTGATCCCGGACACCACGATATCCGGTTTTTCAGGCAATATCCCGTTGATGGCCAGATTAATGCAGTCGGTCGGGGTACCGTTCACACTGTACACCTTGTCTTCAAGCTGTTCCAGTCTGAGGGGCTTGTGGAGGGTCAGTGCATGGCTCGCTGCATTCCGCTCTCTGTCCGGGGCTATGACATAGACGTCGCCGATACTTCTTAAGGCATCGGCTAAGACATGGATACCGGTTGAGTGTATCCCATCGTCGTTGGAAACCAATATCAGCATGTCAAAATTGGTCGGGGCGAGCCGACTTGAACGGCCGACCACTCCCACCCCAAGGGAGTGCGCTACCAAACTGCGCCACGCCCCGAAACCCTGTTTACTTCAGCATGGTGAGAACTACCTTCAGTTCATCTACCACTTTTTGGATAACGGCGGGGTTATTATTGGTTTGCTCCTGGAGTCTCTTCCGTGCCCCAGCGATAGTAAACCCTTCCTCATAAAGCATCTTCTTGATCTTCAAAACAGCATCGATGTCCTTCTGTTCATAGACCCTCTGGCCTCCCCGGTTCTTCCGCGGGGCCAGCATCGGGAATTCCGTCTCCCAATATCTTAGAACATAAGACTCTAATCCGGTCATCTTACTCACCTCGCTGATCTTATAAAACAACTTCATGGCAACAGGCTTTTTCATTCTGACTTCTGACTTTCAAGACTTTCAACTTGCGGCTTCTGGCCGTTCACATACTCTTTAAAGATATGGCTTGGCCTGAATGTAACCACCTTCCTCGGCGATATCCCGATCTCCTCCCCTGTTTTCGGGTTTCTCCCCTTCCGCTCGCGCTTATTCCGCACCACAAAATTTCCAAACCCTGCAATCTTCACAGTCTCGCCATTCTTCAAGCTATCCTTCAGGGTATCCAGCACAATCTCGACAATATCCATCGCCTCTTTCTTGGATATCCCGATCTTCTCATAAAGCTCATTGGCAATGTCAACTTTCTTCACAACCCCTTCCTCCCCATCTATAATAAATCTAACAGATTGAAAATATTATAATAAACAACTGCCGGTGTCAAGAAGATAAGACAGTGACGATTTCAGGCTGATATTTCCCCTCCCGGAGCGCCTTTTTGTTATACATCCAGATGCCGCCGTAACATAAGAACATGGACAACAGACCAAATAAGGCCGCCCATGCGTCTGTCCCGCCAATTCCCTTGCCAATAACCCCGCCGGTCACGAAACTGATCAGGGGGACAATATAAGTAATAAAGGAGGCCTTCAACAGGAGCTTTGGCTGCATGGCCACCTCAACCCGCTCCCCGATATGGGCCCCTAACAGGTTCTTTGCCTCGATCACCGTGTTACTCCCCGCCTCGCCCGGCTTGCACATGGACTTAGAGGCACACCCCTCACAGGAGCTCCCGCGGACGGCCCTGACCTTTGCCATTCCGTCAAAGACTTCGACGACGACCCCCTCTTCGATCATCCGGTTATCCATGAGATCCCTCAATATCCTTCAATAACTTATATTCAATGCTGTCCACCAATGCCTGCCAGCTCGCCTCAATGATATTCTCTGAGACGCCGACCGTCCCCCATTTCTTCTGTTTGTCACCCGATTCAATCAGCACACGGACCCTCGATGCCGTCCCGCTCAATCCCGTGAGCACCCTGACCTTATAGTCAATCAGATGCACCTCTTTCAGCGCAGGGTAAAATTTCTCCAAGGCCTTTCGCAAGGCATGGTCTAAGGCATTGACCGGGCCATGCCCGTCTGCGGCCGTATGTTCAATCTCCCCATCCACCTTCAGCATGAGGGTCGCCTCAGAGATCGGGGCCTCGTCTTCTTTTCTCTTCTCCACGATCACCCTGAATCCTATCAGATTAAAGAACCTTTTGTGCAGGCCTAAGGAGCGTTTCATCAACAGTTCAAAAGACCCCTCGGCCCCCTCGAACTGATATCCCCTGTCCTCCATCTCCTTTAAGACCTGTAAGACCTCCTGCAGTTTTGGGCGGTCTTCCTGTTTTACGATAATCCCATACTCCCCTGCCTTGTGCAGGATGGTGCTGATACCGGAATAGTCGGATATGAGGGTCCTCTGGATATTGCCGACATCCCCGGGCCTGATATGCTCATAGGTGGTGGGCTTTTTCCTGACGGCATGGACATGAAGCCCCCCTTTATGGGTAAAGGCGCTGTCGCCGACGTAGGGCTGACGCCGGTTGGGCGGGATATTGGCGATCTCACTGACAAAGTGGGACACCTCCCGGAGCCGCTGTAATTGCTGATCGGAGATACACCCGATTCCTAATTTCAGCCTCAAGTTCGGTATGATGGAACAGAGATTCGCATTCCCGCACCTCTCGCCGAGACCATTGATCGTCCCCTGGACCATTGCCGCACCTGATTCCACCGCGATAATGGAGTTTGCAACGGCCACATCAGAATCATTGTGGGAATGGATGCCGAAGCGGGACTTGACCCCGCGCCGGGTCTCCCGGAATATTCTTCTCATCTCCTCCGGCATCGTGCCCCCATTGGTATCACAGAGGACGAGCCAGTCTGCACCGGCCCGCAGGGAGGCCTTGAGGGTCCGAATGGCATATTCCGGATCGGACTTAAACCCGTCGAAGTAGTGCTCCGCGTCAAAGAATACAGACTTCCCTTTAGACTTCAGGTAGGCAATAGAGTCCTCGATCATATCAATATTCTCTTTGAGGCTGATGCCGAGGGCCTCCTTCACCTGGAAGTCCCAGCTCTTGCCCACCACCGTAACATAGTCTGTATCTGCCTGGAGGAGGGCCTCTATCGTGGGGTCTGTCTTTGCGCTGGAAGACGCCTTTCGCGTACTCCCGAAGGCGACGATCTTTGAGGTCTTCAGCGAGAGAGACTTTACCTCTTTAAAGAATTTGGTATCCTTGGGATTCGCCCCCGGCCATCCCCCCTCGATATAATGGACCCCCAGGCCGTCCAATTGCCCGACGATCCTCAACTTGTCCTCAAGGGTAAAGGAGACATCCTCAGCCTGGGCGCCATCCCGGAGCGTTGTATCATATATCTCAACCTTTTTCATTTGAAAATCCTCGATCAAATCCCCCCTCCCCCCCTTTTCTAAAGGGGGGGAAAGACGAATCTCCCCCTTTTATAAAGGGGGAATAAGGGGGATTATTCCCGTGCCCCATCGTGAGCTACGCCCCCTCCAATTCAAAGGCCCTGTGCAGTGCCCTCACCGCAAGTTCCGCGTACTTTGCATCAATCACGCAGGATATCTTGATCTCTGAGGTGCTGATCATCATGATGTTGATCCCCTCCTTCGACAGGACAGAAAACATCCTGACCGCAACACCTGAGTGGGACCTCATCCCTACACCCACGACCGAGACCTTGGCGATATCTTCCTTGACCTCTAATTCTTTCGCCCCAATGTCCTTGACGACACTGCGCATCATCTCTATGGTCTTCTTAACATCCGGCCGGGGAACCGTAAAAGAGATGTCTGTCAGGGACTCCTGGCTCACATTCTGGATGATCATATCCACTACAATATTTGCGTCTGCCACAGGACCGAATATCTTTGCGGCAATCCCTGGTCTGTCAGGCACACCGATAATCGTGATCTTTGCCTGATTCCTGTCACAGGTCACGCCGGAGACCGCCAGCTTTTCCATATCTGCATCCTCCTCTGTCAGGAGTGTACCACTCCCCTCTTTAAAGGTCGATAATACCCGTAACCTGACCCCATGTTTTGCCGCATACTCAACCGACCTGTTCTGTAAGACCTTGGCGCCAAGGCTTGCCAATTCGAGCATCTCTTCATAGGAGACCTTGTCCAGCTTCCTTGCCTCAGAGACGATGTTGGGGTCCGCGGTAAATACCCCCTCCACATCGGTATAGATATCGCACAGATCGGCCTTCAGGGCCGCTGCGATGGCCACAGCGCTCAGGTCCGATCCCCCTCTCCCCAGCGTGGTGACATCCGACTCCCCGCTGATACCCTGAAACCCTGCAATGACCGGTATGATCCCCTGTTTCAGCGCCTCGCGGACCCGTTCACCTCCCACCCGCTCTATCCTCGCCCTGGTATGGACACCGTCTGTCACAATCCCTACCTGCCGGCCGGTAAAGGCCTTGGCAGGATATCCCATACTGTTTAATGCGATGGAGAGAAGGGCTATGGTGACACGCTCGCCGGATGAGAGCAGGACATCCACCTCCCTCTCTGCCGGCGCCTCAGAGACCTCGTGGGCCAGGGAGAGGAGCCTGTCTGTCTCCCCGCTCATCGCAGAGACGACCACAACCACGTCATGCCCCTCATCACGCGTCTTAGCTACCTTGCGGGCAACGTCCCTGATCCGCTCGACATTACCGACGGACGTCCCGCCGTATTTCTGAACAATCAACATATCGTTAGGTTGGGGACACTTCCCATATTTCTATAATCCCCCCATCCCCCCTTTAGAAAAGGGGGCTAAAGAAATATGGGAAGTGTCCCTACTTTCCTATTAACCTATCAATCAGCCTGGTCCCATCCTCGACAAAAACGCCGCTCTCAGAGGCGCTTGTCTCATCATAACGCCTGCCGGACTTTGTCGTCTCTGCGCTGTCATACAGGATAAATGGGACAGGCTCCGGCGTATGCGTCCTGATACGGACCGGTGTCCAATGGTCGCACACGATCAGGACCCGGAACGGGCCTTTTGCCCTCACCCCTTTCAGGATAGTCCCCACCACCTTTTCATCAAACTCTTCTATGGCCTTTACCTTTCCCCTGACATCCCCATTGTGACCCGCCTCATCCGGGGCCTCCACATGCACATAGACAATGTCCTTAGTCTCAAGTTCTCTTAAGGCATACTCCCCTTTGCCCTGATAATTTGTATCCAGATAGCCTGTAGCGCCGGGGACATCCACGATATCAAATCCCGCATACTTGCCAATCCCCCTCATCAGGTCCACCGCCGCGATCATGGAGCCGTTCAATCCATACTTACTATAAAATGTCTGTACCCGGGGCGCCTTACCCTGCCCCCAGAGCCAGATTCCATTAGCCGGCTTTTCTCCTCTCGCAAGACGCGCCTTGTTCGTTGGATGGGATGAGAGGATCTGCAGGGCCTTCTCCATCATATCCTTCAGGACATCCACACCTTTACCGGTTGGAAAGCGGCCGGCAAGGGGCTTGCCGGTAAAATCATGGGGGGGCGTACACTGAACGTCCGTCTCTCCCCCCTTCCATACAAAGAGGTGCCTGTAACTGATCCCCGGATAAAACCGGAAGACATCACTCCCAAGCGCCTTATCCAGGCTCAACATGAGTTCTCTCGCATCACCTGTACTGATATGGCCGCCGCTGTAGTCTGCCATGACAACGTCCTTTGAAAAAAGATCAGAAGAGATATAGTCCCCGCCCCGGGTCAGGCTCACAAGATTACACCGGTATGCGACATCCTCCTCAGAGAGTGCGACACCGATGCTTGCCGCCTCAAGAGGTGAACGGCCTGTATAATACTTAGCCGGATCATATCCGAGCAGGCTCAACTGGGTCACATCGCTTCCCGGATAGAAACCATCCGGTGTGAGTTTCACGCGTCCAACGACCCCTTTCCCTGCAAGATGGTCCATGTTTGGTTTATGGGCCGCCTGAAGAGGGGTCTTGTTATTCAACTCAGGAACCGTATAATCCCCCATGCCATCACCCACAAGAACAATGTATTTCATCTGAAGATTCCCCTAAGTGTCCGTCCTTCCCACGAAAGTGGGAATCCAGACCTCTGCCTGCATTCTGGATTCCCGCTTGCGCGGGAATGACATTTTCATGTTGCTTTGCATTAATATCCCAGTACCCTTAACACCTCTCCCTTGTCTGCCTTGACCGTCACAGGCCGCTGGGAGAGGTTGATCGCCATATCCGTATCCTTGAGTCCATGACCGGTAAGCGTACACACCACCCTCTCGCCGCCGGCGAACAGCCCCTCCTTATTCTTTTTGATAACCCCTGCCACAGACGCGGCTGAGGCCGCCTCGCAGAAGACCCCTTCCAGGGAGGAGAGCATCTGATACGCCTCCATGATCTCTTCGTCTGTCACCATACTGATCTCCCCCTTGGATTCGGATGCCGCCTCCACCGCAGTCCTCCATCCCGCAGGATTTCCTATCCTTATTGCAGTCGCAATGGTCTGGGGGTTCTCGATGACATGCCCGAGCACGATAGGCGCGGAACCTGCCGCCTGGAATCCCATCATCTTTGGAAGCCCGGAGATCTTCCCCATCTTGAAATACTCCCTGTACCCCATCCAGTAGGCCGTGATATTGCCGGCATTTCCCACAGGGAGGAAGTGGTAGTCCGGATATCCCATGAGATGATCGCAGACCTCGAATGCCGCTGTCTTCTGCCCTTCCAGCCGGTAGGGATTGACAGAGTTGACAATAGTGATCGGATATTCGTTTGAGATGCTCTTAACAATCGTGAGGGCCTCGTCGAAATTTCCTTCAATCTGGACAACACAGGCATGATGGATCATGGCCTGGGCCAGCTTCCCGATTGCAATCTTCCCCTCCGGGATCAGGACAAAGACCTTGAGCCCGGCGCGCGCCCCATAGGCAGCCGCCGACGCCGAGGTGTTCCCGGTGGAGGCGCAGATGACGGCCTTAGCCCCGGCCTCAACAGCCTTGGATATGGCCATAGTCATGCCGCGGTCTTTAAAAGAACCCGTAGGGTTTGTCCCTTCAAATTTCAGATAGAGCCCGATGCCGGGATTGATCGCATCTCTGAGATTTCTGCAGGCAATAAAAGGGGTATTCCCCTCGTTCAGGGTAATCACCGGCGTCTTATCTGTCACCGATAAATACTTTCTGTACTGCTCAATCACACCTTTCCAGTGCATATGTTTTCCCTCTATTTACCCTCTTCCACCCGGATCATCATCGTCTTTTCTGACACGACGGGAAGCCTGTCTATCTCCTGAAGGGCGCTCCTGACATCCCTCTCAACGGCCTCATGCGTCATCATAACCAGCGGGACATTCCCCCCCTCTTTTCTTCCCTTCTGTATGACTGAGGCGATACTGATCTTATGCTCTCCAAGAATACCCGATATCCTTGAAAGTACCCTGGGCATGTCCTGGACTGTAAACCTGAAATAGTACATGGATACAATCTCATCGATGCTGAGAATCCTGAGGGGGATCCTCTCTTCTTCCTTAAAAGAAGCCGGGGGAACCCTGCCAATGCTCCCTTTGAGGATATTCCTTGCCACGTCAATAATATCCGCCACGACAGCGCTTCCTGCAGGAAGGGCGCCGGCGCCTTTTCCATAAAACAGGGTAGGGCCGACGGCGTCTCCGGTGATATAGACGGCATTAAATACGCCGTCTACTGTCGCAATCAGGTGGTTATGGGGTATCAGAGTCGGGTGTACCCTGGCCTCGATGCTTCCATCCCTCATCTTCGCAATCGCAAGAAGTTTCACCTTATAGTTAAACTCCTTTGCATAACTGATATCCAGAGGTGAAATGCCGGATATACCCTCTGTGTATATCCTTTTAAAATCCACAGGGGTGCCAAAGGCGATGTTAACCAGGATCGAGAGCTTATGCGCCGCATCGATCCCTTCGATATCAAACGTAGGGTCCGCCTCGGCATATCCAAGTTTCTGCGACTCTCCCAGTGCCTCTTCAAACTCTTTGCCTTCCTCCGTCATCTTTGTCATGATAAAATTTGAGGTCCCATTGACAATCCCGTATATCGACTCTATCCTGTTGGCCGATAATCCTTCCCGGATGGCCTTGATAATCGGGATCCCGCCGCATACACTCCCTTCAAAGTAGAGATCAACCCCACGGCGCGAGGCCGCATGGTACAATTCCTCGCCGCTGACGGCAAGAAGGGCCTTGTTCGCAGTGACGACATGCTTCCCATTTTCAATAGCGCTCAGGATAAAGCCCTTTGCCGGTTCAAATCCCCCTATCACTTCAACGACAATATCCACATCAGGATTTCCAACAATCTCTTTTATATCTGTCGTTATAACCTCTCGAGATATTCCCGGCGGCAAAGGCCTCTTCAGGTCTCTTTCTGCTATTTTTGTTATCTCCAGAGGAACGCCTAACCTTCTCTTGATAAGATCTCTGTTCCTGCTGAGTATCTCTGCCACCCCTGACCCGACGGTTCCAAGACCAATGAGACCTATGCTGATTTTGTTCTTCATTCGAAAATACCTCTATTTTCTACGAGGGCCACTCCCCTTTTTTTCCTACCTGCTC
Source organism: Nitrospirota bacterium (assembly GCA_016217665.1). Classification (GTDB taxonomy): domain Bacteria; phylum Nitrospirota; class 9FT-COMBO-42-15; order HDB-SIOI813; family HDB-SIOI813; genus JACRHF01. Next base: position 14,845 of record JACRHF010000033.1, on the reverse strand, counting down.
AGCACCTTTTTGATCCCATGCACGGCCTGCCTGATGCGGGGCTCATTCTCCACCAGCGCAAACCGGACATGATCATCCCCATATTCGCCAAACCCAACTCCGGGAGACACCGCTACCTTTCCTTCGGTGAGGAGGAGCTTGGAAAACTCAAGAGACCCCATGCTCCTGAAGGCCTCTGGTATCTTCGCCCAGACAAACATTGTTCCCAGGGGCTTTTTAACAGACCACCCGATCCGCCCCAGTCCATTCACCAGGGCATCCCGGCGCCGACGGTAGGTCTCCACGGTCTCCTTGACACAATCCTGCGGACCATTCAGGGCAAGGATGCTTGCAATCTGTATAGGTTGAAATACCCCGTAATCGAGATAGCTCTTGATCTTCGTCAGGGCGCCCACCATCTCCCTGTTTCCGACGCAGAAACCGACCCTCCATCCAGGCATATTATAACTCTTGGATACGGAGAAGAACTCCACCCCGATATCCTTTGCCCCCGGGACCTGCAGAAAACTGGGGGCTGTATAACCGTCAAAGACAAGGTCTGCATAGGAAAGATCATGTATGACCATTATGTCATTATCCTGGGCAAAATCAACCACCCTTTTGAAAAATCCGATGTCCACAACCGCTGTTGTAGGATTGTGCGGAAAGGAAATGATCAGCATCTTTGGCCTTGGCCATATCTCCTTGTAGGCCTTGCACATGTCCTCAAAGAAATCGCTGTCCTCCCGGAGGGGAATGCTCTTGATCTCGCCGCCCACAATAATCACGCTATAGGGGTGTATGGGATACGTGGGATTAGGGGCCATTACGACGTCACCCGGGTTGATCGTAGCCAGCGCCAGGTGGGATAGCCCTTCCTTGGCCCCGATGGTGACCACGGCCTCTGTCTCAGGATCCAGGTCTACATTATATCGTCGCTTATACCAGTCAACGATTGCAACCCTGAGCTTTGTGATCCCTTTGGATGCCGAATACCTGTGGTTCTTCGGATTCCTTGCCGCCTCTGTCAGTTTGTCCACTACGTGGGGAGGGCTCGCTAAATCAGGATTCCCCATCCCAAGGTCAATAATGTCCTCCCCCCGCCGCCTCGCCTCTATCTTCATCGCGGTCACAATGCTGAAGACGTAGGGCGGAAGCCTTTTTATCCTGCCAAATTCTCTCATAAGATTCTCTGCTCCGAATTTTATTGCAAATACTTAAATTTTAAAGATTTTTCCTGTTATTGTCAAACATAAAATAGCGGCCAGAATACAGGCTTAAGCCGGTATTTAATTTTTCGATGTTGGAATTTCAGAAGGGCTTTTAATTGGGTGTTACGAAGGTCAGCTGATCTCAATGCGGTTTCTTCCGTTTGTCTTTGATAGATATACAGCGGCATCCGCCCTCTTTAAGAGCGAATCAACCGTGTCCTCGTCTTTAAACTGGGTAATGCCAAAACTTACCGTTACTCTCCCCACCCCTTCGAACTTATAGTCTTCTATCGTCTTTCGTATACGCTCCGCCAGCATGCCTGCACCATTTACATCCGCCTCTGGGATGATAATGACAAATTCTTCACCGCCCCACCTGAAGAGATAGGTTGACTTCCTGATATTCTTTTTAACGATGTCTGCCATCGTCTTTAAGACATGGTCTCCGGCACTGTGGCCATAGGTATCGTTCACCTTTTTGAAGTAATCAATGTCGAAGACTGACACGGATAAAAAGCGGTGGTATCTCCTGGCCCTATCCATCTCCATGGATATCATTTCTTCAAATTTTACCCTGTTATACGTCTGCGTTAAGTGGTCTGTGGTGGCAAGATGCTTCAATTCATCCGTCATCCGGCCAAGGACAGAGGCCAGTTCACCGATCTCATCCTTTGTATGAACATCAATCTTTGTTTCCAGCTTTCCATCACCTATATCATGTGCCGCAATTTTCAATCTTTCGATAGGCCTTGATATGGTCTTTGAAATCAAATAGCTGAGGATCAGCGATAAGAAAAATATACCCACCGCTAAGACGGAGAGCCTCTTATTTAACCTATTGAGCGGCGCAAATATCTCCTCTGACTTGTATTCGCTGAATAATATCCAGCCAAAGCCCTTTGAACGTGCATAGGCGAACAGGTCACCATCCTGGCCCGATTTTTCTTCAGACATAGCAAAAAAACCCATGTCATCCTTCGCCGCCATAAAAAAACCATCCTTCGAAAGGTCTTTTAAAAATCGCCCCCCGCCTGCTGAGTAAATATTTTTCCCTTGCTTAGTCGTCAATATAAATTTGACATCCCTGTATCTTTCTGAGACCGCAGATTGTCGCATATACTGGAACGTGTCTTCTATATTTAAAACGATCTTTATTACGCCAATGAAACTCCCCTTTTCGTCATCAATCCTCAGCGCGATATCCGGGGAATGGACACCGGCGCTTTCATCATAGGCAATGTCCTTCATATAGAAATTATCTCTTTTTCCCGACTGCCACCACTCCTCATCGTCCTGCCTGTAATCGCTGGTTTTTCCTGTCTGAGCAACATTGGCGCCGAATTTATTGGTTACAAACACCTCTTCATATACCTTGTAATTATACTCATCGTTGTAGAATTCCATTTTTTTTCTAAGCATATTTGACAGGTCATTCTCCAGTAGTTTCTGCATGAAAGGTGTGATTGTTCCGCGGGGTACAGAGGTCCACTCATGGTCTTTCTCATCAATAAAACCTTGTACGTTATCCATCTTCTCAAAATCCCTATTGGATCGTGCCACCATATCCCGCAGATATTTGCTCACGATAAATTCCTGAAAGTGATCAATCCTCTCAAAAATCCTCTTGTCCATTTCACGGACGATTTGAACGGTCATGGCTACAGCTGTCTCCCCAATCTCTTTTCTGAGCGCCCGATGGCTCGCACGAACCACGATAAAGCTGGTGACGCCGATAATAAGAACCATCGCAAAGAAACTGAGGAGAAGTTTATAGAGTATCCTCATAGTCTACCTCTAAATGGCGGTTTGGGGATTCCGAGGTTAGAGTAACAGGACGAGATTTCCCTGTCAATTAAATCATCGCAAATATTAAATCATCGTAAACATCGTAAGGGGAACACCTTTATGACTAATCCTTTTGGAGGGAATAAAAATATACTAATGGGTGATTGACCAACTGCCAGAAGGCAGATAAACTATGAATCAAAAGAATTTAACTTATAGGAAAGAAGGTGATTTCAGATGAATATCATGGAAGTGATAGCATACATTGCGATCGGATACTTAGTCGTGATCCCATCTGTGCTCTATCTCCTCAGCAGGAGTACCCTATTTATAGAAGAAGGGGATCAGGAAAGGGGAAATAGGACCGGCACTGAAGGGGAGGATGAAGAGTATAGGAAAGCGGCTTGATCGTATTGCTCCATATTGATTCTCCTATCAATGGACATCTATCCTCTCCTTCTTCTCCCACGTTACGAACAGGCCATCCAAAATCTCCTCTGCCGAGAGGACATTTCCACCAAGCCTTGCATGGATATCTAAGAGTACCGGCGTCCCATCCCACCTCAAGCGGATGTCCATATCTACAGGCCCCTCCAGCGCCAGGACATGGGCGGCCTTTGTCCCCAAGTGGATCAGATCCTCCCTCTCGACTCTTTCAACAGCAACCGCACTGCTGGTCATTCCCTCTTTCAGGAGGGTCTTTTCGAGGACAACCCCGGTAACCGTCTCGCCCTTCCGGTTAATAAAGAGATTCGCATCAAATTCCTCGCCTGGAATAAACTCCTGAAAGATGAGACCTGTCCTGGTCTCCTGAAAAAGTTCCTCAAGATCATAATATAGGGTGACACCCCGGCCGCCCCAGCCGAGACGGGGTTTCGAGAGGAAGGGAAAGCTTAGCTCCTTAGCAATGAACTCCCTTGAGGTCTTCTCGTCAAAGGATACGGGGACAGGGATGCCATGACCGGCCATAATCATGGCGGTCTTCAGTTTGTCATTGGCAATATCTACAGCCGCCGGAGGCGATATGAGAACCGTGCACCCCTCCGCTTCTATAACCTTTTTAAGCCTTGATATCACAGGGAGTTCCTCTGACACTGTGGGGATCAGGAGAGAGGGCCTCTCCTTTTTGATGATCCCGAGCAGGGTTGCGGCAAAAAGCGGATCCCCTGCCGGCGGAATGATATAAAAGGACTCTACCGGGGTCTCAATCTCCCGGATGTCTGTCCCGATGACCGGGACCCCGTTTCTCCGGAAATAACTGACGGCACTCCTTCCGGCCAGGCCGCCAATTCCTGTGACCATGATGTGCCCGATCATGCTTAGTTTCCACTCTCCCCCGATTCGTCATCAGGCAAACCACCATTATCACCCGATGTCCCTGTATCAGTCGAATCACTGCTGGTCTCTTCCCCGCTGCCGTCTCTGGATTCTATGGATATCTCTTTGGCGATGAGGACACCATTGGCGTCTATAGTGCCTTTCACTTTCAACCTGGCACCAGGGACAATATCTGTCGGAGAAGTGTTCTCCTCAAAATGGGTCGTTGAAGTGATCTGGACCAGCTGACCATTGACCTCAAACTTATTTTCCAATGCAAGATTGGCCACACTGGTCACAACCCCCTCCAGTTCCGCCTTCTCGCCCTCTGCCCCTCCGGCGATGCTGAAGATTTCATCCTCGGCCTCTATCTTGCTGGCAATCAACATGCCGGAATTATCCACTCCTGCGGCACTCTTGACCTCGACAAACAGTCCATCCTGAAGTCCGCCGTTTATTTCTATCTGAGCGCCACTATAGTCTACAACCAATGTACCAATCTTGAAGGTCCCGGGAGTCACATCCAAATCACTGATCGTCCCTTTAAGTTCGATCTCTCCCTCGTCTGATGATCCTTTCACCTTGATATATGTGGCATGAATGACCCCGGTCGAGTCCACAAAGCCGCTCACCTCCACGGTATCTCCTGTGACCATATCAGGGAAGGTAATTTTGGTGCCGTCGGAATTATAGATATCTGTCGTCGCATCCACTATCACCGTCTGACCGAGTACAATCAATGTCTGTGCCGTGGTATCTATCCCCGTCACAGGCCCTTCAAGGTTGTCCTTAAATTTAATGCTCCTGGCAGTTCCATGAAGACCATCGACATTAAACGTCCCCTCCACAGCCACGATCATCCCAATCTCTAAATCGTCCTGAATAGCTGTTTCCCCATCCGTAGTGATCGTTGCACCCGACGTTTCAAACTCGACGCCATTCACAAAGACACTCCCAAAGGCGGTGATCTTTCCCACGCTGATCCCGGTACCGCCGATCCCGCCGCCGGCAAGGCCTCCGGGGTCCCCGGTTCCACAGGCGACAAGGGCGAACATAGTGATTCCTATGAGCAAGATGTTATAGATCATCCCTTTCTTCATCTCTTTTCTCCTCCCTCTTGTAACTCCTCTTCAAAGTAGTAGATACCGATGCCGGCACGCCTTCTCCCGCTCCCGCGGACAGACTTATTGATATCGCGGTCATACCTGGAAAGCCATTTGTCCATCGCCTCTAACAGGAATTGCCCGCGCCTGGCCGCCAGCTTGCGCAGCTCCGGCAGCACCTCTTCCGGGAGATTATCATAAGAGACCTTCCGCTGAAGAAGACCGCTGCCGGCCTCGCTGTTCAGGTTGTAATCAATGGTCGTGATGAGATCCCTCACATCCGTCCCCAGGATGCCCAGCTTGTCCACCTCCTCTGAGGACGGGATATAGGCATGGGAGAGTAACCGGATGCGGCCATCAGACAGGGGTTTGACGATCCCAACACGCTCCAACTCATCCAGTATCGCACGCGCCGGCACATCCCCGCTGAACAGCCTGACTAATTCATTGAAGGTCGCCCCCCTCCCCTCTAACGGGAGGTCGGCAGGTTTACCGCTGCGGTCAGTGAACCGTTTATCGCGCGCCCAGCCGCTGATGACCCGTGCCGCACGGTTATACCGTTCTACGGTCCCGCCGTCTTCGATCTCAGGAAGGCTGTTGATCCGGCTGACCTCTTTTCGTGTCAGTCCCGTGATGATGGAGACGCGGGAGACAGACTGCTTCCTGTCCGGAAGCCCGAACTCCTCCATGGCCACCCTGACGTAGACCCGTTTTGCAAGGTCTGCAAAAGTCCCGTAGGGAATGCCGTTCCGGAGGAGGATCCGCATCAACGGCCGCAGCAACTGCAACACTGCGGCGGATATGGCCTTATTAAGGTTCCGCTTCATATTTGGGATTTTATTCCCAATATTATGGGATGTCAAGTATTTTTTTTACAGGGCGCTTAACAGCCTGGGGACAAGCTGTTTTTTTCGGGAGAGGACCCCCTTCAGTTCGGCAAGGTCCGGAGCAAGGAGGGGGTAACCCATCCGGGTGATGACAGAGGAATCGCCCGCAAAGAGGAGAAGGCTGTTCTCATAGATGATGTCCGACACGAGAAGACAGGCGAGGGTCAGCCGGTCCTGGTGGGATATCTGCCGGAGGGCATCGAGCAGGGGCCCCCTGAGTTTCTCAAATGTCAGCATCTCAATGAGCTCGATCTGCCCGATCCCGATCCGGTGATCTTTGACTTCGTACATCTTGTAATCGGTTCTGATGATCTCCTCAGGGGCCTTTTTCAGCAGATCTGAGCTGGCATTAAAGATCTCCTCGCCCATCTGCCGGATCTCCAGGCCGGCAATCTCTGCAAGATAGGCCGCGGCCTTCCGGTCACGGTCCGTGGTGGTCGGAGACCTCAGGATCACGGTATCCGACAGGATGGCAGAGAGCATCAGCCCTGCATAGGGGGGCTCCGGCTCTATGTTATATTTCTGGTAAAGCTCTGTGATCAGGGTATTCGTACACCCGACCGGCTCCACGACAAAGAGGATCGGGTGAAGGGTCTCGAAACTACCGATCCGGTGATGATCAAAGACCTCCATCACCTCGGCCTCCTCAATGCCGGGGACAGCCTGACTGGCCTCATTGTGGTCCACCAGGATGACCTGCTTGCGATATTCCTTCAAGAGGTCCCGCCGGGTGAGGATGCCGTTCAGCCTCCCCTGATCGCCTACCACAGGACAGCCCCGGAGGCCTGAGTCCAGCATCCGCGCCTTGACATCCGCGAGGAGATGGAAGGGCGAGACAGAGTAAAAGTCCGTAGAATAGACCTCACGGGCGGGGGTACTGAGATGGAGGAGCCTCACTGTAGTCGCCGTGTCGTACGGGGCGGAGACAACGCTGACCCCCTTTTCCCGGGCCGCCTCAAGGATGGCCTCATCCGGGAGAAACCCCCCTGTCACGATAAGACACCTTGCACGATGCTCCACCGCCTGACGCTGGATCTCCTTCCGGTCACCGACGATCACGATACACCCTTCGTCTGAATAATACCGCATGACCTGGAGGAAGCCCTCTGTCTCCATCGCACCCACTACAATCCGGCATGACCGGATCCCGGTTTCATCAAAGAGAAAGAGGGGATTCCCGTGGATGGCCTTTACCACCCCGGTCAGAGAGGCCACTAAACGGTTCGACGTAGCCGCATCCGCATGACGGCTATAGAAGCGGGCCAGGTCCTGCAGTGTGATCGCCCCTGCATAACGCCCTTCGCGGTCTGTCACAGGAACCATCAGCAGGTCATAGCCCTGCATAAAATCGAGGACATCCCCTACGGACATCTCTGTGTGTATGGAGCGGGGTTCAGAGGTCATCACATCCTGGACCCTGACCTTCACGTCCGGAAGATAGAGCGGCGGGGCTATCCCAAAGGTCCTGAGAACAAACTCAGTCTGGACATTAATCTCCCCTGCCCTGGCCGCAACGACATGGGTAAAACCCAAACGCTGCTTGAGGCGGGCATAGGCAAGGGCCGAACAGATCGAATCCGTATCCGGATTACGGTGACCAATGACATAAATGGCCTGTGACATCTCCTTTAACATCCCCATGTTCATTGTCCCTCTCCTTTTCCTTTGGAATTACAGGGTCACGGAGAAAACCCATCCCAGGATGTATCCAACTCCGGCGGCTAATGAGCCCAGTATGACGACCTCAAGACTGCTCTTCAGCCAGTGTGTCCTGGTCAGGGCTGTCTTACCCGCCCCCAGGCCGAACAGAACGATAAGGGCGATGGCAATGGATAGTTTCAGGGCATTACGGGAATCCGGGATAAAGACATAGGGAAATATCAGAGGGAGGCCCCCGAGGATAAAGGAGACCCCCATCACCATCCCGACCCTGAATGGATTGTCAAAGTTTTCATCCATGATCCCCAGCTCATCCCGCATCATAAACTTGATCCACCGCTCTTTATCCTCTGTCACCCTGTGGACGATCATCTCAACCTCAGGCTCTGTAAATCCATGTCCGGCGAATATCTCCCGTATCTCCTCCCTCTCCTTCTCCGGTGACTCGACAATCTCCCGCCTCTCCCGCTCCAGCTCCTTTTCAAAAAACTCCCTCTGCGATTTTGAGGCCAGGTACCCTCCCATAGCCATAGAGATCGCCCCGGCCATGATCGAGGCCATACCGGTCAAAAGGACCATCCTGCTCTCGCTGATAGCGCCTGTGACGCCGGCCACAAACCCGACCGTACTAACCAGCCCGTCATTCATCCCGAAGACCACCTCACGGATCTGCCGCCCCTTCGGCGTATGCCAGTCCTCGTTGTGATATTTTTTTAGGAGATTGTCGGGTTCTTCGCCCCTGTTGAACCAGGATTTTATAAACTGCGGCAATTCGAGTGGCATAAAATACATTATATTCCATCAGCTATCCCTCTGCCAAGTGCTGTCAAAGAAAGAGGGATCATTCCAAAAGATATTGCACACAACAGCATCCCAATCGTTATAATGGGTTTTCTATGGAGTAATAGTCCATGACGAACAAATAGGAGAAAGGAAGGACGGCAAATACGAGGAGGCCGGCAATAAAGACCTGCCCGGTATCGAAGGCCCTGACCAGTACCGGGATTACTTTACGGACTAAACAGTTCTTTCATCCTTAACGTAAGCCCCTTGACCAGCGTAACCTCGTCGTCAAAATTGAATAGCAGTGCCTCTTTCTTACCTTTCAGATAGAGACTAACCGTCTGGGTCATGGGGTCAACAAGGAGTATCCTTTCTACTCCTATCGAGAGATAATCCTTCACCTTATCCGTGATCTCCCATGCGGCATTGCTTTCAGAGATGATCTCTATTATCAAGTCCGGAGGAATTTCAAGGATCCCCTTTGGCCTCACAGGGCTCTTCTCTTTGCTTATATAGACCACATCGGCGGCCCTTATTCTCAATGGGTCCTTCTTTATCAGGATACCGACTTCACCAACTGCCACATATCCCTTATCTTTGAGGTGACTTCTTAACAGTTCCCCTAAACCTGCCTCAAAATCTCCATGCTCAAAACCAGTAGGAGTCATCTCACGCCTTTCTCCATTAATAATCTCATAGCACCCTTCTGGAAGACGGTTTATATCTTTATAAGTGAAGAGTCGTGTATCTGATGATGTTTTCATAACCGGATTAACCTTACAATGAGGCGACAAGTCTTTTTGGAATGTAGCTTAGCATCCATTTCAAGTGAAATCAAACGAAAAATAGTAACTTGGGCAGCGCTTTACGCCAAATGCGATTGAATTTATCATAGCAACTCTTTCCCCATCTGGAAATATCAATACCTATTTTCGCATGGAAGATAACCTTCTCTTTTTCTGTGGTCGGGTCATCTGATATGGATCCAGAATCTCATCTGCCTCTTTCCTGGACAGGATCCCCTTCTCTACGACTAAGTCTCTCACCGGCTTTCCTGAGGCGAGGGACTCTTTGGCGATGCGGGCCGCCGCTTCATAGCCGATCACAGGATTCAGAATGGTGGCCAGACCGAGGGTGCGTTCTGCCAGCTCCCGGCAGCGCTCTTCATCTGCAATAATCCCTTTGACACATTTTTCAGTAAATACCCTGACGACATGGGTCAAGAGATGGATAGACTGCAGGAGGTTGTAATTGATGACCGGCATCATCACATTGAGCTCAAGCTGGCCGGCCTGGGCCGCAAGGGTGATCACCGTATCATTCCCGATCACCTGGAACCCGACCATATTGAGCGCCTCGGCCATGGATGGGTTGACCTTGCCGGGCATGATGGAGGAGCCGGGCTGTATTGCCGGGAGGCGGATCTCTGCAAGACCGGTCATGGGGCCGGAGCTCAGAAGCCGGAGGTCATTGGCAACCCGGATCAGCTCCACGGCAAGCATCCTGAGGCTCCCGGAGAGGGAGAGAAAATCAGACATACTCTGCATCGAGGCGACCAGGTTCTTTGAACCATAAAGACGAAACCCCGTGAGCTTACAGAGATACACGACCATCTTCTTCTGATAATCCGGATGGGTATTTATCCCTGTCCCCACTGCAGAACCCCCGATGCCCAACTCTAAAAGGCGGTCTGCCTCTTGCCGAATGGCCTTGCACCCCTTGTTCACAGCAACGGCATAGGCCGAGAACTCCTGTCCCAGCCGTATAGGGACGGCATCCTGCAGATGGGTCCGGCCTGACTTGATAATCCTATCAAACTCCCTCCCCTTCGCTTCAAGTGCCCCACCAAGTCCCTCTAAAACCGGCATCAGATCCGCAATCGCGAAGAGGGTTGCAATCCGCATGGCCGTTGGAAAGACATCATTAGTGGATTGAGACATGTTGACATGGTCATTCGGATGGACAATCGCGTAATCTCCCCTCTTCCCACCGAGTATCTCAATGGCCCGGTTTGCAATCACCTCATTGCCATTCATGTTGTGCGACGTACCGGCCCCGGCCTGGAAGACATCCACGACAAAATGCTCATGCCACTCTCCTTCAGCCACCTCCCCTGCCGCCTGCACAATCGCCCTCCCCCTGCGCCTGTCGAGTTTCCCGGCATCCATGTTCACCAGGGCAGCCGCTTTTTTAATCAATGCCGTAGCACGGATAAATTCAGGCCGGGAGGTCACTCCGCTGATCGGAAAGTTCTCAACCGCCCTTGCGGTCTGCACCCCGTAGTAGGCCCAGGCAGGGACCTCTTTCTCCCCGAGCAAATCACGCTCTACCCTGTATCCCTTTTTAGCCTTCTGCCTTTTCATTTGAAAATAACTCTAAGGTGCCCGTCATTCCCACGAAAGTGGGAATCCAGACCTCTGACTTTGTTCTGGATTCCCGCTTGCGCGGGAATGACATTTACGTGGGAAAAGGTGTCCCCTTTTCCCCCTTTTCCTTTCGCTCAATACTCATGGAACATCATTACCGGATGAAGCACCATTACCGGTCAGCACCACCCGCAGCCCCTCACTCCCGGCCGCAAGGTATATCTGGTTATCCTCCCCTACGGCAATCGCTGCGATGTTGCCGGTGGTATCATGTTTTACCATTGAGACCGGCTTCACAGGATCACTCACGTTGAAGATGCCGATCTCTTTCTCACTGTAGATATACAACTGATCCCCCTTCAGATAGATCCCCTTTATCTTATAGTCCACGCTAATCTCTTTGACCTCCCTGGGCGATTTGGGATCCGCAATATCTATGACGAGCACCTTATCCCTGCCACTCGTGAGAAAGGCAAAGGTGTCCTTTATCCTGACATGCCCGGCCCCCTTCGCATGAAAGAGACCGACCCGTACCGGCATCGCAGGGTTACTGATATCGACCACCTCTAATCCGGCATCTCCCTCAGCGATCAGGAGATACCCCTTATGGAGAATCAGGTCCCGGGGGCTTTCCTCTGTCGCATAGGTTGCAGCAAGCTTAGGCTTTACAGACTCTGACACATCCACAATCTGCACCCCCGCCTCTCCATCCGCAATGTAGGCAGACGTCCCGTCCACAACTACCTTGCCTGCAATCCCGGGGGTATCATATCCGCCGATCCTGACAGGTTTATAGGGATCACTGTAATCGATGATATGGAGTCCCGCATCCCCGGCGGCCACAAAGGCAAGAGACTCCTGCATCAAGAGACCCTGAGAATCACCCGGCAATTCAAGGGTGGTAACCCATGTGGGATTGGCCGGATTACTGATGTCGATCACCTGAAAACCTTGCGAACCATTGGCTATATAGGCATACTTCCCCTGGGTGTACAGATCATGGGCATAGCCGTAATACCCATAGCCGGCCACCTCGTAAGGCCGCCTTGGGTTAGAGACGTTGATGACCTTGATCCCGGATTCCCAGTCTGCAATGTAGGCATAGTCCCCCCTGACCTTAACATCCCATACCATCCCGCTGGTCTCCAGACTGCCGGCGATAGCCGGTCTCGCGGGATTACTGACATCAATGACCTGAAGGCCGGACTTCCAGTCTGCCACATAGGCATATTGCCCGGAGACAAAGACACCTCTCGCATTTCCCGGTGTCTTTAAGAAGCCGACCCCGCGCGGTCTTAACGGATTCTGGATATCGATGATATGGAGCCCTGTATAATAGGAGGCCACATAAGCAAAGTTGTCTTTCACAAAGACATCCTCCGCATTGATGGCCGCGGGATAACTCGATACGAGCATGGGTTTTCTTGGATTCACGACATCCACAACGAGGAGCCCCCCCTTATCTGCGGCCACAAGGGCATAGTTCCCTTTGACCGCAATCCCCCAGGCAAGACCCTTTGTCTCGAACCGGCTCAGGAGTTCAGGACGGGCAGGGTTTTTTACATCAATAATAGAAACGCCGCCGCGGTGGTCTGCCACATAGACATAATTTCCGACAACCTGCACAATATAGGCGAGTCCCTGTGTGGCGACATTGCTGATAATCCGTGAGGCCAATGGGTTTTTTACATCCATGATCTCAAGTCCGTGATCGTCATCGCCTACATAGGCGATGTTATCCTGGACATAGATCCCCTTTGGAGACCCCGGGGTGTGGACATTAGTAAGGTGGATCAGTTTATAGGGAAAGGTGACATCGTAGATGTGGAGGCCGGAATACCAGTCTGCAAGATAGAGATAATTCTCCTTGAGGAAGAGCTTCCTTGCATACCCCCCTTTTGTTGGATCCCCGATCTCAGGAGGGGCGGCTAAACAGGGCTGAATCAGAAACAGTGTCAACAATAAACTTGAAATAATCCTTCGCATAAAAGTCTCCTGGTTTCAAATGCGATACGCTGCTGCGGCCAACGCTACGCCCGTGTCCTAAGTTTGCGCTCAAAAATGCCCACGACCCATTGCATTTACTTCGTAGCAATGGGTGCCCCGCATTTTTCAGCGCAAACTTTTAGCGTACTTCCATATCCGCCGCCCACTCCACAACCTCGCTGGTCACGACCTCCCGATTTCCTGCGATGTAGCCGTACCATTTGACAAAAGAGTCCGCAACGACAACGACGGCAAGGAGGGCCATGGCCGCTACCAGGGCCGCATCCAGTTTAAAAGCAAAGGCCTCGCTGGCCGTCCCGGCCTGGGCCGCCTTCCCTAAAAACAGCCAGAAAAGTTCATAGGATGCCGTCATGGTCATGACGACCATAAAGAGCATCGGGATAAAGGTGACCCAGGCATATCTCAGCTTCCCCATCTTGATGATCACGGTTGTCCCGACGCAGAAGGCGAGCGCAGCTAATAACTGGTTGGCCACCCCGAACATGGGCCAGATGGTCGAGATGCTCCCGGAGTAGATCAGATAGCCCCAGGCGCCCACGACCATAAGGCTGGCCAGGATCGTCCCCGGCATCCAGTGGGTCCGGCTTAACGGCTTATACACATGGCCGCCCAGCTCCTGAACGATAAATCTCGCAACCCTTGTTCCCGTATCCACCGTGGTCAGAATAAAAAGCGCCTCAAACATGAGGGCAAAGTTATACCAGTAAGGCATCAATCCGTTCATGCCGGGAAGTCTCGAAAAGATCGAGGCCATCCCAACGGCCAGGGATACCGCGCCCCCAGGCCTGCCAGCCACATTCGTCCCCACGGCCGCTGATAGTTCCTGGATCCGGCTCACCGGAAAACCGAGGGCGGCAAGGGCATCAAAGGAAAGGGTTGTGTTGATGGCAAAATAATCGCCTGGGATCAGGATGGTTGCGGCAACAATGGCGATCACCGCCACAAAACCCTCCATTAGCATCGCCCCGAAGCCAATCACCTTGATCTCTGACTCCCTCTGGATCATTTTTGGAGTAGTCCCTGAGGAGATCAGGGAGTGGAATCCGGATATGGCGCCGCAGGCGATCGTAATAAACATAAAGGGGAAGAGGGCTCCGGGTATGATCGGCCCTCCGCCGGCGATAAACCGGGTGGCGGCCGGCATCTGGATATCCGGGGCCAGGAGGATCACCCCGAAGGCCAGGAGTCCCACAGTTCCCAGCTTCATATAGGTCGAGAGATAATCCCTTGGACAGAGGAGCATCCACACCGGGAGTACCGAGGCCACGAAACCATAGGCCGCCATGCCAAAGACGAGTGTGCCCCTCGACAGGTTAAAAAGGGGCTCAAGGCCGGAACCCGGGATGTACCTGCCGGATATCACGGCGAGGAGGAGAAGGATGACCCCGATGGCGCTCACCTCTCCAACCCTCCCATACCGGATCTTGTAGAGATACATCCCCATCAGGAGGGCAATAGGGATCGTCGCGGCGATCGTAAATGTCCCCCAGGGACTCTTCGTTAGGGCATTGACGACCGCAAGGCCGAGTCCGGCTAATGCCACAATGATGATAAACAGGATGGCTAAGGCCGCCGTAATCCCGGCGACAGGTCCCACCTCATCCTTGGCGATCTGGGCAAGGGACCTGCCGTTTCGCCGGACAGAGGCCGTAAGGATCACGGTGTCGTGGACAGCGCCGCCGAGGGCCGCACCGACCAATATCCAGAGGAACCCGGGCAGGTAACCAAACTGGGCGGCCAGGACCGGC
>JACRHF010000031.1 GCA_016217665.1 Nitrospirota bacterium | reverse complement strand
TATACTGGAACGTGATTGTCTACAACATCCGGGTTATGACGGGGGCATTTCTTGCGAAGATGCGAACTCAGATGCAATGATCGGAAGGAGATGATCCTGACAAGAAAAGCTTTGAGGGATACTTATGCCCGAAATCGAGAACAAGACGGCACATATCCTATTCATGAGCAACAGAGCACAAAACAACGAAAGAATGTCTGGACTCCGGGTGACATTTCATGTCCGGGAATCAGAAAAACGTGAGTTTATACACAGACTCTAATTAAGACTGCGGCTCTTCAGATGACGGAGGCGAGGCAGGCCGGGGAGTCTGTTGCCTGGCTGTGTAGGTGTCAGGATTCCAGAATGGCACGAGCGCCTCTTTCGTGTAATGCACGACTGGATTCCACAACAGCCATTCCCTGATACCATGGTCCCGGGCCGCCTTTATCTGGGCCCTGACCTCTTCAGGACCATAATGCGGGGGACCCAGGGTAAAGTCTTGTAACCAGGGTCTGATCTTATCTTTTATGGTCTCAACCGGTTGCTGCTCATCTGCCGATTTTCTTATGGCATCCCTAAGGGCAGCGCTGACTATTTCATAGGGGGCGGTATTGGGACTCTTATAGCCATAGGATCCCTTCCAGTAGTGTGATGGATAGACCATCGGGGAGATATAATCTGCGGCGGTTATTAACTGCCTGAAGTTCTGTCCGATACCCACACGGTCACTCAGGGTGGTCAGACCAAAGACGTCTACAGAGAGCTTAACATTGTAAGGGGCTAACCTCTCCCTGGCGCGTTCTACAAATGCCGTAATCGTGGCAATGGCCTTCTCTTCATTGTGACCCTCCGGATAGAGGATGTCTTTCAGGGGGCCATCACTTGGAAAACGGACGTAGTCGAACTGGATCTCGTCAAAACCGCGCCTCGCAGCATCCTCGGCCAACCGGATATTATACTCCTGAACCTCTTTTATATAAGGGCTTGTGAATGCATCCCCCTTATAATCCCTCCATACTTCCCCTGTTGACTGGCTCTTTATGGCCAGTTCCGGCCGTTTCTCTGCAAGGTATGTGTCCTTAAAAAGGACAATCCGGGCTATCTTGTATATATTGTGGCTCTTACATTCCTCTATGAGGTGATCTAAGCTCCTGATCCTCCTCTCGATGGAACCTGCAGACCTGGCAAGCGGGAGGTCTGCCTCGTATCCAATACGGCCGTCAGCCTCTTTAAGGTCTATGACCATGGTGTTAAGCTCTGTCTCGTCGACAAGCCGTATAAGGTTGGCAAAGAGTTTTGGCTCACCCGCGACCCAGCTTGTGACATGGATACCCTTCACCTCAGGTTTTTCAACCCTCAGCGAAGGGGGGTAAGGCAAGGACAGGCTATTTATTGGTCCTATTGAGGCCTCGTCAGATGGAAGGTTTTTCTTTGATAAGACGATATCCCTGTCCTGCATGTAGGAAGATAAGCCAAGCCCAAAGATCAATATGAAGGAGATGACGATCCCTATGGAGATGCGCACATTTTTAACTATAGCACTTACCGGGAGGTCGTCAAGAATATGACGATTAGCCCCTCTCTGTGAATGGCAAGAAGGCTATATTCCGTGCACGTTTTATGGCAGTCATCAGCTCTCTCTGATGTCTTGCACAAGTCCCGGATATCCGCCGTGGGATGATCTTACCCCTGTCCGAAACGAACCCACGGAGGGTTTGAATATCTTTATAGTCTATTAAAGGGATCTTCTCAACACAAAACTTACACACCCTTCTCCGGTAAAAGGACCTGTTTTCTCTATCCTCTCTATCTCCCCTGTCCTCTCTATCTCCTCTGTCTCTTCTCTCGGTTCGCTCTGCCATATGACTCCTTTCTCTTTTACGCTGTCTGTGCCTTACTAAAACGGCACTTCATCTTCTGTGATATTGTCGGTTGCACCCGGTGAATGGGCATTGCCTCCTTCTTCGGCCACAATACCTGAGGCCATGCCCTGTTTCTTTGGCATAAACTGGACACTCTGGGCCACCACCTCTATCTTGCTCCTCTTTTGCCCGTCCTCTGCCTCCCATCTTCTCTGCTGCAATCTTCCATCTATCAGAACACTATCTCCTTTATTGATATACTGCCCGCAATTTTCAGCCTGTTTACCAAAGACCACGATATCTAAGTAACACACCTCATCCTTGACCTCACCGCCTTGTTTAAATCTACGGTTTACAGCCATAGAGAAATTGGCTACTGCCGTACCATTCGGGGTATAGCGTATCTCAGGGTCCTTGGTAAGATTACCTAATAGAATGACCTTGTTAAACCCGCTCATGACAGAATCCCTCCTATTTAAACATCCCCTTCAGTTTTTTCTGCCACACTCGCTTCACCCTGCGGAGAGGATGCAGCCATTTCTTTCTTCTTTATTAGTTCTATCCCCTTTTTGTCCAGCTTTACCGTGAGGAATTTTATGACATTATCATCAATACGGTAATTCCTCTCAATCTCTGCGACAAGATCACCCTTGGCACGAAAGCGGAGAAGCACATAAATGCCCTTCTTCTCTTTCATGACCTCATAGGCAAGCCTCTTCTTCCCCCAGTTTTCTGTAGCAATAAGCTCCCCCCCCTGTTTCACAACGCCCTCGATCTTGCTGACAGCCTTCTGGACGTCCTCATCGTTCAGGGTGGACCTGAGGATAAAAATTGATTCATACGTGTTCATTCTTTTTTTCACCTCCTTTTGGGTTAAGTAGCCCTCGCAAATACTATTGCAGAGAGCAAGGAGAGATGGCATGCAGACAGGTTAGGCGACCCCTGACAATACCTTCTCCAACTCGTTTTTGTATCTCTGTTGCGGCCGCATTTCAATGACCTTGGGCGGGCATTTATCCGCACATATCGTACATCCGACACACAGCACAGGGTCTACAATGTGTAACTGTTTTGATTCACCGGTAATGGCATCCACCGGGCACACCTTCTTACAGATAAGACAACCGATACAATCGTCATGAACATAAGCGACCTCTCTGACCGGGATCAGGTCGGAGATAATGTTTGTCGGGCATACAGGGATGCAGAGTCCGCAATTCGTACATTTACTATAATCTATCCGGGCGAGAAAACTGTCTATGGTGATGGCATTATAGGGACAGACCTTCTCACATTTAAGGCAGGCAGTACAACCCGTACTACAGACCTTCTTGGTATCGGACCCCTTGTCCAAAGAACGGCAGAAGATATGGACATCCTTATTCTCAGGCACCAGTTCTATCAGATTCTTGGGACACGGTGGTATGCACAGGCCGCACCCCGTACACTTATCATCAATCACAACAGGGAGTCCGTTCTCACTCATGTACATGGCGTCAAACGGACAGGCCCTGACACAACTGGCAAGCCCCAGACATCCATAGACACAGCTCTTTGATCCGCCTGCCACAAGGATCGCGGCGTTGCAGTCCTGCACACCATGATATTCAAACTTTTCGCTGGCCTCCTGATGCCCGCCAAGACAATAGACCCTGGCCAGCATCCTCTCCGGCATCTCCGGGGCATCCACCCCCATGATCGCCGCAATCTTTTTGGCTGCCGTGGCTCCACCCGGAGGGCATCCGCTGACAGGGGCCTGTCCCGTGGCGACTGCCGTGGCAAAACCCATGCAACCGGCATAACCACATGCCCCGCAATTGGCGTGCGGCAGGGCGCTGTCTATCTCCTGGACCTTCGGATCTATCTCAACGGCAAACTTCTTAGAGGCAACGCCCAGCCCGAAGCTTGCCACCACACTGATCGCCCCCATTGTCACCATGGCCATCAACATTTAAACCTTCCTCACATAATGGTCAATTATGTCCATTATAACCTATCCGCCTCATGCCGGGCAACTAAATTTATCCACAGGGGGCAGATCCTCAGAGAAGGGGAAACGTCCCCCCCTTCGCCCAGAACCTGTCTACATCCTGACCAGCCCTGCAAAACCCAGAAAAGACAGGGCCATCAGTCCTGCTGTAATCAATGAAATCGGGGTCCCCTGCAGCACCTTAGGTATCCTGGCATGGACAGTATGTTCACGGATTCCGGCCATGAGTATCAATGCCACTGTAAATCCCGTGGAGGCCCCGACCGCAAAGAAGAGCATCGGGAATAGATCCATCTCCTTCTGCACCACGAGCAATGCTACAGCCAAAACCGCACAGTTGGTCGTAATCAGCGGCAGGAATATCCCAAGGGCATTATAGAGCGCCGGGCTTGTCTTGCGGATCACCATCTCCACGAACTGCACTAAACTGGCAATGACAAGGATAAAGACAATAGTCCTGAGATAGACAAGGTCAAACGGTATCAGGACAAACTTGTCAATAAGCCATGCACTGAGCGCGGCCAGTGTAATCACAAAGATGACGGCCATCCCCATACCGATACTGGTCTCTATCCTTGATGAAACCCCTAGAAAGGGACAGATTCCGAGAAAGCGGGCCAGGACAAAATTAGTCACAAAAATGGTGCTGATGAGTATCAGTAATATCTCGACGACATTGTCCATTTCTTACTTTTTCCCCTTTCTTTTTTCCTCAATCTTATTGGCCAGGGCAACAAAGAGTCCCAATCCAATAAACGCCCCGGGGGGCAGGACCATCACAATCATGGGCTGGTACTCATAGTTAAACAGCCCCATAACACCTGTCAGGGCCGGTATACCAAACCACGTCCCGTTGCCGAGTATCTCTCTTAACGTCCCAAGGAGTATCAGGACCATCGTAAAGCCTAACCCCATCCCGAGGCCATCCGCGGTTGATCTTAGAGGACCATTCTTGGATGCAAAGGCCTCGGCCCTGGCCAGGACAATACAGTTGACGACAATCAAGGGGATAAATATCCCCAGTGCATGGTGCAGCTCGGGTGTAAAAGCGGCCATCATCAGGTCAACGATTGTCACAAACGAGGCGATGACGATAATGAAGGCCGGTATCCTGATCATATCCGGTATGATCTTTCGCAATAAGGAGATCATGATGTTCGAGGCGACAAGGACAAAGGTCGTTGCGATACCCATCCCCACCCCATTTGTCGCAGATGTGGTGACCGCAAGGGTAGGACATGTCCCTAAGACCAGACGGAAGAGCGGGATCTCCTCCCATAAACCCCGGGCAAAATCACCCGACACCTCCCTGAGATTCAGCCAGGATGTCCCGCTTACCGGTTGCAGCTCTACAATCTCAGAAGATGTGACATCGCTATCCGCCATGACTAAACTCCTTTCTGTAGATCTCAAGCCCCCTCTTTACGGCACTGACCACTGCACGGGGCGATATTGTGGCCCCACTGAACTGGTCTATCTCTCCTCCATCCTTTTTCACGGCAAGCTTAGGCCCATCTTCAAGAGACCTCCCCTTAAACTTTCCCCTCCATATCTCCTGCAGAATCTTGTTGCCAAGGCCCGGGGTCTCTCTCTGGTTGATAATCTCTACCCCGGTTATCTTCCCTTCCGGGGTGACCCCCATCAAAATTGAGATATCCCCGGCATAGCCGTCCGGGGCAATCATCTGGAATGCCCTCCCCACAGGGGCCTCATCCATCTTCCCGGTATAGAACTTAATCTTGATATCCCTCTCCTTTTTATCCTTACCCACCACCACTTCCTGAGCATCCTTATCAATATCATTATTAAATGCCGGGAGGACAGCCTTGATAGCACTAACAGTCCTTAACCGCTCCTGTTCCGCAATGGGACCCTTCGTAATGTCATAGACCCTGGCTAAGGCTATAGTCGCCACGAGGCATATTGCTGTAAGAACGATGATTAGACGTCCCATAGACTAACCGGCCCCCTCCACCCTTTTGGCCCCATACCTCACGGGCCTGGTATACATATCTATTAACGGCGTTGCGATATTCATAAGGACGATGGCAAAGGACACCCCTTCCGGATATCCCCCCCACATCCTGATGATGACGGTGATCAGCCCGCAGCCGAAGCCAAAAATCAACTGCCCCTTCAGGGTGACAGGACAGGTGACCATATCTGTTGCCATAAAGAATGCCCCTAAGATAAGCCCCCCTGTAAGGAGGTGAAAGAGGGGATTGGCATACTTGTCCGGCTTCATCATCCAGAATATCCCGCTGAAGGCCATGACAGCACCGATCATGGAGAGGGGGATATGCCAGGTGATGTATTGCTTGTAGATAAGGTATGCGGCGCCTATGAGGAGGGCCAGCGCAGAGACCTCACCGATACTCCCCCCGATATTCCCAATAAATGCATCTCCTAAATTCAACTCTGCCGCCTTGCCGATCCCTTTTCCTGTCAACCTGGCCACCTGCAGATCTCCCAACGGCGTAGCCCCGGTCTTTGCATCAATCCCTGAAAAGATTGGATGCGGTACAGGCCACCTCGTCATCTGAAGCGGAAAGGCGATGAGCAGAAATACCCGCGCCATCATGGCCGGATTAAAAGGATTATATCCAAGGCCTCCGTAGAGTTGCTTACAGATCATGATCGCAAAGAAGCCGCCGATGACTGAAAGCCACCAGGGGGAACCCGGCGGCAGGGTGAGGGCCAGCAGCACACCGGTGACTGCGGCGCTGCCATCCTTTATAGTAACCCTGTGTCCGGAGATCTTCTGATAAAGGGCCTCTGCACCCAGGGTTGACGCGATGCATACCACGATGACCTGAAGGGCAGACCAGCCAAAGAAATAGAGCCCTGCCAGGGCGGCCGGCATCAGGGCTAAGACCACAGACCACATGATCCTCTCTATGGAATCCTCACCAAGCACATGGGGAGAAGAGGTCAGGATCAACTTCGGGGTCGGTTCTTCTAACCTGCCCTTTTTTTCTTCTTTCTCTGCGACGGTCTGCTCTGTCATTACAACTTGCCGGCTTCTACGAACAGCGGGGACTCATGCAACCTTGTTCTTAGCCTTCCTCATCTCTGCCTTTATATAGCGTATCTGATGCACAATGGGCCGTCTCGATGGACATACATAGGTACAGCAACCACACTCGATGCAGTCGAGCACATAATATTTCTCAGCATCCTTTGGCTTCCCTGCCTCTGCAAGCACACTGTACATATTGGGTAACAACCGGATAGGACAGGCCTGCACACACCTGCCGCACCGGATGCAGGCAGTAAAGTCTTCCAGCAGAACATCCTCTTTGGGTATGGCCAGGATCCCGGATGTCCCCTTCAGGACAGGGACATGCAGTGTATGCTGGGCAATCCCCATCATAGGACCGCCAAACAGGATCTTGCCCGGTTCACCCACAAGGCCGCCACATTCTGTAATCACATGATCCAGGAGAGTGCCGATGCGCACCCGGAGATTCCCCGGCCTTTGAATGCCCTGCCCGGTCACCGTCACAATACGCTCAATGAGGGGAATCCCGTAACGTACGGCATGATAGACAGCCACTGCAGTACCGACATTCTGTACCACAACGCCAATATCCATGGGAAGACCGCCGGATGGGACCTCCCGGCCAAGGATACTCTTGATAAGCTGTTTTTCAGCACCCTGGGGGTATTTTTTCTCGAGGACGGAAATCCGGATCCCTGTACCTGATACCGCCTTTCTCATCGCCTCAATGGCCGCCGGCTTATCATCTTCAATGCCAATGTGCCCCTCTTTGACCCCCATAATGTGCATGAGGATCTTCATCCCCTCCACTACCTCACGGGGCATCTCCACCATCAACCGGTCATCAGCAGTCAGATAGGGCTCGCATTCGGCACCATTTAACAGAACGGTATCAATCTTCTTTTCCTTAGGCGGGTTCAACTTGACGTGCGTCGGGAATGTGGCGCCCCCCATGCCAACGATGCCGGCGTTCACAATGATGTCTTTCAATTCCTTGGGATCTAACTTGAGGTAATCCGGATGTTCTGTAAGCCCCTCTACAGGCTCATCCTTGCCGTCAGATTCTATCACAATAGAATGGGACTGATTCCCTGATGGATGGGGGAACTTCCCAATCGCGATGACCTTGCCGGAGATGGAGGCATGGACCGGGACGGATACGAAACCCTTGGCCTCCCCGATCTTTTGATACTTCCTGACACTGTCCCCGATCTTGACCAGCGGCTCACACGGCGCCCCAATATGCTGAGACAGGGGGATGACCACCTTGCCGGGCAACTTCAGGTCCTTAAGAGCTACAGAGGACGTAAGCCTCTTCTCATGGATTGGATGGATACCTTCGCCTGCAATCGTCCACATTATAATACCCCCAAGGAGGAAAAGGGGACAGATTTATTTTCTGCCCCGTTATGGGGCAGAAAATAAATCTGTCCCCTTTTCCTCTATTTCTTATTCCTCTCCTTCAACAGGTCCTTCAACTCATCCATAAATTCGTTGATGCCCTTAAACTCCCTGTAGACCGATGCGAACCTTACATACGCAACCTCGTCAAGGATCTGAAGCTCGCGCATGACCTCCCCTCCTATCATCGAACTGGGAATCTCTTTCTCTCCACTCTCCTGGGCCCTTTTCTCGATCCTCGATACGATCTCTTCCAGCACATCCATGGCTACAGGCCTCTTCTCACAGGCCTTTTTAAGACCGCCAAGGATCTTATTCCTGTCAAAGGGCTCCCTCCGGCCATCCTTCTTGACCACAACCGGAAGCACATCTTCGATATGCTCATAGGTGGTAAACCGCCTCCGGCATCTGAGGCACTCCCGCCGGCGCCGTATCGCATCCCCTTCCTTGGCCTCCCTTGAATCCACAACCTTGTCTTCAAGATGACCGCAGAATGGACACTTCATCGGTTACTCCTTCCCTTTTGCCTGCTACCTGCTGCCTATACAATCAATACGCCGGAAACTTACTACAGAGAACCTCAACCTTCTCCCGAACCTCTCTGTAGACATCCTCTTTCCCGATATTTGTAAGCACCCTGTCAATATACTCCACAATCTTATCCATCTCCCGCTCTTTCATCCCCCGGGTCGTCATCACAGGGGTCCCAATCCTGATACCGCTGGTAACCGCCGGGGGCTTATCATCAAAGGGGACCGTATTCTTATTGACGGTAATCCCTGAGACATCCAGCGCCGCCTCGGCATCCTTGCCGGTGATCCCCTTGCTCCTCAGGTCGACGAGCATCAGGTGATTATCCGTCCCCCCGGAGACCAGATTATATCCTTTACCGATAAGGCCTGCGGCGAGACGTTTTGCATTGGCCACGATCTGGGCCTGATAGTCGCGGAACTCCGGCATCATGGCCTCCTTGAGGGCCACAGCCTTGGCCGCAATAATATGCATCAGAGGACCGCCCTGTATTCCGGGAAATATGCTCTTATCAATCAGCTTGGCATACTCCTCTTTACACATAATCATGCCCCCCCTCGGCCCCCTGAGGGTCTTGTGTGTCGTTGTGGTCACAAAGTCCGTATAAGGGAAGGGGCTCGGGTGCACCCCGGCAGCGATCAACCCTGCAATATGGGCAATATCGGCCAGGGTATAGGCCCCGGCCTCTTTGGCGATCTCATGAAACCTCTTGAAATCGATCGTCCTTGAATAGGCGCTTGCCCCTATGATGATCATCCTGGGTCTCCGTTCAAGGGCAATCCTTTTTACCTCATCATAATCGATCATCCCGGTCTCACGGCTGACCCCATAGCTGGCAACGTTATAGAATATCCCTGAAAAATTCACGCGGCTCCCGTGACTGAGGTGCCCTCCGTGGGAAAGGTCCATGCCCATGATGGTGTCGCCGGGCTTCAGGACGGCAAAATAGACCCCCATGTTGGCCTGGGTCCCGGAATGGGGCTGCACATTCACGTGTTCGGCCCCGAATATGGCCTTTGCCCTCGATATGGCAAGCTCCTCCACGACATCAACATATTCACACCCGCCATAGTACCGCTTGCGTGGATATCCCTCGGCATACTTGTTGGTCATGACACAGCCCTGGGCCTCAAGCACCGCCATACTGCTGACATTTTCCGATGCAATCAGGATAATCTTCTTGTTCTCTCGTACGATCTCATTCCGGATAGCCTCATAGACTTCAGGGTCTACGCTCTTTAATTCTGGCATTGATGTTTACCCTCTTCGTTGTTATATAATCCCTTTTCCAACTCCCTGATCTTATCCAATCTCCTCTGATGCCTGCCCCCCTCAAACCCTGTCTTAAGCCATGCCTCTACCATCAATAAGGCAATACCCTTCTCTAAGGTCCTTCCCCCTAACACCAGTACATTGGCATCATTGTGCAGCCTGCTCATCCTTGCCGTAAACAGGTCACTGCAGAGGGCCGCGCGGACATTCGGGAATTTATTGGCTACAATGGACATCCCTATGCCTGTACCACAGGAGAGTATTCCCATCCCTGCCAACCCTTTTGAGACAGCCCCGGCCACTTTGATCCCATAGTCGGGGTAGTCTACAGACTCCGGATTATCGACACCATAGTCAATAACTTCTATCCCCTTTTCCTTTAAGAAGGATACGATCTCTTCCTTGAGTTCACGGCCGGCGTGATCCGAGGCAATGGCGATCTTCATAACCTATACAGTCTAACATAAATGCCCAGATAAAAAACAGTATCCGGGGCTTTTTACCCTAACTCATCCGCCTGTTGGGTGTCAAGAGAAAATTTAGGGAGGGACATCAATCCCCCGTGGCTTCTGATCTATTTGCTCCAGAACAGGTATTTCCTCCGCGCCTGTAACCCCAAGTTCTTTAAACCTCCTGACAGAGGGGAGGATACGGGACTCCAGGGAACCGACCGCCCTGTTGTAGGCCGCGACCGCCTTCTCAAGGGCATTACCGGTCTCCTCGAAATGCCCTGCCAGGGTACTGATCCTCTCATATAATTCCTTTCCCAGCATGCTGATCTGCTGGGCATTCTTTGTCATCTGCTCCTGCTGCCATCCGTAGGCAATGGCCTTGAGGAGTGCGATAAAGGTCGTCGGGGTGGCCAGGATCACCTTTTTCAAACTGCTGTCTTCGATGAGTGCAGGGTCATGCTCTAAGGCGGCGCTGAAGAACGACTCTCCGGGCAGAAACATCACCACGATCTCCGGAGACTTTGGAAACTGCTCCCAGTAGGACTTGGCCCCTAAGGCATTCATGTGGACCCTCACCTGTGTTACATAATTGGTTAATGCCTTTTGCCGTTCCTCTTCAGACGTGACAGATATGGCATTCATATAAGCATCCACAGGGGCCTTCGCATCAACCACGATCTCTCTGCCGTTTGGAAGGCGGACAATCATGTCAGGCCTCAAACGCCCTGCCTCCGTCGTCACCGAGACCTCCTCATAAAAATCGCAATACGCGGTCATCCCGGCAAGCTCCGCCGCCCTTTTGAGAGAAAGCTGACCCCATGACCCGCTGATCTGGGGTTTTCTCAGCGCCGTGACAAGGCTGCTGGTCTCCCGTTGCAGCTGCTGATGGGTGGAGGTGAGTGTCTTGATCTGCTCCTCCAATCCCCCATAATCCTGTCGCCTCTTTGCCTCCAGCGCATTGATCTGGTCTTCGTATCTTTTTAGCGCCTCCTGAAGAGGTTTGACGAGCCCGTCAATCGCCGTCTGATGCTCCCCCAGCCTCCCCTTTGTGTCTGTCACGATATTCCCAAGGTGCTGCGACGCAAGCCTCAGAAAATCTTCACTGCTGCTCTTCAGGGCCGCAGAGGAGAGGGCATTAAAGGTATCCGTCATCTCTTTCTTCATCGTATCGATAAGCGCCTTCTGTTCCTCAAAACCCTTCTGGGCCGCCTCAAGCCGCGTTAAGGCCTCAACCTTGACCTGTCTCTCAGCATCAATATCTTTTCTGACTTGATCGATCTCGGTCTCTCGTCTCTGAACCTGTTTCCTCAGCTCCTCATTGACGGCCTCTGCACCCCTCGCCCTTCCCCCAAGGCGGCCAAGTCGGGAAGATGCCATAAGCCACGTGATGACAGCCCCGATGATAACGCCAAAGATTGTATATCCTATTGCTCCCATACTATCCTTGACATTACAACACTTTTCCTCTAATCTCAATAGCTAATGTCATTTCATGAAGGTTTTATGGACATCGCCCTGAGAGAGGCGGAATTGGCCGCTGCAGGAGGAGATGTCCCTGTAGGGGCGGTCGCGGTGCTGGACGATGAGATCATCGCAAGGGGCCATAATATGAGGGAGGCCCTTAATGACCCCACGGCCCACGCCGAGGTCCTCGCGATCAGAGAGTCGGCCATGAAACTGGGAAGGTGGCGCCTCCATGACCTGACCCTCTATGTGACGATAGAACCCTGTGCCATGTGCGCCGGGGCCATCGTCCTGGCCAGGATACCGAGGATCGTCTTTGGCGCCAAAGATCCGAAAGCGGGAGGGTGCGGCTCCGTATTCCAGATCGTGCAGGAACCGGCGCTTAATCACAGGGTAGAGATCGTCTCCGGGATAAAAGAGGAGAGCTGCCGGAGGGTTTTGCAGGAATTTTTTGAGAATCGCAGAAATGGACAGATCCCCCCTTACCCCCCCTTTACTAAAGGGGGGATTTAAACATTGAAATAATCTAATACTCTGATATAATGAACAAACTTTTGTGGGAGCTGCCCTTGATGCCCGGCATGGGAGAAGAGGTGAGATCTCCGGAATCCCCGGAATCCCCGGAATCTAATGAGGAAGATTCTCCTGAGTACAGCAAGGCGAGTGTCCTCAATAGATTTGTCGCAAAGATTATCGATCTGATTGTAGCGGCTGCCTTTTCAAAATTGTTGTCCCCTGTGGGATTCTTTGCGGGTTTAACCTATCTGCTGATCGCGGATGGTTTCTTTGACGGCAGGAGTCTCGGCAAAAAGCTGATAAGGCTTCGGACTATAAAAGAGGGGGGCGGGATGTGCGCCTACAGGGACTCCATATTAAGGAACCTGACTATGGGCATTGGTTATATCCTCTTTTTCATACCCTATATAGGCTGGTTGCTGACACTGATTATATGCTCGATAGAGGGATTGATTATCATAGGGAATGAGAAGGGGTTAAGGATAGGGGATGAGATGGCTAAGACATGGGTCATAGAAGATGGAGGGACAGACGTTGCTAAGTAATATCCTGGGATGGTTTTCTACGGATCTGGCGATTGACCTGGGGACTGCCAATACTCTGGTCTATGTACGGGGGAAGGGGATCGTGTGCAATGAGCCCTCGGTGGTGGCCATTGATAAAAAGACCGGAAAGGTCCTGGCCGTAGGCGCTGAGGCCAAGAGGATGCTCGGCAGGACACCCGGAAATATCGTTGCGATCAGGCCTATGAAGGACGGCGTCATCGCGGACTTTGATGTGGCGGAAAAGATGCTGAACTACTTTATCACAAGGGCGCATAACAGGAAGGCCTTTGTGAGTCCCCGTGTCATCATCGGCATCCCCTCAAGGATTACACAGGTGGAGCAGAGGGCCGTACGCGACTCCGCAGAGCTGGCAGGCGCACGGGAGGTCTATCTGATCGAGCAGCCGATAGCCGCTGCGATCGGAGCCGGCCTTCCTATCACCGAGCCGTCCGGAAATATGGTCGTTGACATCGGCGGAGGAACGACGGATATTGCCGTTATCTCCCTTGCAGGCATCGTCTACAGCGACTCTGTCCGTGTGGCCGGCGACAAGATGGATGAGGCGATCCTTTCCTATATCAAACGGAAATATAATCTCCTCCTGGGGGAGCATATGGCGGAGATGATCAAGATGGAGCTGGGTTCTGCCTACCCTGCAGAGGAGAAGCGGACCATGTTAATGAAGGGGAGGGACCTGATCACCGGCATACCCAAGACCCTGGAGGTCAACAGTGACGAGATACGAGAGGCCCTGGCAGAGCCGGTAAGCGCCATTGTGGATGCGGTGAAGGTAGCACTTGAAAATACTCCCCCTGAACTTGCAGCAGACATAATAGACCGGGGCATTGTCCTTGCGGGAGGGGGTTCCCTTCTGAAAGGTCTGGACCTGCGCCTCAGGGAAGAGGTCAATCTCCCCATCATCACGGTGGAGAACCCGATAACCACCGTCGTGATGGGTACAGGCAAGGTATTGGAAGAGATTGACCTTTTGAGGAAGGTGTCTGTGCTTACCCAATAGAGAGGGTAGGCTTGTTTAGATTTGTTGTGATAAATAAAAAAGTCTTGGTAGTCTTTCTCCTGTTGATAGGGATCTTTGTACTCCTGTCCCCGGAGATCAAAGAAAACCCCCGTTACTATCTCTTTGAGAAACCCTTTGCATCCACTGTCAATTTAATACACTCCGGTTTTTCCCTCATATTCAGAGGGATATCCACCACGTGGAATAACTATATTGACTTAGTGGATGTGAAAGAAGAGAATCAGAGACTCTTTGAGGAAGGCAAGAGACTTCGTACAGAATCCCTCTCCCTCAAGGAAAAGGCCTTAGCCTACGACAGGCTCACACAGCTCCTGAAGGTCAAAGACGCCATCCATACAGAATTTACCGTCGCCACCATTGTCGCCAGGGAACCGACAAACTGGTACAGCGCCGTGGTCATCAACAGGGGTGAAGAAGATGGGATCAGGCCCAATATGGGTGTCATCACGGCCGAAGGGATCGTAGGAAAGATCACGAAGACGGCCCCGCATCACTCCCGTGTGCTCCTTTTTTCGGACAGAAATAGCGCTGTCGGGGGTATGATACAGCGCACAAGAGATGAAGGCATTGTCACCGGGGGGGAGGGAAAGGTCTTAAGGCTAAACTATATCCTGATCGAGTCAGATATCCGGAAGGGGGACCTGGTGCTCACCTCCGGGACGGACAGCGTATTCCCTCCGGGGGTCGTCATCGGCAGGATCAGCAGGGTTGAAAGCCCCCAAAATGCCCTGTTCCACAGCATCGAGCTGATACCGGAGGTGTCTCCCTCAAAGATAAGGGAGGTCATGGTCTTAAACATCCCGCAGCCGCCGGAGGTTGAGATGCTCTTAAAGGAAGAAGTACGGTAATGAAATCGCTGGGCTGGGCCATCTTTGTCCTATTCCTCTTAGCGTTTCAGGGGAGCATCCTGAACCCTTTGGTGATCCACGGGATCAGACCCGATCTTATCCTGATCACGGTCTATCTGCTGGGGATATCGAAGGGGGATATCCAGGGCGGCATCATAGGGGCCTCTCTTGGATTTATTATGGATATCCTGTCCGCAGGACCGGTCTACTATAACGTATTCTCAAAATGTTTTATAGGATCTCTCTCAGGGGTGATTGGCCGGTGGATTCAAAATCCCGGCCCTGTTTTACACGCAGGCATGATCTCCGTCGC
This sequence comes from Nitrospirota bacterium, assembly GCA_016217665.1. GTDB lineage: Bacteria > Nitrospirota > 9FT-COMBO-42-15 > HDB-SIOI813 > HDB-SIOI813 > JACRHF01. The sequence continues at coordinate 16,112 of JACRHF010000031.1, read as the reverse complement.
ATCCCTGCTGCAGGGCATTGGGACATTACTGATCCTCGCCTTCTTAGGGATGGCCCGCTTGCCTCAGGATCTCTTCTACATTGCCATTCCCCAGGCCATATTCGATGGGGCGCTGGGAGGGATCGTGTATCTGTTTCTGACCACCCGGAGGAAGAGGACTGTCTCAAGATGGACCTTTTAAATAAGCGATGATGGATTTACAAGACAAGAACAGGGGACTGCAGCAGAGGATCAAGTATCTGCGGGCCGTTATTATCTGTTTATTCGCCATGATCCTTTTCCGGGGATGGCACATGCAGATCATCAACGGGGCCTATTATAAAAGGCTGGCTGAAAATAACAGGATCAGGACAGTGACCCTGCCGCCGCTGAGGGGTATTATCTATGACCGCCATGGAGAGGTGTTAGCCAAAAATGCCCCATCGTTTAATCTCGGCCTTGTTGCCGCGGATGTCAGGAATTTGGAGAATACCATAAAACGAATCTCTCCGGTTATTGGCCTTCCTGCAGAAGATATCAAAGAGAGGATCGCGTCCGGCAAGGATTATGACCCCTTCTCCCCTGTCATTATCAAGGAGGGCCTCTCCATGAGACAGGTGGCCCTGATCGAGTCCCATGCCTGGAATCTTCCGGGCATAGGGATCTTCATAGAAGGGAGGCGGGAGTATCCGAACAGCGCCATCGCGGCCCACTTGTTAGGATATGTCGGAGAGGTCACTCCTTCCCAATTAAAAGATGAAGAATATGCAGGGGAACCCCTCGGCAGGATCGTGGGTCAGAACGGGGTAGAGAAGGTGTACGACCGATTCCTCCGCGGGGGGGTTGGGAAAAAAAATATTGAGGTAGATGCCGCCGGCCATGAAAGACGGGTCTTAAATGTCATGGAACCTGTGTCCGGAGACAGCATCATCCTCTCCATAGACCTTAAACTCCAGAAGACCGCAGAAGAGGCCTTAGGAGACCGGGCGGGCGCTGTCGTTGTCATGGATACCGGTACAGGAGAGGTGCTGGCACTGGTCAGCCATCCAGCCTTTGATCCTAATGTGCTGTCCAAGAGACTGTCGCCCAAGGTATGGCAGAAGATCGCAGAGGACCCTGCCCACCCATTAAATAACAGGGCCATCCAGGGGACATATCCCCCCGGCTCCGTGTTTAAGATCATCATGGCATCGGCAGGGCTTGAAGAGGGGTATATCAGCGAAGACAACAAGATCGCCTGCAGCGGCGGGATGTCGTTCGGCAGGAGGGTGTTCAGAGACTGGAAGACAGAGGGGCACGGCATTGTTGACCTCCACAAGGCTATTACAGAATCCTGTGATGTCTACTTTTATCAGCTTGGAAACCGCATGCAGATCGACACCATAGCAAAGTATGCCTCGCTGTTTGGCTTAGGGGAGTTGACAGGCATTGATCTCCCGTCAGAAAAGAAGGGGCTGGTACCAAGCATCCAGTGGAAGATCGAGACGAAAAAGGAGCGCTGGTATCCCGGCGAGACCCTCTCTGTATCCATCGGTCAGGGTTACCTCTCTGTAACCCCTCTACAGCAGGCCGTTACCGTAAATACCGTGGCCAACTCCGGCGTTACTGTAAGACCCCGGACCCTCCGGGCCTTAATGTCTGACAGGGAAAAGAGGCGGTTCGTGTTTCCGCCTGTTGAAACAAAGAGGATCCACATCCAGGAGCATACCTTAGACCTCATCAAAAAGGGGCTGTACAGCGTGGTCAATGATCCGGGGGGTACAGGATCCACCGCCAGGAGCCCAATGATCGATATCGCCGGCAAGACAGGGACTGCACAGGTCATTGGAAGGAGGGGCGGGGGCCAGCCGCATGGCTTTAACGACCATGCATGGTTTGTCGCCTTTGCCCCGGTAAAAAAACCGGAGATCACCGTGGCTGTACTTGTCGAACATGGAGGACACGGCGGAAGCGTAGCAGCCCCTGTGGCGCGCCAGATTATAGAGGAATACGTAAAAAACAAGGGTTCGAGGGGTCAAGGGGTCAAGGGATCGAGTGTCCGGGAAGTCGGGGGTTCAAATCTTTAAATCACTTGACCCCTTGAATCCTTGAACCCTTATTTGGGGTACAGATTAAATCATGTTAAAAAAAAGCACCATAGCCCTCTTTGATTGGACTGCCTTTGCCATCATTATCTTTATCCTCATCACAGGGGTGCTGACCATCTACAGTGCCACCTATGCGAATACAGGGGGGAATACAACCCCGCTTTACCTGAAACAGATCGGATGGATCATCACCGGGATGCTGTTTCTCTTTGCCGGGGCCTTTATTGATTACCAGACGATCTCAAAATATGCGTATCCTTTGTACGCCCTATCTTTGATCTTATTGATATTGGTCATCTTCATCGGCAACAGTGGTTTTGGGGCCCAGAGGTGGCTCTCTATCGGCGGACTGACGTTCCAGCCCTCAGAGCTTGCCAAGTTGGCCACGGCACTTGCCTTAACAAGGTACTTCTCCGACTATCCGGCCCGCTATGGATACACGGTCAAGGAGCTCCTCTTCCCGGGAGGGTTGATTGCCCTCCCTGTCTTGCTCGTACTGAAACAGCCTGACCTTGGGACCGCTCTGATTACTACCTTTGTCTCCCTGATACTGATTTATCTGGTACGGGTCAGGTCAAGGTTATTCGGCTTTTCAACGCTCCTCCTCCTGATGCTCTTCCCATTTGCATGGCATATCTTCTGGGAGAACCTCAAGGAATACCAGAAGACACGGCTCCTGACCTTTATCAACCCGGCAGCAGACCCCACTGGAACAGGATACCATGTCATCCAATCCAAAATAGCCATAGGCTCCGGCGGCTTCTGGGGGAAGGGGGTCCTGGAAAGTACGCAGAGCCACCTGAATTTCCTCCCGGCGAGACATACGGATTTCGTATTCGCGGTGTTTGCGGAAGAGTGGGGCTTTTTCGGTGTTCTTGTCCTGTTATTGCTCTACGTCGCCCTGATATCCTGGGGACTGGATGTGGCCCTAAAGGCAAGAGACCGGCTGGGAATATTGATGGCCTCCGGGATCATCAGCATATTCGCATTATATTGCGTCATCAATATAGGGATGACCATAGGGATTGTGCCTGTTGTCGGTATCCCCCTCCCTTTTATGAGTTATGGCGGCACCTCACTGATTACCACCTTGTTTTCTCTGGGCATATTATTTAATATAAAGAAAAAGAGATACCTTTTTTCCTGACAGATATTATGTACAAAGACATTCTGCTCTCCGTCTCCAGGCCATCGCGCTATATTGGCCAGGAGATAAACTCGATAAAGAAGGACCTATCAACGGTCAGGGCAAAGATGGCCCTCATCTTTCCGGATACCTATGAGATAGGGATGTCGCATCTGGGGCTCAAAATCCTCTACCACATCCTGAATCGCATAGAAGATGTGGCCGCAGAGAGGGTCTTTGTCCCCTGGATTGATCTGGAAGAGCTCCTGACGAAGAGGGGCAAGCCGCTCGTCTCTTTAGAGTCTTCCCTCCCGCTCAGGGAGTTTGACATCTTAGGATTCACCCTCCCCTATGAACTCTGCTATTCCAATGTACTCACGACCCTGGCATTGTCTGATATCCCCCTGCGTTCTGCAGAACGGGATGAGCGATATCCCCTGGTGATCGGCGGGGGGACCTCGGTGTTTAATCCGGAGCCCGTGGCAGATTTTTTCGACGCCTTTTTCCTGGGAGATGGGGAGGAAGGGGTCGTTGATATAATCCATGCCTTTAATACCTGGAAAGAGGGCGGAGGCTCTAAAGAGTCCCTGCTCCTGGAATTATCAAGGATTGAAGGCATCTATATCCCCTCCTTCTACACCCCTCAATATCATCCGGACAACGCCCTCCATGCTGTCCTGGCCAGAGAAGGGATAAAGGAGGAGGTCAAAAAGCGTATCGTGGAAGACTTAGACAAGGTGCCGTATCCGACCTCGACGCCTGTCCCCTATATGCAGGCGATACATGACCGCCTGACCATAGAGGTTACCAGGGGATGTACCCATGGATGCAGATTCTGTCAGGCCGGGATCACCTACCGGCCTGTGCGTGAGAGAAGCCCTGAGAAGATATTAGAGATTATTGATGCCTCTTTAAAGAACACCGGTTATGAAGAGGTCTCCCTCTCCTCTCTCAGCACAGGGGATTTTGCCTGCCTGACCAGTCTTTTAACCTCTCTGGTGGGAAGATATGGCACTGAACACGTTGCATTCTCCCTCCCCTCCCTGCGCATCGGCACGCTGACCCCGTCCATCATTGACCAGGTCACAGACTCAAAGAATGCAAGTTTTACCATAGCCCCGGAGGCAGGGACCGAACGCCTGCGCAAGGTGATCAACAAAGAGATGGACGAAGGTGTCTTTCTGACCACAATCGATGACGTATTCAGAAAAGGGGTCAAATCCGTAAAGCTCTATTTCATGATAGGCCTCCCTACCGAGGAGATGGAGGATTTGGAGGGGATTGTCTCCCTGGCCAGGAGGGCAAAGGATGTCGGGAACCGGTATGGAAAAGGGGGAAGGGATATCACGGTCAGCGTATCCACATTCGTCCCCAAGGCTCACACCCCATTTCAGTGGTATGGACAGACAACAAAAGGGGAGATAGAACAGAAGATCGAATATCTGAAGGGCAGACTGAAAAAGATGAGGGTCTCTTTTAAATGGCACAGGACCGAGATGACTTATCTGGAGGCGGTCTTCTCGCGGGGGGACCGGAGGCTGGGGAAGGTGATCGAGGCCGCATGGAGGGCCGGCTGCCGCTTTGATAGTTGGACAGAACGGCTGGACTTCCATAAATGGAAGGAGGCATTTGCCCAATGTGATATAGATCCTGACTTCTATGCTTCACGGCAAATCCCCCTAAATGAGACACTCCCCTGGGAACATCTCAGCACCGGGGTGACAAAGGACTTCCTGATCAAGGAATATAAAAGGGCGGCCACAGGCCGGATGATCCCGGATTGCCGGTACGGCTCCTGCCCGAACTGCGGGGTCTGCGACATGGAGGCGGTCCGGGGAGAAAGGCCGGACGGGATAAGGCCGATCGCAAGAAAGGCAGAGGAGAAGTTAGAAGTAAGAAGTCAGAAGCAAGAAATTAGAAACAGCAAAACCCATCCGGTCAGGCTTCGCATACGATACTCAAAGACCGGCGATTTGAGGATGCTGTCACAGCTTGAGATCATGAATACCTTTATGCGGGCCTTGAGAAGGGCGCATATACCCACCGCCTTCTCTGAGGGATTCCATCCGCACCCCAGGACCTCCTTTGGCCCTGCCCTGCCTGTGGGAATGGAGAGTGTCTGTGAATATATGGATGTGGAATTCATACGCCCTTTCCCCCCTGATCAATTTAAGGATAATATGAACAGATGCCTGCCCGAAGGCCTTAACGTGCTGAGCGCTGAAGAGATCCCGTATCATGCCCCTTCGCTCAATTCATCTATCACCTTTTATGCCTACGAGATCCAGTTGAACGGGATTGATATTTCATCATTGCAAGAGACCTTTCAACTCTCTAACCTCGGGGAACTCTGGAGCCGGAGGGTCGTGGAAAAGGACGGCAGGAAGGTCCTGCGCGAGATCAATGCCCGGCCCTTCATAGAAGATATCCGGTGGCTAAAAAAGGATGCCCTCTTTCTCCTGTTAAGATCGCGGAAAGGGGAGTGCTGCCGCCCTTCCGATGTCCTGAGCGCCCTCTTTAAGGTCGCACCGGATGATCCCGGGGTCAGGATAAGACGTACCGGTCTTTATGGAAAGGGAATGGATGCGCCACATGACACCAAAAGTATGGAGAAAATATGTCTACAGAAATCATCATAAATTCTGCAAGTGAAGAGACGAGGGTTGCCGTATTGGAGAACAAGGAGGTTGTTGAACTCCACATCGACCGCAGGAGGGAGAGCGGTATTGTGGGCAATACCTATAAAGGCAAGGTGGTCAAGATCCTTCCCGGGATACAGTCGGCCTTTGTAGATATCGGGCTTGAGAAGGCCGCCTTCTTATATGTCAGCGATGCCGGGGCTGATGCGGAAGAATATGCCCGGATGATCGAAGAAGAAGGTCTGGAAGGGAGGACCGAGTTTAAAACCCAGCACAGCATCGAAGATATATTACAGGAGGGGCAGGAGATCATGGTCCAGGTCTCCAAGGAACCTATCGGCACCAAAGGGGCCCGCATCACGTCCTACATCTCTCTCCCCGGAAGATACCTTGTCCTGATGCCCACCGTAGAACACATCGGCACTTCAAGACGCATCAAGGATGGCAAAGAGCGGGCGCGGCTGAAAGAAATCGTACAGTCGATCAGGAAGCCTGGCATGGGTTATATTATCAGGACCGCAAGCGAAGAGGTGGACCAGGAGTCTCTCATCGCAGATGCCGAGTTCCTCGAACTCCTGTGGGAAAATATCCAGAGAAAAAAAGAGGGGATCTCAGCCCCTGCCCTCCTCTATTCTGAACTCGATCTGACATTCCGCACGGTGCGTGACCTCTTTACCAGCAAGGTGGGCCGCCTCGTCATCGATTCCAGATCAGAATATGAAAGGATCCGGGAGTTTGTCCGTCTGTACCTTCCGGGGATGCTGCCGAGGGTGGAACTGCATGAAGGGGACGAGCCCATCTTTGAGGCCTATGACATCGAGGCAGAGATCAACAGGGCTTTAGACAAAAAGGTCTGGCTGAAGTCAGGGGGATATATCGTCATCGACCACGCAGAGGCCCTGACAGTGATTGACGTGAATACCGGGAAATATGTCGGGAAAAGAGACCCTGAGGAGACGATTACCCAGACCAATTTAGAGGCGGTCAAGGAGGTGGCCTATCAGTTACGGCTCCGGAATATCGGCGGGATCATCATCATCGACTTCATTGATATGGAGAAGGAGAAGAACAGGGAAAAGGTATTCAATGCCATGCAGGAGGCCTTTGCAAAAGACCGGGCAAGGACCAATATCATCCGGATGTCAGAGTTGGGCCTCATCGAGATGTCCCGGAAAAGGACCAAGGAGAATCTGATGCGGACCCTCTGTGAACCCTGTAACTACTGCGGGGGCCGCGGGTATACAAAGTCGGTCACGACCATCGGTTATGAACTCTTCAGAAAGATCAGAAAGCTGTCCCGTATCACAAAAGATAAAAAGATCCTGGTGACCGTCCACCCCAATGTCGCCAATTTCATCTTTGATGAAGAAAGACAGATCATCGAAGAGCTGGAAAAGGAGTATCAGAAACGGATCGTGATCAAAGGGGACCCCAGCATCCACGTCGAGGAGTATGACATCCTCACCCTATGACATCACAGGCCGGATCACCTCTTTATAGCTTTTAAAGTGTCCGGCCACATCTTCCTTGATCTGAAGCCACCGGGCGACAGCGATATTGAAAAACGCCTCAACCATCGCAGGATCAAACTGACTGCCGCAGCACCGCGCAATCTCTTCCCGGGCGTCCTGGTCTGTAAGGGCCTTCCGGTAAGGCCTGTCTGTCGTCATGGCATCGTACGTATCCGCGATGGCAAATATCCTCGCCCCGATCACAATATCATGATCCCTCAGACCCTGCGGATAGCCGGCGCCGTCATATCTCTCATGGTGATGCAGTATGATCAGGGCTGCATCCCTGAGAAAGGGGATGTGCTTTAACATCCGGTATCCATACTCCACATGATTGCGCATCTCGATCCACTCCTCCTCTGTCAGCTTCCCCGGCTTCCACAATACCACGTCAGGGACCCCTATCTTGCCGATATCATGGAGGAGCGTGCCGCGGCCAAGGATCTCTAAGTCATGCCTTTCAAGACCCAGCACACTGCCTATCTCAAGACTATACCGGACGACACGCTGGGAGTGCCCCTCTGTCTCGTTGTCCCGGTAATCCAGCGCCGTAGAAAGGGCATCGAGGGTCGCACTGTGCGTCACATCAATCTCCTCAATGGCCTTATTCAATTCACATATCCTCTCCTGCTCGGTCGTCAGAAGCTGCCGGATCTCCTCTGTCTGCGCCTTCACGATCTCCCCCAGATGTTCCTGATACAGCCTGTTTTCCAGGATCAGCCTTCTCTTCTCCAGCGCATTCCGGACACTCAGCACCACCTCTTCCAGATTAAAGGGCTTAATGAGGTAGTCATACGCCCCCTCCCTTAACGCCTCGATTGCCATACTGACGTTGGATACTGCCGTGATCATCACGACAGCGGTATCGGGATACATCGTCCTCAATGCCTTGAGGAGTGCAATCCCGTCCATACCTGGCATCATGATGTCGCTCAGGACTAAAGAACAGAGGTGCTCCCGCATCGTATTTAATGCCTCAAAGGCATTCTCTGCGGGGATTGGACTGTAACCTGAATTTTTCAGTTTCCGGGTGAGGATTTCTCTGATGAGGGGCTCATCATCAACGATCAGTATCTCTGCAGGATTATCCGGCACACATCCTCCCTCAGATTTGATCTTTTAAGGATGTCATATCATAAGTCAACTGTGATCATATTTCAAGGGAAAAGGGGACACCTTAATGAGTCTGAATATAAAAAGGGGACAGATTTATTTTCCCCACAAAAGGGGAAAATAAATCTGTCCCCTTTTTACCCATGAGTCTGGGCATCCTCTCTTAACCTCGATGTCTCTAAGATCTCCACCACTTCCTCGTCACTGACCTGAGCAAAATCCAGATAATATGCCCCGACCGCCATAAAATCGGAGGGAGTTTCAAGGCATATGAATTCATCCACATCTTGCCGCAGGGCCGCGGCAGTCTCAGGCGGAGCAACCGGAACCGCCACAACCAACCTCTTGATACCTTCTGCCTTCAGCGTCGAAATCGCTGCCTTCATAGTTGCCCCTGTAGCCACCCCGTCATCAACGAGTATAATGACCTTATCTTTTAAATCATGGATCTTCCCCCTCTTCCGGTATAAACTGATCCTCCTCCGGATCTCTATCTTCTGGCGGGCAATCTCACCTTCAATGTATTCCTCAGAAACCCCATAGACCGATATGATGGATTCGTTTAAGACAACCCTCCCCGTCTCTGCGACGGCACCGATTGCTAACTCCGGCTGCCACGGCAGGCCTAATTTCCTGACGATGATTACATCAAAGGGACAATTAAGACAGGATGCTATCTCATACCCTGTAACCACACCTCCCCTTGGAAGGGCCAATACAAGGACATCTTTTGCATCCTTATAATTTATTAATGGATTCGCCAGTCTAACCCCTGCATCCCTTCTATCCCTGAATGTTCCAGGCCCCGTATCTAAACCCAACCTCTCATTTTTAAAGGTAACCTTTTTGCTCATTTATTTCCTCTGCTTTACTCTCTATTTTAATTTATCACTTTCCGTCTTTCTTCGCCATCGCCTTCAGAGATTTCCTTAATTTTCCTTATCCTTCCGGCACAGGCGAACTTAATTCCTCCTCATTACCTTTACGTATGAAACAGCAAAGGCCGCCGCAAACAGGACATCTCCAAGGATCAGAAATTCATACCGGTACGGCCCTGGGAGTCGTTGATGCAGCGTGGCATCTGTATCCCGCATGAAAGAGTAGAGTATCATGGCCGCCCCGGCAAAGGTGAGGATATAAGAAGTGGATCCCGGTTTAAAGGAATTCCTTTTTGCGATTGAGTAGGTGATGAGGGCCCCACCAAGGATCATCAACAGGGCTACAGACACCGGGGCAATCACAGGGCTGATCCAGGGAATGGGGATCAGGAACAGGATATCCCATTCGAGCGGGGAGGAAGGCCAACCGATCAGGACCTTGAGCCAGATATAATAAAAGATATCCCAGATACCAAAGAGGAGTAGAAAATGGGCGAATCTTTCCCAGAACTTTCTTCCGGCAAGGGCGGCAACAGAGGTGAGCATAAACAGCGTGGATAGCTCGCGGAGGAGCTCAACGGCGATCATCTTATCCGACATGACTTTCAGCGGGAACCTGAAACCTCCGGGATAGTAGATCTCACGAAGATAGACGACCACGGCAGATTCCACAAAGGCCATGGCTACGGCAAAAACAATCAGCCAGAGGAGTTTCCGGACAAGGTTATCTCCATGCATGGTAAAAAAGTATCCAGTTCATCATCCTGATCTGAACTATGTGCAGAGCCACTGCCCCACTTTATGCCGTATTCGATCCATCGTCCGGAATGAGCAAATCCTTTGTTGATACACGCCCAACAACGCCATTGAGGCGCGGCGCCCCTGTCCACTTTCTTCAGCTTACCTCAGTTTCCAGATAAACCCGCTTTGCAGATTCTTTTCAAGATAATATACCATACATCAATATGGCTAATCCATTGGTTTTTCCTAACAATTATGGTGACATCCACATACCTAATCTGTTAATATTCCAAGCCAGGGAGGAAGTTATGGATTTAAGGTTTACAGATGCAGAGGTCCGTGTTCTTGGGTGTTTAATTGAGAAGGAGATGACAACCCCGGACTATTATCCCCTCTCCTTAAATGCCCTTGTGAATGGTTGCAACCAGAAATCCAACCGGGAGCCGGTGGTTTCCTACGATGAAGAGACCGTGATGAAAACCCTTGACAGCCTCAAAGGCAAGGGCCTGGTCTGGCAGAGTGATTTAAGCCGGGTTCCCAAATACGCCCATAGTTTTCTCAAAACATGCAATCTTGTCAATAAGGAAGCCGCGATACTTTGTGTCCTGTTTCTCCGGGGACCCCAAACAGCCGGTGAGATACGGGAACGCACAGAACGTCTCTACAGGTTTAACAGCATCGAAGAGGCCAAAGAAATCCTCCAGAGCCTCGAGGAGATGGGTTATGTGAAGCTGCTCCCCCGTCAGCATGGCCGGAAGGAGCCCCGTTATATCCACCTCTTCTCGGATCTCCCGGAACCTCTAAGTGAGGACATGCCCGGGCACCCAATACCACAGACTCGTGAGGATGATTCAGAATATGAATTGGCCGCAAGGTTCGGGGAAGAACTAAAAAGGCTTCGCCAGGAGTTCGAAGAATTAAAACATGAATTTATGGAATTCAGAAAGCAATTTTGAATAGAAACCAGAGCACACAGCCATGAAAATCGCGCTTATTATTCCAAGAAACGGATCGGAAGAGGAATCCAGTTTTTACGATTTAAAATTCGTATCGTCTTTTCTATTTTCCAGAAAGCATTTCTCCTACCTTTTAGCCATTCCAACCCTGGCGTCACTGACCCCGCCTGAGCATGAAATCCGGGTATTTGATGAGAACATAGAGGATATAGACTACGGTTGGGGGGCAGCGCTTGCAGGGATCAGTGTCAGGACCATGTTTGCACTGAGGGCGTATGACATAGCGGATCGTTTCAGAAGCATGGGGGTGAAAACCGTGTTGGGGGGAATCCACCCCTCCTTTTGTACGGAGGAGGCCCTTCAGCATTCTGATTCGGTTGTCGTGGGGGAGGCGGAAGGCATTTGGCCGGGACTGCTGAAAGATGTTCAGGAGGGGAGACTCCGGAGGATATACCAGGCAGCTAATTACACCGACCTGACTTCCTCGCCGGAGACGGTGAGAACTCTCCTGTCTAAAAAGCGTTACTTTGCTGATATCATTCAGACCACGAAGGGGTGTCCATTCACCTGTGAGTTCTGTTCTGTCTATGCCTTTGACGGCCAGAAGATCAGGAATAAACCGATTGACATGGTTTTAAAAGAGATCCGGGAGGTCCAGGGCACAGACGCTCAATTTAAGAAAAAGTCTGTCTTTTTTGCAGATGACAATATCATCGCCAATCCCAAATATGCCCGCGAATTATTCACGGCGCTGAAGGCATGCCGGTTGAACTGGTCCTGCCAGGCCTCGATCAATATCTCAAAAGATGACGACCTCCTGAGATTAATGAAAGAGAGCGGGTGCGGTTCCATATTAATCGGCCTGGAGTCCATCTCATCCGAGAACCTGACCCGTATGAACAAAAAATTAAACCTCCGGTACGATTACCTGACGGCTATACAGAAGATACAAGCCCATGGCATCCTCGTCCATGGATCTTTTATCCTGGGGAATGACTTTGATGATCTGTCATCCTTTGACGGGCTGATCCATTTCATTAGAGAGGCCAGGCTTCTGATGCCTCTGATCAACATCCTGACCCCTTTCCCGGGAACAGAGCTGCACAAACGCCTTGAGGAGGAGGGACGCATCTTACATAAAGACTGGAGCAAGTATGACGCCGCGCATGTGGTCTTTAAACCTGCCCTCATGAGTCCCGAAGAATTGATGGCTGGATATCAGAAAGTCCTCAGGGAGGTCTATTCTTTAGAAAGCATATACAGCAATCTTCAATATTACTGGAACCACGATTTTTGGAAACATTCCAATGAGGTGGATCCGATCCGGTTCAAGTTCCGTATGCTTTTTGCCGCACGATTATGCACCCTGCTGGGTTATAAAAATCCGGCAAGGACAAAATTTATCATTAGGATATTCCCCAGGTTGTTTGACCGGCGTGTGCGGCTCTCGACGATCCTTACCCTAATGGCCTACAACGATTTCGCCTATACGGTTTAACTCACCGATGAGGTGTCCCCCCTTCAACCTGTCATTCCCGCGAAAGCTGGAATCCAATTAAGTACACCAAATTTGAATTTGATTTTATAAAGGGATTCAGGTAGATTACTGATGATCGTAAGGGGGTGAGTATAATGACCAGACTGATTATTGAAACAGATGATAAATGGACAAGAGAGAAAATAAGGCTTGCCATTGATACTGAAATATATCTTCTCAAAAAGGCCCTCGATAAAGTCCAGGAAAAGATAAAAGGGTTTGAAAGCAAATATGGGGAGCTTGATAGGGAAAACCTTTACGGCAGGATTGATGATATGGAGCTTATAGAGTGGGAGGGAGAAATAGAGACCTTGCAAAGGATACAGAAAAGACTGAAATCCCTTGAGGAGATCGTCTTTGAGTATCGATAGTTATGTTGTCCGATTAGAATCCGTTATAAACTCTTCCCTTGTTGTCTCATCCTATAATATCACCATTGATAGAAAAACTAATGATATTGCATTCGTCTCAGGAACCATAGAGTTCAGGGATGGTACTACCCTTGATTTTAAAGAATTTATAGAGAACAAAGAAAGTGACACTGAAAAATATAAGTATGCCTATAACTACCGTACCCATTCCAGTGTTATCTTCCGCTATGACAATTCCCCAGACCCACGGGCAAAAAAGTTAGAGACCTTTCCATATCACAAGCATCTTAAAAATGATGAAATTGTTGAGTCCCAGGAAATAGATCTATTAGATGTTCTTAAAGAAATAGAAGGAACATATTTTGTAAAAGAGGGCATTTAAAATATCGTCAGATAAATTTTCCTATTAAATATATTTAGGGAACCGATCCGATCCGGTTCAAGTTCGCTTATACCGTTTAATAACACAATTCATCCTTTGGGCTTGGCCTTGATACATTCCATTTCCAGCTTGATAAAGACCTCATCACCGACCACCACCCCGCCGCTGTCCAGGATCTTATTCCAGTTCATGCCGAAGTCTTTCCGGTTCAGCCTTCCCTCTCCTGTAAATCCTGCCCGCATATTCCCCCAGGGATCCTTGGTAACACCATTAAACATCCCTTTCAGGGCAATCTCTTTGGTAACGCCTAACAGGGTCAGGTCCCCCACGGCGACATAGTCCTCTCCTTCCTTGTGGTAGGAGTTCATCTTATACGTCATGGCGGGGTACTTCTCTGTGTTAAAGAAATCGGGGCCCCGCAGGTGGGCATCCCGCTTTTCATGATTCGTAGTGACAGACGCTGTTTTGATCACGGCCTCGAGCGCCTTGACCTTCAACGCGTCAGGGTCCATCTCGATATAACCCGTATAATCCATAAACCGGCCTGTTGTTTTTGAGATGACCATGTGGGCTACCCGGAACTCTATGGTGGAGTGATCCAGGTCCACATCATACCGGGCCATCTCGGCCTGGCTTCTCCCCGAAGCAATCATCAGGACGACACTTATGATTATCCCCAAAATGATCTTTCCTGCCTTCGTGCTTTTCAACATCGCTCTCTCCTTCTATTTATATCCGACATTCGCCGTCTATTACGGACTATTCCCGACCCTGGGCAGATTCTTCAAGGACCTCTGGAGCTCCTCCTCAGAATACTCGAAGTCTTCCAGCCCCCCGGCCATGTATTTCTGATAGGCCGTCAGGTCAAAGTGGCCATGCCCGCTGGCATTCAGGGCAATGACCTTTGCCTCCCCAGACTCTTTACAGTGCAGGGCCTCGTCCATGGCAGCCTTGATGGCATGGGCCGTCTCCGGCGCAGGGATATGGCCTTCCGCCCGTGTAAAGCTCATTGCCGCCTCAAAGACCGGATTCTGACGATAGGCCCTGGCCTCGATGAAGCCCAGATCATAGAGGTGACAGACGATCGGGGCCATCCCGTGATACCGGAGGCCGCCGGAATGGATCGGCGCGGGGATAAAGTCATGTCCCAAGGTATACATCTTGATGAGCGGCGTGGTGCATGCCGTATCTCCAAAGTCGTAGCGGTAAAGCCCCTTGGTCAGGGTAGGACAGGCCGTGGGTTCTACTGCGATCACCCGGACCTTGTTCCCATCAACCATCTTGTCCCTGACAAATGGGATTGCAAAACCGGCAAAATTGGAACCGCCGCCCACGCACCCGATGACAACATCAGGATAATCCCCTGCCTTTTCAAACTGTCTCTTAGCCTCCAGACCGATGACGGTCTGGTGGAGCATCACATGGTTGAGCACGCTCCCTAACGAATACTTGGTGTCTTCCCTCTTTGCCGCCTCCTCAACCGCCTCGCTGATCGCAATGCCGAGTGAACCGGGTGAATTGGGGTCTTTCGCAAGGACCTTCCGGCCCGCCGCTGTCTCATTGCTGGGACTGGGGATACACTTCGCCCCCCACGTCTCCATCATGATGCGGCGATAGGGCTTTTGATCGTAGCTCACCCGTACCATGTAGACCTTGCACTCGATCCCGAAGAGATTGCAGGCAAAGGAGAGCGCACTCCCCCACTGACCTGCCCCAGTCTCGGTGGTAACCCGCCTGACCCCTGCCCTTTTGTTGTAGTAGGCCTGGGCAACGGCGGTGTTGGGCTTGTGGCTTCCGGCAGGGCTGACCCCTTCCCATTTGTAGTAGATCTTCGCAGGGGTCCCCAGGGCCTTCTCCCACCGGCGGGCCCGTATGAGCGGTGTAGGACGCCACAACCGGTAGACATCCCGGACCTCCTCCGGTATCTCGATGAACCGTTCCTGGCTTACCTCCTGCATGATGAGCTCCATGGGAAAAAGCGGGGCCAAATCGTCCGGCCCGATCGGCTTTCCTGTGCCCGGATGGAGTACAGGTGGTAACGGTTTCGGAAAATCCGCCTGGATATTATACCAGTGCGTCGGCATCTCATCTTCAGACAGAAGGATCTTAGTCTCTGTCATGAAACGTCCTCCTTAGAGGGGATCAGGTATTGCATTGTGCGAAGTGTCATCCTGAGGGCGAACGCCCGAAGGATCTGACAAACTTCAGATCCTTCGCTTCGCTCAGGATGACAAGTAAAAAGACTTTTTCAATAGCCTGTTATACAGCCCTGAGGAGCCTTTTAGTCTTTGCCACGGCCTCGGATTTTACCCAGAGGATAACCCCGTAGCGGCCTCCTCCGGCCACGATCGCATCAACGGCGGTCACATTGATTTTGGCCGCCGCAAGTATCGACAGGATATCCGCCACGGCCCCGACCCGGTCCTCTCCCTGGACGAGGAAGCAAGATTTCTTAGCACCCACTTTCAGGCCCGCCCCCTTTGCGGCCTTTTTAAAGGCGGCCTCATCCTCCGGGATAAAATCAATCTGAGCCTTTCGGCCATTCGGAAATCCTGTAAAGGCAAGGAGATTCACCCCTGCTTCCCTGAGGGCACCCAGAAGCCGCACCCCTTCACCAGGCCTGTTTGGAACCTCGACCTTGTAATAGGCCACCTTTCGAATCGTGTCTGCCATGTTCCCCTCCTTTGTCAATTATGAGAAACCGGGGGCGACCTGACCCCATCACCGTGACATAGAAATAGCACATCACTCCATCAAAGTCAAAGAGCAGTGGATGGATATCGTGCCCCTTC
>JACRHF010000006.1 GCA_016217665.1 Nitrospirota bacterium | reverse complement strand
GGGCCTTCTATATATAACTGAAGCTGGGAGTGCTGGTCCGTCGCACCAATCGCCTTAACAGGGGTCTGACCCGCATAAACCGTCCGGCCGTCCAGTCCATATTTCTTCCCAAGACTCTCTGCCCACAACTGAACATACCACCCTATCAAACTCCCCAGGGCCTCGGAATAGGCCATCATCACCGAGATGTTTCTCTCCTGTCTTGTATGGAACAAATACTCTAAGGCCCCCTTCATGTAGGCGGGATTCTGCCATATATCCGGTTGACTGCAACGCCTGTCCATCAGGGCAGCGCCTGAGAGCATCTCATCAATGTCTACACCTGACACCGCCGCTGAGAGGAGGCCTACCGGGGTGAGGACTGAAAACCTGCCCCCGACACCCCCCGGGATGTCCAGTGTCCTGTAGCCTTCTTGCCGGGCGATCTTTCGAAGGAGTCCTGTCTCCGGGTCTGTAATGGCGATGACCTGAACTGGTTCTATCTTTCCAGCGTTCTTTCGGATAGCCTCCCTCAGAACCAGGAAGCTTGCCATTGTCTCCGCAGTGCTTCCGGATTTCGTAATCACGACAATCACTGTTTTCGTCAGATCCAAAATCTCCAGGAGCGCCGCGGTTTCACCCGGGTCGATATTGTTGAGGAAGTAGATCCTTGGCCGCCTTTTCGCTCTTTTCCCCGCAAGTTGATTGTAGAACGGGGAGTGGAGCGCCTGATGTATGGCCATGGGGCCAAGGGCAGAGCCACCGATCCCAATGAGAAGAAGGTTATCAAATGTCGCTGCGATATCAGCTGCAAGTGACTTGATAGCGCCTGTATCTTGGTATGGGAGATCATAGAAGGCGATCTCTCCACTGCCTCTCTTTGCAGTTAACTCATCATGAACCCTTTTGATATGACTGCTGAGGAATTGTATATCTTCTGCGGCCAGACCGGCATCGTCCCCGATCTGTTCCCTCATCATAAAATTGAAATCAAGGCGTATCTCTTTATGCCCCATCTATAAAGACCTCCTTCCATTCTTTCCATTGACCTGAAATGCCCAAATGGCACAGGGCAAAATCATATTTAAGCGGGTCCTCCGGCGCCAGCGCCCTGAATCTCTCCGTAATATCTTCTGCCATGGCCCATCCTGCGGATTTTCTCTGAGTCATGTTGAGACTCTTTCCTATACGGATTATATGTGTATCCAGAGGAATGACAAGGCTGGAGGGTGGAATGTTTTTCCAGAGCCCAAAATCAATACCGTCATCAGTCCGAACCATCCATCTGAGATACATATTAAGCCTCTTGCATGGCCCACCCCCTCCCGGAGAAGGCAACAACTGAAGCAACCCTCTGGGACAGACCCTTTCCCCATAAACAGGCGTGGTATCTACCTCTCTGAGAATGGCTACAAATTTCTTTAACCCATCTCTTATATCCCTTGTCTCCTCATAGCAAGAGGAAAAAAGACTCCCAACACTGCCATGCCTTCTGATAACCTCCCTAAGGATAAAGAGGAGGCCTGCGATATCCCTCCCCTTGCACATCCTGTAATAAAGATGATCAAAATGCCTTAAGTCTGTCCTGGGACTAAAATTGACTACATACTCATAGAGGCTGTCATTGGATAAAGAGAGGACCTTTTTTATCACAGGCTTAAATAGATCGACCCTCCCAAAGGCAAGTGCAGAGGCAATGAATCCGGCAAGCTCAATATCCCGCGGGTCTTGATAGTGATGGGGAAACTCTATCGGGTCATTGGTGATGTACCCCTTGAGTATCTGCACATCATATAGCCTATCAAAGAGCTCCTTGAGCTGGGTCATCCTGATCCTGGCGGCATCCATAAGAGTGATGTATATATAACATATATTTTCTTTCATTGCATGGGGAATTTAGGCCTACAAGTACCGCCCCTTCACCGAGGCGTTACATCTACAACATATTTGACTCCTCCATATAGATCTGCTAATATTTTGTTGAATTTTGAAACGTGGGTGCCCTTATGGTAGAGCGTATAATCCTTAACTGTATCAGCGATGGTGTACTTACCATTGACCTGCTGGGAAACATCCAGTATGTGAATAAGGCCATGCAGGAGCTTTTGGGGCATCCTGAGAGTGAACTTACTGGAAAGAGGTGCGAACAGTTTATAAGAAGCAATATCTGTGTATCCGAAGATTGCATCCTTCGCCGCTCCCTTGCAAAGAGGGAGAATATCTCAAATTATGAGACTTTTGTTGTAAACAGTGAAGGGCGCCGTATCCCTGTCAATATAAATACGGATCTCTTATACGATGAGGCCGGCAACCTTATCGGGATTGTAGAGGTCTTCCGGGATATCTCACAGTTGAAGGAACTCAAGGAGCGCCTCACAGAGGTTTATCAGTTCGATAATATCATCACAAAAGACCGCAGGATGAAAGAAATCCTGGCGATACTCCCCTCGGTAGCCCAGTCAAAAAGCACAGTGCTTATACAAGGAGAAAGCGGGACAGGAAAGGAGCTTATTGCAAAGGCCATTCATAATAATAGCCCGAGGAAAGACAAGCCCTTTATCACTGTGAATTGTGCAGCAATACCAGAGACCTTAATAGAGAGCGAACTCTTTGGCCATGTAAAGGGGGCCTTTACCGGGGCCCATCAGGACAGGATTGGAAGGTTTGAGCTGGCAAATCAGGGAACAATCTTTCTCGATGAGATCGCGGAAATGAGCCTATCTACCCAGGCCAAATTGCTCCGGGTCATTCAGGAGGAGAGATTTGAGAGGGTTGGAGGGTCAAAAACGATCGCCGTGGATGTCCATATTATAGCGGCTACAAACAAGAATCTCCTGAGGGCAGTCAAAGAGGGGCATTTTAGAGAAGATCTTTATTATAGGATCAGCGTATTTCCTGTCACACTACCCCCCCTGCGAGAGCGGAAAGAGGATATCCCCCTCCTGATCACCTATTTTATAGATAAATTTAACAAAGAGACGGGGAAGTCTATCAACAACATTGCCCCACAGGCCATGAAGGTATTCATGAACTATTTTTATCCGGGCAATATCCGGGAGCTTAGAAATATTATTGAACATGCCTTTGTCTGTAGCCGGGGCAATACCATCCTGCCGGAACACCTTCCAAAAGAGCTGGTTTATGCAGAAGAGCGCTTAGAAATAGCCCCGGAGGGGAGTTCCCTGAACAGGGTCGAGAAAGAGTGGATATTATCTGTATTAGAGAAATCCATGTGGAGGTATCAGGAGGCGGCAAAAACGCTGGGGATCAGCCGGACCACCTTGTGGCGAAAACTAAAGGCCTATGGTCTAACCCCGGAGAAGAGTCGCGTTCATTAATGAAACGATTTGTTTTGATCAGAAACGCCCAGGGACTGCACGATATTTACTGTATTTCCTGCCCTGTAACATGTTAAACGATCATTTTTGTTTCATTATAGAACCTTCGTTTCCCTGTTTATTTTCGTAACTAATTGATTTTAAAGGATGTTATTTTTGGCGCAATACTTGCTATTCTCTATGATAGTAGTTATCTATTAAATATAGGGGATAGTCCCCCATATAGAAAGCAGAGGGATGGTGATTAAAATGCAATGCCCAAAATGTGCGGGTTTCATGATGTATGAGAAGTTTATGGATATGGGAGAATCAAGCCATTTCTACTTTTACGGCTGGCGGTGCATCTCCTGCGGAACCATCGTAGATAGCACGATTCTCATTAACAAAATGTATAAAAACCGCCAAAAGGAGAATAAGCACCGGCGTCTTAAAAAGGCTTGTTAACGGGAAGGGGGTAACAAAGTGGGGAAGGACATGGTCATCAGAGTCGGGGGAGAGGGGGGAGAAGGAGTCATCAGTACCGGTGATATGCTGGCACAGGCCTCTGCACGCGCAGGGCTGGAGGTTCTTACATTCCGGACCTTCCCGGCAGAGATTAAGGGCGGATATGCCATGTACCAGCTCAGGGTATCTACGGAGAAGATACTCTCACAGGGTGACACATTTCATGTATGCGTAGTCTTTAACGGAGAAGCCTATGAAATGAATAAGGACCTCCTGGCCCCAGGGACTGTGCTTGTCTATGACAGCCCCGGAGGCGACTTTCAGCCGGAGGCGACAGAGGGCGTTATCCAATATCCTGTCCCTATGACCAAGATCAGCAAAGTGGATCTGGGAAGCCCCATCTCAAAAAACATGGTGGCCCTCGGGGCTGTAATGCAGCTCTTCTCCTTCCCTGTAGACAGCTTGAAAGATCTCATAAAGGCCAAGTTTAAAAAGAAGGGAGAGTCCGTCGTAGAGATGAATCTGCGGGCCTTGGAGGCAGGGGCAGAGTATGTACGGTCTCATCTCAAAAAGGTGGACAGGTTCTATGTACAGCCGGCCCAACCGAGAGAAGACAGGATCATGCTCTCAGGGAATGAGGCGATCGGCCTGGGCGCCCTTGTGGCAGGTTGCCGCTTCTTCTCCTGTTATCCCATTACCCCGGCAACGGATATAGCAAACTGGTTATCCAGACATCTTCCAAAGGTCAATGGAGTTGTTGTGCAGGCAGAGGATGAGATTGCCTCTCTCGGACAGGTGATTGGGGCCACTTTTGCAGGGGTTAAGGCCATGACCGGCACTTCCGGTCCGGGACTCGATCTCATGGTTGAATTACTTGGCTTTGCCAGCATGGCTGAACTTCCCCTCGTGATTGCTGATGTGCAAAGGGGGGGGCCCTCCACAGGGCTACCTACAAAAAGCGAACAGTCTGACCTCTTCTTAGCGGCGAAAGGGGGGCATGGTGACTTTCCCCGGATCGTACTTGCTGCGGCAACCATTGAGGACTGTTTCTATCTTACAATAGAGGCATTTAATCTGGCAGAGAGATACCAGATTCCTGTGATCCTTCTCAGTGATGGGGCCCTTGCATCCAGGACTGAGAAGATAAAAAGGCCGGATCTTTCAAAGATAAGAATCATCAATCGTGAGGCCTATTCCGGCGGTGGTGAGTATCAGCGGTATGCGGTGACGGAAACCGGGGTTTCGCCGGTCTCTATTCCCGGTCAGGACGGGGGGCGCTACATTGCCACAGGCCTCGAACACAGCGAGACCGCAGCGCCAAAATATTCACCGGATTATCACGAAAAAATGACAGAAAAACGGTTCAGAAAGATAGCCGCCCTGGAGGATGAATCTCCTGAGACGGAATGTGAAGGGGACAAAGATGGCGATCTCGGTATCATAAGCTGGGGGCTCACACAGTGCGCGGTAAGGGAGGCCATGAAGGAGTGTGCAGACAGAGGACTCCGGGTACGGGCCCTCTATCCAAAACTCGTCTTCCCTGTCCCTGTCAAGGCAATCCAGAGATTCGCCTCTACCGTCAAAAAGGTCTTGATTCCGGAGCTAAACTACCAGGGACAGTTTGCAGAACTTGTAGCCGTACATGCCGGGGTCAATGCGATCAGATTCAATCTGTATGGGGGTCTCCCTTTCACGCCGGCGCAGATCAGGGAAAAGATTACGGAGGTTATAAAATAACTATGGAAATTAGCCAACCATTAAAACCAAAAGATTACAAATCAGATGTCCCGCCCATATGGTGCGCCGGGTGTGGTGATTATGGAGTCCTTGCCTCTCTGACCATGGCCTTTAGCCAGAATAATGTTAAGCCGTCTGACACGGTTCTCGTCTCCGGCATAGGTTGTTCCAGCCGGCTCCCTTACTTTGTGACTACCTTTGGGATGCATACCTGCCACGGAAGGGCGCTCCCTATAGCCACAGGGATTAAACTGGCAAAGCCCGATCTGAGGGTGGTCGTGGTGGGCGGCGATGGGGACCACTTCAGCATCGGGGGCGGACACCTCCCCCATGCGGCAAGAAAGAATATAGACCTTTTACTGATCGTGATGGATAACTCCATCTACGGATTAACCAAAGGACAGGTGTCCCCGACCAGCAGGCCCGGAATGGCAACAACCACAACACCCTACGGCTCTCCCGACGTCCCGGTAAACCCTGTGGCCTATGCCCTTGTGTATGGTGCGTCCTTTGTGGCCCAGAGCTTTTCATCCAATACAAAGCTGACAACCGATCTGATCGGGAAGGCCCTCAATCACAAAGGCTTTGCCTTTATCAATGTCATCTCCCCATGTCCCACCTTTAACAAGGTGGACACCTTTGAGTACTATAAACCTCTGCTTAAAAATATTGACGAGATCCATCCGGATAAGGGCGATAAGGTCAAGGCCCTCTCCCTTGCAATAACGATGGGGAGAAATAACGGGGAGGTGCCGATCGGCCTCTTCTACCAGGAGGAAAGGCCCACCTATGTGGAAATGATACAAGAGATCAAGATAAGGAATAAGGGGACAGATCACCCGGAGTTAGGACGCATCATGGACATATTGCGTCCTTAAAGTGACGGCTTCGTAAAAAGCTCCATATGCAAGGCGCGCAAATCCTGAGGAATGAGGCGTACTTTTTTATGTACGCCGCAGTGACGAAGGATGCAGCGCAACGCCGCAGATGGACTTTTTCCGAAGCCGTCCGTTGTCACGGCTCTTCCTGGTCTAATTCTACATTCCAGTAGAGATAATCACGCCAGCTTTCCGGTGTATTTCTAATCCCTATCGTTATGGTGACGTGGGGAAGCCACTTTGGCTCAACAGGATGTTTTATTAACTGCATCCCCGATTCGACAGGGGTGCCGCCGGACTTCTTATTGTTACACCGCCAACAGGCCGTTACAATGTTTTCCCAGCTCTTTTTCCCGCCGCGTGCAACAGGGATTACGTGATCAAATGTCAATTCCTTGATATCAAACCTGTCTCCGCAGTATTGACAGCGATAGCTATCCCGGGCAAAAATATTAGCCCTGGAAAATTTCACTTTATGGATATCTTTCGCCCGCACACATTTTAAAAGCCTGAGGACAGAGGGGAGGCGAAATGAAATCGACACCCCGTGGATCTCTCTATTATAGACCTCTAAGACCTCTACCTTCCCCTGGAAAAGGAGCGTAATGGCCCTCTTCCAGTGTATGACCTTTAGCGGCTCATAGGTCGCATTCAGTAGCAGCGTATGTTCCATTTAAGATGACATTATACACAATCCTCTATGAAAAAGGCAATAGATTCATTGACTTTATACAGCCGGCTATGTAAAATATTGTCATGTGGGTCGTGAGAAAGAAGTATCCGTTGGCCGTTAGCCTTTTGTCAGGATTGATCGTATGTCTCTCTGTTCTTTGGCTTCCTCAGTCTGCAGACAGTGTAACCCCTTCAGATATATGCCCCAAGCATAATATCTCGCCCGGCGAATATACCGCTTGCTTCTACTGCCATAATGCTGAGTCTCCGGAGGAGACAGGTTTTACAATCAATAATGAAAGCGGCTTTTGTCTGAGCTGTCACGATGGTTCTACCCTGGATGTCTCTACATACACCACCCTGGGGAGTCTTGCTGAACGGATCTCAAAACCTGCTGCCGTAGGACATATACAGGGGGTAGATCATCCGTTTTCAGTGAGCTATTCAGAGGCTAAAAATATTAGCTCTACTCTAAAATTAAAGGGCTTTCCAAATGCCCCGATAAAACTTTTTGGCGAAAAAGTGGAATGTGCAAGCTGTCATGATCCTCATAGTTGTAAAAATCCTCTGTTCCTCCGGATATCGAATGACCGAAGTGCCCTCTGTCTCGCCTGCCACGATATGTAAATAATCTTATTATTCTGCTTGACGGTAAATATTGTATATGCTAAAACAATACGCAGTATTGCATTGTAGTTGTTGCACTGAAGATGATGTCGATGGCCATCGGTAACCGCAGGGGTCGTAGTGGCCTCTGCGGTTTTTTTATTTTATAAAGAAAAGGAGGTCAGAAGCAATGCCAAAAGGTCGCGTTAAATGGTTCAATGACAAGAAAGGCTATGGTTTCATTGAACAGGAAAATGGCGAAGATGTGTTCGTACACTTCTCAGCCATTCAAGACGAGGGGTTCAAATCCCTCGCCGAAGGTCAGGAAGTAGAATTCGAAGTGGAGAGTGGTCCAAAAGGCGCGCACGCGAAAAATGTTGTCAAAATATAAGCCTATATTTTATATACCCCGCCTCTCCATGGCGGGGTATATTGTCTACAAGATCTTGCCTCTTTTTAAGAGCAGGCGTCCATCAAAAGCTGCGCTATCAGCCTTACCCCTATAGCAGAAGCCCCCACGGGTGAATAGGCCCTTTCCTTATCATTCCATGCAACCCCTGCAATATCAAGATGCACCCAGGGATAGCCTTCTACAAATTTGCTCAATAAGATGGCCGCAGTCATTACTCCACCTTCCCGGCCGCCTGAATTTTTCATGTCCGCTATGGGGCTTTTGATCTGTTCAAAGTAGTCATCCCACAGGGGCATTTCCCAGACCCGTTCCCAGACCTTCTCCCCGGCCTTAACCACCCTCTCTTTTAATTCCTCATCATTTCCCAGCATCCCGGTAGCATGATTTCCCAGGGCAACGACGCAGGCCCCTGTCAGGGTGGCAATGTCTATTATCCAGCGTGGCTTGTACCGTGTGGCATAAAACAGGGCATCTGCCAATGCCAGCCTCCCCTCTGCATCCGTACTGATAATCTCGATAGTCCGGCCACTCATGGAACGCAGGACATCCCCGGGCCGGCTTGCTGTCCCGCTCGGCATGTTCTCGGTCGCGGGGAGAAGGCCGACCAGATTCAGAGGTAAACGAAGCATGGAGGCCGCCCTGAGTACCCCTAAGGTAATGGCTCCTCCGGACATATCATATTTCATCTTTCCCATCCCTTCGCTAGGTTTCAGGGAGATGCCGCCGCTGTCAAAGGTTATAGACTTCCCAACAATCACGATGGGTTCCCCCCCCTTCTTACCCCCGTTGTATTCAAGGATTATAAATTTAGGGGGCTCCTGACTCCCTTTAGCCACTCCTAAAAAAGCCCCCATGCCAAGCCGTTCTATCTGAGGCCTTGAGAGGACTGTACACTTAATCTTATTGGCCGCTGCCATCTTCCTTGCCGTCTCTGACAGTATGGCCGGCGTCATATCGTTCGCCGGATGATTGATCAGGTCCTTTGCAAAGTTAACGGATTCTGCGACAATCCTCCCCTGCATAACCCCTTCCTCTGCCTTTCTTACGTCATCTTTCTCTTCTTCAACGACCCTTAACTCCTCTATATTCCGGGAGTTTGCATCTTCCTTTACCTTATATTTCGAAAAGCGATAGAGTCCAAGGATGGCGCCTTCTGCCACGGCGTAGCCCACATCTTTGACGGTCACCCCTTCCAATCTAAAACCAAAGGCCGCAGTCGAGGTCGCTATCGTCTTTAAGCCCATTTCTCTCGCACGCAATGACGCCCTCCCCATAGCCTGCCGGACCTGCTCAAGCCCTGCCTTTTCCGCCTTTCCAAGTCCACATAAAAAGACGTACGCTGCAGGAATTGCCCCCCCGGTCCCTATGACCTCTATCTGCTCCGGCTTCCCGGTGAACCCCTTTCGCTCAAGTACCTTGCTGATAGCTCTGCCTAACAGCCTGTTAATCTCCTGGACCAGCGGACTAAACCCTGTACCATTTTCGTGAATCCCAACCAGGATCGCATCTACATTTTCTTGTAAGACTGTGCCCCTCTTGACAGAAACTTTCATCTTCATTGTTCTCCTTCGTTTATACTTTCACCATTCCTTAATCTTTTCGTGTAATAAAGGTCACAAGCCCGGTAGCGGATAGCTCTCCTGCCAACTGCTCTGCCTCTTTTATGTCTTTTATCACCCCTACCCGGACTCGATAGAACTTCATGTCGTCTTTAGCAAAGGGGACAATGTATACATCCGCATATTTCTGCTCTAACCGGTCCTTTAATCTTATGGCATTTTCCTGGATTACAAATGAACCTACCTGTATGGTAAAATCAGATATCCTTTCTCCCCACTTCAAGACCTCAATCTCTACAGGGGCCAGGCCCGTTTCAACCATGTCAATGGCGCCTGCTGAGCCGTACGACAGATCTATGATACGGTTATCAATAAAGGGACCCCTGTCATTTATTTTCACGGTGACGGAACGTCCATTTTCCAGATTTGTAACCTTTGCGACGGTCCCGAGCGGCATCAGTTTGTGTGCCGCTGTCAGGGCCTGCATATCATATATTTCCCCGCTCGATGTCGGCCGGCCATGAAATTCCTCTCCATACCAGGAGGCAATCCCCCTCTCGATGTACCCTGGGGCATACGGTTCTCTTGAGACAGGTAAGGAACAGGAGGAGAGGATTATGGAAAATATAAAAATAAGGAACACCCGTGCCTTAAAGGACCTCTTCATCTTCTCTCTCTGCTAATGTCGCTACACCGACAACCTTGTCGTTATCGTCTATATCAATCAATCTGACACCCTGGGTATTACGGCCGATAATGGAGATATCCCTCGTCTTCATCCGGATGATCTTACCGGCCGTGGTGAGGATCATGGTCTCATCCTCGTCAGACACCTGGAGGGCACAAACAGCCTTTCCATTCCTTGAGGTAGACTTGATAGTCAGTATCCCCTTTCCTCCGCGGCCCTGCATCCTGTATTCGGAAAGGTCTGTCCGCTTGCCATAGCCACGCTCGGTCACCGTAAGAATAGTAGAATTCCCGCGTACAATCTCCATGCCTACGACAAAATCATCCTCATCGAGATCAATGCCCTTGACACCCCTCCCGACTCTCCCGATCGCTCTAATCTCCTCTTCATTAAATCGTATGGCCATCCCATTGTGTGTACTCAACAACACCTCCTGGTTGCCGGAGGTGAGCCTCACAGAGATCAACTTATCTCCCTCATCTAATAAAATCCCGATAATGCCGCCTGACCTTATGTTGCTGTAAGCATCCAGGGAGGTCTTTTTCATGACACCCTTTGTGGTCGCCATGATAATATATTTATCACTACTGAACACGGATACAGGCAGGACAGCGGTCACCCGTTCATCTCTGTTAAGCTGCAGGAGATTCACGATCGCCTTTCCCTTGGCGAGCCTGCCGGCCTCAGGTATCTGGTAGACCTTCATACTGTAGACCTTTCCGGTATCCGTAAAAAACAGGAGATGATTATGGGTAGAGGCCACAAAGAGGTGCTCGACAAAGTCTTCCTCTTTGGTCTCCATCCCGATCTTTCCCTTCCCGCCTCTTTTCTGGCTCCGGTAAGTGGTCACAGGGTTTCTTTTGATATAACCGGAGTGGGATATCGTGATGACCATGTCCTCTTCAACAATCAGGTCTTCTACCAATATCTCTTTTGTCTCCGGGATGATCTCTGTCCTTCGCGGGTTTGCGTAGGCCTCCTTTATCTCCAGGAGCTCCTCCTTGATGATCTGCATGACAAGGGAATCACTGGCAAGGACAGCGTGGAGATAGGTGATCCGCTCAATGAGCTGCCGGTATTCCTCCTCCAGCTTTTCCCTCTCAAGCCCTGTGAGCCGCTGAAGCCTCATATCGAGAATGGCCTGGGCCTGCACCCCGGTCAGAGCAAACCTCGCCATCAGGGCGCCCTTTGCCTCTTCCGGCGTCCTTGAGCCTTTGATGAGGGTGATGATCTCATCCAGGTTGGCAAGGGCTGTCTTCAGCCCTTCTACGATGTGGGCCCTTTCCTCGGCCTTCCGCAGCTCATATTGGCTCCTCCGGATGATGATCTCCCGCCGGTGCTCAATAAAGTAGCGGAGCATCTCCCTTAAGTTCAGGACCCTGGGTTGATTGTGCACGAGGGCCAGCATGATAATGCCGAAACTGGTCTGCATCTGGGTATGTTTATAGAGATGGTTCAGGATGATGGCCGCCTGCTCATTCCGTTTTACTTCAAGGACTATCCTCATCCCTTCCCGGTCCGACTCATCTCTGATCTCTGAGAGCCCTTCTATCTTTTTATCCCGCACAAGTCCTGCAATATCCTCGATCAGCTTTGCCTTGTTGACCTGGTAAGGGATCTCCGTAATGATGATGCTCTCCCTTTCTGTCCTGGGATTCGTCTCAATAAAGGCCCTGGCCCTCATCTGAATGATCCCGCGGCCGGTCCTGTACGCGTCCTGAATCCCCTTGAGTCCATGAATAAACCCTGCCGTAGGAAAATCCGGTCCTTTTATAACCCTCAGCAGCTCTTCAATGGCCACCTCAGGATTGTTGATACAAATAATCAGACTATCAACAATCTCCCCTAAATTGTGCGGGGGTATATTGGTCGCCATCCCCACGGCGATACCGGAAGCCCCGTTGATCAGCAAGTTCGGAATCTTTGTGGGTAGGACGAGCGGCTCCACCATGGATCCGTCGTAGTTAGGCGCAAACTCTACCGTCTCCTTATCGAGATCTGCCAGCATCTCTCCTGCGATCTTTGCCATCCTGATCTCGGTATACCGCATGGCCGCGGGCGGATCTCCATCTACAGAACCAAAGTTCCCCTGGCCGTCTATGATCGGGTATCTCATGGAAAAATCCTGCGCAAGACGCACAATGGCATCATACACGGCAACATCTCCGTGAGGGTGATACTTACCGATGACATCTCCGACGATTCTTGCAGACTTTTTATACGGCCTGTTCCAGGGGACACCCATTTCATACATGGCGTAAAGGATGCGCCTGTGAACCGGCTTTAATCCGTCCCGGATGTCGGGCAAGGCCCTGCCGACAATAACACTCATCGCATAGTCGAGATAGGATGAGCGCATCTCAGCTTCTATGCTTACCGGTATCTTCTTTTCTCCTGCTATGGCCAAACGACTTCCTCCCTTTCTTGCTTCTTGCTTCTAACTTCTACCCTGTATCCGCTTCCATCTACCTGATTTACACATCCAGGTTCTTTACCTCTTTTGCATGCGTTTCGATAAATCTTCGTCTCGGCTCTACCTGATCTCCCATCAGGATAGTAAATATCTCATCCGCAAGCACGCTGTCCTCAAGCGTCACCTGAAGGATTGTCCTTGTCTCCGGGTTCATGGTGGTCTCCCACAACTGTCCCGGATTCATCTCCCCCAGCCCCTTGTATCTCTGTATGTTGAGCCCCTTTTTGCTCACCTCCATCACAAAATCAAGGAGTGCCGCAGAGGTCTCAATGGCCTGCTCCTTATCCTCGGCGCGTACCTTGTAGGGTGGACTGCCAAGCCCCGTTCTCACGGGTGACAGGGCCTTAATCTCCCGGAATTCAGGAGAGGCGATAAAGTCTTCATCGATTATCATCTTCTGATGAACTCCGGCCCTTCGGATCTCCACCTCTAACCTGTAGGACTTATGCTCTTCATCGCTGGTCACCTCAACCTCAATAGAATCTCCCGGACGCCGTGCTGAAAAACGCCCCCGGATGCGCCCTATAATCCCTTCTATCGTATTCCGGTCTTTCAGGGTTTCCCTCTCCATGTCTGCCTGTGCCAGGGCACTGATCACATCGGGATCGTTTTGTTTCCTGGAAATCTGATCTACAAGGCCCTTATAGACCACCAGCTTGCTCA
This sequence comes from Nitrospirota bacterium, assembly GCA_016217665.1. Classification (GTDB taxonomy): domain Bacteria; phylum Nitrospirota; class 9FT-COMBO-42-15; order HDB-SIOI813; family HDB-SIOI813; genus JACRHF01. Next base: position 20,400 of record JACRHF010000006.1, on the reverse strand, counting down.
ACAGCTTTTCTAATCGCTCTCCCTTGATATAGGAATTCTTACTGCTGTCCCATAGTTCTATCTCTTCTGAGGCAATCTTTATCAAATGTTTATTAAGCGCTGCCTCGTCTTTGATATACCGCTCTGACTTTTGTCTTGTGACTTTATAGAGCGGAGGTTGTGCAATATAGATGTACTTATTCTCGACAAGCTGGGGCATCTGCCGGTAGAAAAAGGTCAATATCAGTGTCCGGATATGCGCCCCATCTACATCCGCGTCTGTCATGATGATGACCTTGCGGTATCTGGCCTTGGCCATATCAAAATCATCGTCTCCTATCCCTGTCCCTAAGGCGGTAATCAGTGTCCTTATCTCCTCGCTGGACAGGATCTTATCAAACCGGGCCTTCTCCACATTTAATATCTTTCCCCTCAGGGGTAATATGGCCTGAAAGCGCCTGTCTCTCCCCTGCTTGGCAGAACCGCCGGCTGAATCCCCCTCGACGATAAATATCTCACACTGTGCCGGGTCCTTTTCTGAGCAATCGGCCAGCTTCCCCGGCAGATTGCTCCCCTCTAATGCACTTTTACGCCGGATGAGTTCCTTGGCCTTGCGCGCCGCCTCTCTCGCCCTTGCGGCATTGAGCGCCTTATCAACGATCTTCCTGACGATCGGGGGGTTTTCCTCAAAAAATGTTCCGAGACGCTCGTTGACGACGGCCTCGACAATCCCCTTGATCTCACTGTTCCCGAGCTTCGTCTTTGTCTGACCCTCAAATTGGGGGTTGGAAAGTTTGATACTGATCACCGCGGTGAGGCCTTCCCGGATATCATCCCCCAGCAATGTATCGCCCTTTAACAGATTGTTGGCCGTAGCATAGTTGTTGATGGTCCGCGTCAGGGCGGTCTTAAAACCTATCAGATGGGTTCCACCCTCCCGGGTATTGATATTGTTTGCGTAAGAAAAAAGGTTTTCTGCATAGCTATCATTGTACTGGATGGCCACCTCGAGAACGATGCCGTCCTTTTCGTTTGAAATATATACAGGATTATGAATCGGGTTTTTATTTTCGTTCAGGTGTTCTACAAATTGGACGATCCCCCCTTTGTAATTAAACAGACTGGTCTTTCCCGTACGTTCATCGGCGATGGATATTTCAAGCCCTTTGTTAAGAAAGGCCATTTCCCTCAGCCGGTGCGCAAGGGTGTCAAAGCTAAACTCCGTATCTTCAAATATTTCACTGTCCGGCCTGAAGGTGATCTTTGTCCCGCGCTTTTTTGTCTTTCCCACGACGGTCAATGGGCTTACAGGGTTTCCGCGCTCATACCGCTGTTGATACACACTCCCGTCTCTCTTGACCTCCAACTCCAGCCATTCCGACAGGGCATTCACAACCGAAACACCGACCCCGTGAAGCCCTCCGGAAACTTTATAGGCCCCACTATCGAACTTTCCTCCGGAATGCAGTACGGTCAGAACGACCTCGGCCGCCGGTTTATTCTGGGTAGGGTGCATCTCGGTAGGGATGCCCCGGCCATTGTCTATCACGGTGACACTGTTATCAATATGGATGATCACCTCTATGTTCTCGCAATACCCACCCATCGCCTCATCCACACTGTTGTCTACGACCTCATAGACCAAGTGATGAAGGCCCTCGGTCCCGGTATTTCCAATGTACATAGAGGGTCTCTTCCTGACGGCGTCTAACCCTTCCAAGACTTTTATCTTCGTCGCATCATATTGCTCTTCCATAAGATTTTACTCCATCTCCTGAACCCGCATCGGCATCACAATACTGAGAGAGTTGGGGTCACTCTCCTGTTTAAGGACACACGGGCTTAAACTGGATTGCATCTCCATCATCACCTCTTCATCCTCCATGGATTCAAGGGCATCCAGGAGATATTGATAATTAAGGCCGATGGTAACTCCGGGTCCTTTATAGTCTATCCCGATGTCTTCACTGGCCTCGCCTATCTCCGGATCTCTTGCCCGGAATATGGCCTTTCCGGCTAAAAACTCTATTAATATCGCCCTGGTCTTCTCCCGCGACATAACGGAAACCCGCCGGACGACATCACTAAACTGTGTCCGGTTGATCCTCACGGTCTGTTCCCCTTTTGGGGGAATAACCTGTTTATAATTTGGATAATTTCCTTCAATGAGCCTCGATGTCAGATAGACATCCTCACCCTTAAAAGATATCTGTTTTTCTCCCACGCCTGTCTTTATTCCTTCATTCACTTCGAGGAATTTTCGCAGTTCCAACAGGGTCTTTTTGGGCAAAATAATCTGTTTTGCGGTTTGTGAGATCTCAACCCATCGCTCACACAAGGCCATTCTATGGCCATCTGTAGCCACCATCCTTATCCTGGCCCTTTTATCCCCCTCTTTTTCAATCTCTAACAAGGCGCCATTGAGCACCTGCCGGGCCTCTGCATCCGCCACGGCAAACAAGGTTTTTTTGATCATCTCCCTGTAGATGCTTGAGTCTATCGTAAACATACTCTCTTCGCTCATCTCAGGAAACGCCGGGAAATCCTCTTTATTAGACCCGGCAACCTTAAAAAAACTGTTTCCTGATTTGATCGTCAAAAACTTCTCATCTTCGACACTGATATCGACCTCTCCCTCTGGAAGTTCTCTGATAATCTCATGAAGTTTCTTTCCGGAGACCGCGATTCCTCCATCACTATGAACCCGCGCCGGATAGGTCCCCTTAATTCCTATCTCAAGATCTGTAGCCACAATGGAAATTTGTCCTTTGACCTCTCCTTGTCCCTTATTCCCTGATCCCGGGGTTGTTCCTTCCAGGAGGACATTTGAGAAAATAGGAGCTGTGCTCCTCTTTTCTGTTACTCCCTGAGCCCGCTGGATTCCCAGAAGGAGTACCCCTTTTTCGATTTGGAATCTAAGTCTCGAATTTTGTGTTTTCATTCTCGTTCACCTTCCTTTATTTTTTTTAAAACATCTTCAATTAAATAACCGGTGTTGGGGTCTTTCTCTTTCTGCTTTTCTATCACGTTACAGGCATAAATCACTGTGGAGTGATCCTTCCCCCCAAACAATCTTCCTATCTCCGGAAAAGACAGCTTCAGTAATTCCCTGCACAAAAACATGGCTATCTGCCGCGGCAGGACAAGGGTCTTTGTCCTTTTTTTTGACTTCAGATCCACGATTTTTATATTAAAATGTGTCGCGATTACCTTTTGTATCTTTTCCGGTGTAATCTTCTCTTCTCTCTCCCTGATAATGTTCTTAAACACCCTTTTAGCCATTTCCTGGGATATCTCCTGTCCAGTCAGGGAAGAAAAAGCCCCCAGTCTGATGAGGGCACCCTCCAACTCCCGCACGTTTGTTCTGATATTCTCTGCTAAAAAAAAGGCTACATCGTCAGGAAAGATGATGTGAGGAAATTCTCCGGCCGCCTTCTTCTTAATAATAGCAATCCTGGTCTCTAAGTCCGGCGGCTGTATATCTGCTAATAGACCCCACTCAAACCGGGATCGAAGCCTTTCATCTATGTTTTTTATGTCTTTGGGAAATTTGTCGCTCGTTATGACAATCTGTTTCCGGGCCTCATACAGGGTATTAAAGGTGTGGAAAAACTCTTCTACTGTCCTCTCTTTTCCGGCTATAAACTGGATATCATCCATCAACAGGATATCTGTATTGGTTCTATACTTATTCCTTAATTCTACAGTTTTATCGTTTAAGATGGCCTGGATGACCTCATTCGTAAACTGCTCAGACGAAACGTACAGAATCTTTAAAGAAGGTTTTGTAAGAGCGATGTGATTTCCTATGGCATGGAGCAAGTGAGTCTTTCCCAACCCAACACCGCTGTATATAAAAAGAGGATTGTAGGACATTCCAGGGGCTTCAGCCACTGCCCGTGTTGCCGCATGGGCAAACTGATTACTGGGTCCAACGACAAAAGAGGCAAAGGTATATTTTTGGTTTAATCTCTCTTCTTTCTTTTTTTTACCCTCTGTTAGTGGCGCCGCATCGTCTAAAACCTGGTTTAAATCTTCACAAACCACAAAATCAATGTTAATATCCTCTATCCCTGTAACCTTTTTAACAGAACCCTTTATCACATCAATAAAATGGTTCTTCAGCCAATTCCCCAGGAAGACATTGGGCACCCCAATCACAACCGTATTTCCTTGAAAAGAATGTAGTTTTGTCGGTTTAAACCAATTTTCAAAACTCTGTCTTGTCAAGGTGTTTTCTATCTCCTTAAGGCTTATCTCCCATATATCCATTTCAACACTTTTTCCACAGGTGTTAATAACTAAAATATCTTATTGTTTACAATAAGATATGAATTGTTTTTTCGCTCTTGAAGGTCCTTTATCCGGATGCTTTCTGAGGAGCCCTTACTATATCAGAATCCCTTTTTAATGACAATCTATTTTTGTTAATAACGAGATAATCTATAAACAGGTTTATGCCGCACCTTTTCTTTTTTTCCCAACAGGTTTCACAGATATCAACAAAATAACAGCTTATCTTACTACTCCTATTTATTATTATTTATATAAATAATAATAAAATAAATCAGGTTAGATTTTTATATCAATATAGGAGGCGGACTTTAATTCATAGATCCATTCCTTCACCCTCTTTTCACTCTTCTCCTGAAAAAGCATCTCCTTTATCATATCCTTTACCTCTGTAAATGGGAGAGCCTCCATCTCCTTTCTTCTTTCTAACATCTTAAGGATATAAAACCCTGATGGCGTAGAAATAACATCACTGATTTCACCCTCTCTTAAGGTAAAGACAGTATTGTCTAACTCCTGTAGAAGTTCTCCTTTCTTTATGAAACCAAGATCTTCACTTACAATGACCTCCGGTTGTCCTGAATAGTTTAGTTTTATATCAGAAAAGGAGGCCTCTTTTTTAAAAGAGGCCAGTATATCACGGATCTTGTTTTGGGCCTGGTTAAAAATATCTACCGGCTCGGTCTTTTTTATGGGAATATGTATATAACCTATTCTAATCTCTTCCGGTCCGGAAAAAAATCTCTTATTTAAAGAGTAATATTCCTCTAACTCAGAGTCATTAACCGTTATCTTGGATTTTATTTCTCTATTGATGAGTTTCAAAAGAATAAGCTGTTCCTTTAAATCCTTCTTGTAATCCTCCAGGGAAATCCCTTGTTTTAATAAGGCCTCCTCAAAATCCTTATCAGAGAAGAAAGAATTTTCCTTCTTGATATCCTCCATTGCCGCAGATATTTCTGTTGGGTTAACCCCTATCCCCATCTTATTTGCTGTTTGTAACTGTATTTTCTTTTCAATAAGAAAAGAAATAGATTTATGGGGAAATATCTTTGAGCTATTTAATTCACTCTCTGTAATAAGGTCCTCATTCACAAACGCCATGATCCCATCAGTAGACCCAAGGGTATCCCTTGCCCCAAAGGAAAGAGAGAGAAGATTGATAAGGACAAGAAAGAAAAAAACCAAAAATTTCCTATTTATCATTTGGTTTTTCAGTCCCCTTGGAACCCAACAGAAGATCATTGTTTATGGAAATTTTTGCCTTGGATTTAAGATCTGCAACAAGAGTGTCAAATGTATCTTTACGTTTTTTGGCGAGAAGTTTTTTCTCAATTTCTGGCTTGCTCTCCTCAACACTTTTCTGCTTCCCCTCCTTCTTTTCCAGGACCTTTATGATATGAAAACCAAACCGGGATTGAACAATATCACTGACCTCTCCAACTTTTAGTTTGAAGGCTACCGCATCAAATTCAGGCACCATCATTCCCTGTGAAAAAAACCCCAAATCTCCACCAGAATCTTTACTCCCGGGATCCATAGAGAATTTTTTTGTAAGGTCTTCAAATTTTGCCCCTTGCTTCGCTTTTTTTAGGACCATATCCGCTTCTTCACGGGTCTTAAGAAGGATGTGACTTGCCCGGACCTCATCAGGACTTTTGCCCTCTTCAGGGTTTTCATCAAAAAACTTCTTTATCTCCTCATTAGAGACTTGCGCCTTTTGATCTACCTCCTTTTTAAAAAACTTATCAACGATAACCCGCTTCTTCATCTCTTCAATAAACTGAAGTGTCTCTTTATCTTTGTCTATACCCAAACGAAGGGCCTCCTGAAAGATAAGCTCCCGAACAATCAGATTGTCCAGAAAGGCCTTTTTGGTCTCTTCTGTCATCTCTCCGCCGTGGGCCAAAGCCGGATACTCTTTAATCCTCTCTGTAAACTCAGACAAGGTAATCTCTTTATCGTTTATCGTAGCTACAACCGGTCCGGTAGCGGCCTTTTTGACCACCTCCTTCTGTTTACAGGCCGTAACCGATAACAACAGAAGCAGACAACATAACACCTTCAACAAAAAATCCTTTCGCATTTTTTCTCCTCTTTTGAAAGTTATTTTAAGCCTCTATTTAAACACAACCCACCAATGCTTTCAAGCAGTTAATTATCTCTAAAAAGAGGGAGTCAACAGAAGAGACGGTTAAGAAAAAGGTATATTCCGACACGAGCCGGACCCGGGTCCTGAAAAGAGAAAAGAGGACCTTAATAATGTCTCCGGATATCTTTGCCCTGGGATCAATCGTAAAATAGACCCCGCCTTCTCCTGCCTCTATCTTTGAGACATAAGAGGCGCGGGCAAGAAACTTTGTCTCCATCACTTTAAAGAGATTCTCTGCCTGGAAGGGCAGTAGTCCATAGCGATCAATCATCTCTTCTTTGAGAGAGGTTAACATATCTTCTTCCTTTACAGCGGCAAGCCGTTTGTAGAAGGTAAGCCGCTGAGAAGGGTCCCCGATATAATCCTCAGGGATAAAGGCCGAGACGCGAAGATTTATCGTGGGATTAATCTCCTCTTCCACCTTCTCTCCCTGTAATCTCTTGACCGCCTCCTCGAGCATCTGACCATAAAGTTCAAAACCTACAGCCATGATGTTCCCGGACTGCTTTCTCCCTAAGAGGTTGCCGGCGCCGCGGATTTCAAGGTCTTTCATGGCCAACCTGAAACCGGCCCCCAAATCCGATAATTCTTGTATGGCCCGTATCCTCTTTTTGGCATCCTGGGACAGCGCCTCCTCGCCAGGGACTAACATATACGCATAGGCCTGATGCCCCGATCTTCCAACACGCCCCCTGAGCTGATAAAGGTCTGCAAGGCCAAATCTGTCAGCCCTGTTGATGATGATCGTATTGGCTGAGGGTATATCCAGGCCGGACTCAATAATAGATGAGCAGACCAGGAGATTGGTTTCCCTTTTTATGAATTTAATCATAACATCTTCTAAGAGGTGTTCCCGCATCTGTCCATGGGCCACACCAATGCGCGCCTCTGGAATGAGATCCTGCAGAAAGACAGCCATATTGTCGATACTTTCAACCCTGTTATGCACAAAAAACACCTGACCACCCCGGCCAAATTCCCGCATCATCGCATCGCGGATAATCCTTTTATCAAAGGGGGCAATGAGTGTACGGATCGAAAGGCGGTCAACCGGCGGGGTTTCTATAGTACTCAGATCCCGGATGCCAAATAGGGACATCTGCAGGGTCCTTGGGATGGGTGTGGCTGAAAGGGTAAGGACATCGATAGTCTTCCGGATCTGTTTAAGCTTCTCTTTTTGTGCAACCCCGAAGCGCTGCTCCTCATCGACGATTACGAGTCCCAGATTCCGGAAACTAATGTCCGCCTGGAGGAGGCGCTGTGTGCCAATAATCACGTCAACAGAACCATCGGCAAGGGCGTTTATGATAGAGGCCTGTTCCTTGGGCGAGCGAAACCGGCTCAACATCTCCACGTGCACAGGAAAAGAGGCAAACCTCTGGGAAAAGGTCTGGTAATGCTGCTGGGCCAGGAGGGTCGTCGGAACAAGCACGGCGGCCTGTTTCCCGTCCAGGACCGATTTACAGGCCGCCCGGATGGCAATCTCGGTCTTTCCATATCCCACATCTCCGCAAATCAACCTGTCCATGGGCCTTCGGGATTCCATGTCTCTTTTTACATCATCGATAGCGGCAAGCTGGTCTGGAGTTTCTTCATATTCAAAGGAGGCCTCAAACTCCTTTAAGATATGACTATCCTGCGAAAAGGCATATCCCTCTAAAATTTCGCGGGCCGCATAGAGATCGACGAGGTCCATCGCAATCTCTTCCACGGCCTTTTGTACGCGCTTCTTTGTCTTTTCCCACCCCGATCCCTGAAGCCTGTCCACATGGGGTGAGTGGCCTTCCGCCCCGATATACTTTTGGACCAGGTCCATCTTATCCACAGGGACGTAGACAGAATCACCCGCGGCATACCGGATACACAGGAAATCACCCTCCCCGCCGCTGAAGGTCTTGCGCCGAAGCCCGTCGTACTGTCCAACACCATGATATATATGGACGACATAGTCTTCAGGTTTTATATCCTGGAAGGAGGTAAAGAGAGACCGGGCCTTCTGCTTTGATGGGGGCCTCCGTTTAGTCCTTTTTCCAAAGATTTCTTCTTCAGTTACGATTAACAGGGAGGCATCGGGAGATAGAAAACCGGAAGAGGCGTTTCCAGAGGTAATCAGCACCGGCAGGATTTGGCGATCTCCGGGTGAGAAGACAAGCGGCGTCATTTCTTCTGCTCTCTTAATGGCCGCCGGTACATTATATTCCCCAAGGATATCCCGGAACCGCTCTGCCTGCCCCTCTGTTGGAGAAACAAGCAGGACCGTAAAGGATTTTCGAAGGATATCTAAAGTCCCGGCAACAGCCTGTAAGGGTGAAGGATCCCGGATGGCCTCTAAAAAAACATCAGAGGCTGATTTGATGGCAACATTACAGGAACCCTCCAGTGACAAAGGATCCATCTCGATTCTTGATTTAAGGGCGCGGCAAGACTGTAGGACAACCTCTGCAGAGAGGTATATCTCATGCGGTTCTGACACACCTTCCCTCTGCGAGGAGACCTCTGTATAGGCGTTCCAGATCTGGTTCCAGTACTCTGTGGCATTTCGTGAAATCTCGTTAATTTCATCCAATACGATAATGGCCCCCTCTGGGACATAATCAAACAGGGAAGTTTGCGGAGAAGAAACCTCCCTGGCCGGCAGAATCGTGGCAGAATCCCTGGGGGTCACGGACCGCTGCGTTTCCGGATCAAAGGCACGAAGGGACTCTATGACATCCCCAAAGAACTCGATACGCACCGGGGAATCCTCTCCAGGGGAAAAAAGGTCTACAATGCCCCCGCGGGGACAGAAAGTACCCCGTGTGGTGACGATATCCGCAGGTTCAAAGCCAATGCTCACCAAATGAGAGAGAAGAGAATCTCTCTCTATCTGCATTCCTGTGTGAACCTTCAACAGGCCCTCGATCAGCCGATCGATGGACATGGGCCGCTGCATGAGAGAATGGACAGGGACAACAAACACCCCGCTCTCACCGTCCAATAAAGCCCGGCAGGAGATCATCCTTTCATGGATGATACCGGCGTGAGGGGGGATGGCATCGTAGGGGAGTATTTCCCAGAAGGGAAAGGAGAAGACCGGGGGAGGGGGCACAAACCAAGATGAAAAGAAACGCAGGTCTGTCAGTAATAATTCTGCTGCTTCATCAGTGGGTGTAATGACAAAGAGAGTCCGCCCTGTCTTTCTGAACAGAAGAGAGAGGAATAAGGCCCTGGCAGAGCCCCACAATCCGCCAATCCGCGGGACCCATTGATTCGCCGAAAAATTTTCAACTACATCCGAGAAGGGATACATCTGGAGTTATAGCTTACCGTATCTTGTAACAATATCGTCTATGATCCTCGATGAAGAGGCCCCTTCGATAAAGGGCAGGGTATGCACCTCCCCACCGTAAGATTCCACAATATCCCTGCCAATAATATTCTCAGGGGACCAGTCGCCCCCTTTTACCAGGATGTCCGGTTTGATTGCGGCAATCGTGTTATAGGGATCCGGCTCATCAAACAGAACGACATAGTCAACAAAACGGAGAGAAGAGAGGACCTCTGCCCTCTCCCTTTCCGGTACGATGGGACGCTTGTCCCCTTTGATCCTCTTTACAGAGGCATCACTGTTTAATCCCACGATGAGGATATCCCCAAGCGCCCTGGCGCTTTCCAGATAACGGACGTGGCCGACGTGAAGGATATCAAAACAGCCATTTGTAAAGACGATCCGCCTTCCGGCCTGTTTTAACCCGGCAACCATGGGGACTAATTCCGGCAGCGAGACTATCATGGTCTGTGGCTGAACCTATTTCCTTGGTTTTTTCTCAGCCCTTCGGGCCTTGTAGGTATGTTCTCTCTTTAACATGTCCTTGAATTTTATGACCTCTCTTAACAGCTCATCAAAGGCGGCATTCAGGGCATTAAAGGCATCAAATCCCTTCTCCTTTGCCCGGAGGGTCTTCCGGGGAATGGCCAGGGTGAGGGAGGTATAATATTCCTCCCGGCGCGCATGTTTTTCAAGGGCAATATCCAGCTTAACGGCATCGTCATCAAAGGTCGGTAAAAGGTCCTGGACCTTTTGTATCTTTTTTTCGAGATGCTGTTCTACCTGCGGCATGGGCTCCAGATTTTTGTAGAGTACGTTGTAGATCATTTCTAATCCTCCTGTTCTTTAATGGCTTCTTCAAATCCCGAAAGGAACATTTCTGTGATCTGCTCCCGCATCGTGGACTCTCTCCTGTTACCAAACCGGGCATAAAAATTTTTCAACGGGATAACGGCCTTGGCCATGTGGCTGTGTCCCCCCGCACTCCCCAGGTCGCCAAAGGCCCTTTTTACAATAATCCCGGCGCTTCGCACATACCCCACATTACGGACAGAGATGACCAGGTTTCCCTTAAAAATTCCGGACACCACAGCCCACTCCACCCCCTCTACCTGGAGGGAGAAATCGGCAAAATGGGGGATGACATCCTCCCGCCTGACCCGCCCAAGGTGGGAGAATAAGATGTTATTTACAATCTTTCTTTTCTTAAGGGCGTTACTAAAGGAATCAATGTCTTCAGGGTGCACCTCCGGACGCTCTATCCGCCGGAGTATATTGGTATTGGCAAGGGGATAGAGATAGGAGAAGGCCTCTATATCTGCAGGGTCCACCCCCCTTCCCAATAAAAGGGTATCACTCTTGATGCCGTAGAGGAGGGCTGTGGCAAGCCGCTGTGAGATATTGAAATCAACAGCCCGCAGATACTCTGTCAGGATAGTAGAAGTTGCGCCGTAGGTGGCCCGGATGTCTTTTATTTTGGCCTGATACCCGGGTTTTTCCGGATGGTGGTCAATGAGCACGTCTACAGGAGGAACCGTCTGGCTGAGGACATCCCCAAGATGCGGCGGTTGGACGTCTAACAGACATAACCCTTCATATTTGGCAAAAACCTCCGGTCCGACCTTATCTACCTGGATATCGAGCAGCCGCAGCATCGCCAGATTCTCAGGCCGTGTCACCTCTCCAAAGGAGACGATGTGGGCGGTCATCCTGTTACGGCCAATCAGGTGGCGAAAAGCAAGTGCGCTTGCGATGGCATCCGGATCAGGATCAGCCTGGATGAGAAGGAGGATCTTGTCCTTGTCTTCAAACAGCTCCTTGATGGATTGAACCTGCCTTTTGGTAAATGCCTGTTCGATCTTGGGGAGGCAGATGTCTGTAAAGATAGAAGAAGGCCTTACGAGCTTTGCGCTGAGTTGTTCAGGAATCACCAGGTCGTTTTCCTCAATGATAAGGGTCGGTTGATAGGGGTGATAACGGGCTACAGCTTTCAGGATGCTGGACAGGATTCCCAGATTTTTTATGGCGACAATCAGGCAGTTATCTGGTTCGAGATCTAACCGTTTGATGAACTTCTCCCTATCCTCTGTAAAAGAGACCACTGTTACAGAGACGCCCTGGCTGGATAGCCTCTCAGAGAGGCCCTTTTGATCCACAAAAAACTGGATAGAATCTTTTTTAGAAGAAAGGGTCTTTAACAGCAAAAGAAAATAGGGGAGCTCATCCTGACAGAGGATAACATATCTCATTATCTTCTATTTCTCCCCTTTGGCCCATTTTGTTTTTGATGGATATGAATTGTCCCCGATGAATGGAGTTTGAAGGCCTTTTTATTAAACTCTAATGCCTTCTTGTATTCACCACATTTTATATAAATGTTTCCGATACTCAGGTAGTCTAACTCCATACCCTTCCGGATGCCGAGTTTTGTATGGAGGGCGAGCGCCCTGACAAGAAACTGCAGTCCCCGCTTGTAATCTCCCTGATTACTATAGACGGTTCCTATCTGTGCACAGGCATTCCCTATCCCCAGCTTGTTTTCTATCCTCTTGTGAATCTCTAAGGAGTTGAAAAGGAAATCAAGGGCCTTTTTATACTCACCGCGGTTGTTGTAGATATTTCCAAGACTGGCCTGGATATTGGCAAGGGCTGTTTGAGAGCCTGATTTGTTCCCAATCCCCTTAAATATATCGAGGGCCAGTTCCTGGTGTTTTAATGCCGTTTCAAACTCCCCCTTGCTGCTGTAAATATTTCCTATATTTGCAAATGCATTTCCCTCGCCAAGTTTATTTCCAACGCCATGCTGGATGCGGCGCGCCTTTTGATGAGATTCCAGGGCCTTTTCATAATCCCCCTGATGACAATACGTGTTTCCGATGTTTGTATAAACACTCCCGATGCCTATAAGGCTATTCAACTCTTCGTGGATCTTCAGAGATTTGTGATGAAATTCCAGGGCCTTCCGGTACATTCCCTTATGACCGTAAATATTCCCGATATTGGAGTAGTCGCTCCCTTCACCCAGGCGGTTTTTCAGGGCCCGGTGGATGTTTAGGGCCTTTTGAAAGTACTCCAATGCCTTATCGTACCGGTTCATCTCAGCATAGATCGTTCCAATATTGGCGTAGTCATTCCCCTCACCCAGCCTGTGACCGAGGCTTGCATGAATACGCAGGGCCTTTTCATAATAACGTATTGCATTCTTATAATCCGACTGGATATTATAGATATTCCCGATATTGGTATAGTCATTCCCCTCCCATATACGATTGTGAAGCCGCCGGTGAGTGGAGAGCGCCTTTTTGTGGTATTCCAGGGCGGTTGCGTAATCCCCCCTTTTACTCAGGACATTCCCGATGTTGGCACAGATGGTCCCCTCTCCAAGCCGGTATTGCTCCTCCTGATAGATCTCTAAGGCCTTTTGATAATACTCCATCGCCTTTTTGTAATCTCCCTGGAACTTATAGAGAATGCCAAAGCTGTTATAGTCATGTCCTACCTCCAGCCTTTCACCTATTCCCTTGTGGATCTGTAAGGCCTTTTTAAAAAGGGCCATGGCCTCATCAGCCTTTCCTTGTATCGCATGGATAGTACCCACGTTGTTGTACACGCACCCCTCTTCCAGCCGGTACGCCTTTTTCTTAAAAATAGTCAAGGCATCCCCGAAGCATTTGAAGGCCTCGGTATATTTCCCCTTTTTGGAGTAAACAGCGCCTATCCTTCGCAGGGACTTTCCATGCCCGATATCATACCCCGCTGAGATGGCCTCTTTAAGGGCCTGATTGTAGAGGTCTAAGGCAACAGGATATTCGCTCCGGGTGTCTGCTATTTTTCCCGACAGGAGGGTGATCTCTGACAAGACGTCTTTCTCACCTTGCCTATCCGAGGCAATCTGCTGAAGATGGGAAGAGGCCTTTTTGTATTCACCCCGGTTTATGGCGGAATCTATTTCTTTAAGTCGTTTTTCTACAGAGCCGTTCATTGTAAGGACGGAATTATAGCACAGATTAAGGGATAATTTCTACGGCAACCTTTGGATGTCCTTTAAGACCGGGAGAGAGGCCGATATGGCCATCATCCCCCATGATAATCCCCTCCACCTCAGGCAGGGATTCCAGGAGCTTAAACCCCTTTTCAGGGTCCATTGCAAAAATCGCCGTGGAAATGGCATCCGCTGTCGTCGAATCCTTTGCGATGACAGAGACACTCTGGTTCCCCCGGCTTGGGCGCAGTGTATCGGGAGAGAGGACATGATGATACCGGACGCCATTCTTCATAAAGAAGCGCTCATAATCTCCTGAGGTGGAGATCGCCATATCTGCCATATCATCTGAAAAACGTACCTGGGCCATGACTCCCTCTTTTTTCCGTGGGTGCCTGATCCCGATATTCCAGGTACTCCCATCCGGCCTTTTGCCAAAGACCCTCAGGTCTCCTGCAACGGCAACGATACCCGATCTGATTCCGTGTTTTAGCAAGACATTATAGGCATAATCAGCGGCTAACCCCTTCCCGATTCCCCCCAGATTGATCTTCATCCCCTTCTCCTTGAGAAAAAGGGTGTCCGCGGTATCGTCCACCACGATATTTTTCAGGTCTGTCAAAGGCCGTATGGCCTCTAACTCCTGATCAGACGGGACCCTGTCTGACTCTGTCACATTCCACAGGTCTATGGCTGGTCCGAGGGCTATATTAAACGCCCCTCCGGACAGGTGAGCGAATTCGAGCGCCTTTTTGACAACAAGGATCAGGTCTTTGTGTACCTTTACCGGAGAAAGCCCTGCAGCGGCATTGACCCTGGATATATCGGAGGAAGGGATGTAAGTGCTCATGATTTCTTCAAGCCGCCGGATCTCTTTAAATGCGGCAGTCATGGCCTCTTCCGCCCTTTCTTCATTCCGTGCCACGACCGTAATCTCCACGACAGTCCCCATGAGCACCTGCGATCTCTTATAGATATGAACCGATGGGGTACAGGCATGGGCGAGCATGATGATCAGCAAGAGGAGAGGCAAAGATTTTGAAAAACGCATCTCCTATAACTCCCGTCTATAAGAAAAGGTGGCAATAGAGAGTGTCACGCCGGCAAAGATGGCTAAAAAGAGGATATCCCCCTCGATGCCCCTGAGACCCTCTCCTTTAAAAAGGATCGTTCGGAGGGCATGGACAGAGTATCTCTCGGGGTTTACCTTCGCAAAGGTCTTCAGCCAGCCCGGGAAACTTTCAACAGGGTAAATAGCGCCGCTTGGAAAGAAGAAGATGACATTTAAAAAGCCGCCTAACACCCCGACGATCCTCGGATGGTTCGCCCGTCCCAGGATCACAAACATCATCCCGATCAGTCCCAGTGTGGACAGGATGATAATCAGGACAGCAGAGAGCAGGGCATAAAGAGAAAGGATGTTCCAGATATAAATCCCGGAGATGAGGGTGGCCAGAAACAGGACCAGGAGTGCAATAATGGTGGTGATGATAACACCGCTGAGGACAAGCCCTAAGACAATATCCGTCTTGGAAAGAGGGGTCAGGAGGTAGCTTTCATCAATCCCCAGGAATTTATCCATGACCGTGTTGAACGCCCCTGTAGTCATGGCACCGAGAAAGATGGCCATGATGATGACACCGGGGATCAGTGTCTGATCATAATCCACCCTTTTATACAGCTCGATATCCCTGACAATGACCCGGTCGTTCCTTTCCCTGACAGGAATAAACTCAGATTCTATACTGGCCATGGCAGAGATGATGATGGCCCTCAATGTCCTGGCAGAAATGATCTCTGTATTGTCGAGGAAAAGACCCATATCTCCCCCTTGTCCCCGTGTCATCTTCCGGCTGAAATCCTGCGGGAGTATCAGGGCCCCCTTATATCTCCCCTCCTTTACCCCTGCTAAGGCCTTGCCCTGATCGGTCTCCTTAAATATGCGGATGGTACCCGCGCCCTCTTCAATGGCATGGAGAAGTTCCACCGTACGGGAGGCATAGGGTCCATTGTCTAAGTTTACGATGACTAAGGAGAGATTTTTTAACTCCCCCTGAAAGGAGTTTCCCAGGATTAAAAGATACAGGAGGGGCATCAGCACACTGGAGAGTACCACGACCGGATTCCTTAAAAACCGGCGCAGATCCCTTTCAACCACTGCAAATAAACGGGTCATGTTGTTATCTGGACTGTTTCATTCAGCAATATCGCTGAACCTTTTTCGCCACTCCCTGTGGGCCTGAGTCAGGACATCAAAAAACTTGTCAATCTCATTCTTGTTTTCAGAAATCCATTGAGTGATATTTTTCCAGGAGCTGATCATAGAGTCCTGTTGGCCAATCCCTGCCGCAGGCGCCTTTTTTATTTCACGCAGGGTGAGTTCTATCGCGTAATATTGTTTTGAGGCCGGTCCCGGATAAGAGGTCTTCCGGATATCCTTTACATCCACAAACAGGATGGAATAGGATTGCTTCCCACTATCCCCATCCTTCTGGCAGGTTACCCCTGCATCTGAGACGATACACCCTTCCTGTCCCCCGCGGGTTGCCAGATTAAATGTCCCGTAGTTTTTGCCCGCCTTCTTCGACTCTTCTATCCTTTTCTGGCGCTCTGTCTGTAACCTGCGCTTTGTCTCTTCCTCTTTAGCCCTTGCCAGCTCTATCTGCTGCATCTCTTTCTGCTCTTCGTCAATTTCCGCCCTGGTGAGGGGGAACGGTTCTTCCGAGTATCTTAGTTCCATACCGTCATAACGCCACCCATCATTGTCCGGAACAAAAGCCGCAAATCCCTGGCCGCCGCTAACGATGAACCGTTTCCAGAGAGACGGCACTTCTGACTGATACTGCCACATAAACTGTACCTGCTTAAACTTCACACCCAGATTCATCTCCTTAATCTCTGTAATCTTAAACCGTATATCCGCATTCTGCGATGAGATCAAAAAGTCTTTGGTTCCGGCGCGTTTTAAGGACTTTAGTTTCGAGGCAGTGGCGCGGTCTGTTAAATGGCCATCCGCATCCCACATCCCCTGTGCGATCCCTTTCTCAAATCCCCCCTTTTGCAGACGGAAGGTAAACCGGGCCTCTTCTTTCACGATGTGACTGTAGATCTCCTGTTCGGCGATCTTAGTGTCAACATCCTTATACCCGGCCAATGAGGCCGGCGTCCAGAAAAGAGAGAGACCCATAAACAGTGCAAGGAAGTAAATCATGCCCTGAAACCTCCTTAAAACATCGGTCTGTTTTTATGTCTTTATACTAAAACCTCTTCGTAAAGCTTCCAGAATGGAACCATTAATATATTTTCGCCTAACTTCTGCTCCGTATCATATGTTATAATAAATCCTTTCTTAATATTTAATTTATTCATGGCCGCAAGAATCCCCTGAACTTCCCTGTCAATATTTGACGCATCGATTCCATAGGCTACCTGAAGAGCTATGAGATCTTTCTCCTTCTTAAAGATAAAGTCGCATTCCTTCTGATCAAGAAAGTAAAATATCTCTCTGTAACCATTTTTTGCCAATTCTGCATAAACCATATTCTCCAGAAGTTTCCCCCTGTTGTCAGAAAATCTGAATGAAACATTACTTATAAAACTGTTGTCTATACAATAGACCTTCTTTTTAGTCCTTGACTGGGTCTTGAGGGAATAAGAATAGTGCCTTGTCTCGCTGATCAGAAAGCTGTCTTCAAGGATGTTTACAAATTCTCTGACGGTGTTCTCATTGCTCTTCACTGCCCGTGCAAGACTATTATAAGAGTAAAGAGATGCAATATTTGAAATAAGATACAAAGAGAGTTCCTTGAAAGTCTTGATGTCGCGGATTCCATGGATTGCAACGCAGTCTTTAAGAATGATCGTATCATAATAGCTCAGGATCACCTCCCTTTTTAAATCCGGATCCTCCATTTTATAGATCTCGGGAAAGGAACCAAAGGATAAGATTTCATCCAGCAGACTTAACACCCAAGGTTTGTTGCTCACCAGATCCTTATAGGTAACGATGTTTTTCGTTTTCAGGATTTCATGAAATGACAGGGGATAGACATAATCTGTAATATATCTGCCCGACAATAGCCTGGCATAGCCCCCATTTAACAGGGATGAATTTGAGCCTGTAATAAATATCTTCTCAAAAAGTTCGGCATCGTACACGCTCTTGACGAACTTTTCCCATCCCCTGACATTTTGCACTTCATCAAGAAACAGGTACCTGACTTTTTTCTTCGTGATCTTTTCAGAGGTCTCAATGACCCTGTAAAGTTCCTTTGCGTCCTTCCATACCTCAGAAAATAGCGGGTCATCCAGATTGACATAGAGGATAGATTGCGGTACGGCCTTTTTGGAAAGATGGTTTATGAGCAGCTTAAAGATAGTTGACTTGCCGCTCCTTCTTACACCCAATAAAACCTGTATCTCTTTCAATTTGATCTTGGTTAAAATAGAATTAACCAGATTCCGATTGAACAGGTTTTCATAAGGCTTATTATCCCAATGTCTATTCTGTGTTATTAGGGCCCGTTCCATATGCCATGTCATGATTAGTAAAGTTATTGAATTATACTAATTATGATTAGTGATAACAATAATTATTTTGTACGCCCAAGGAACAGGATTTTGATTATGTAAGCGACATACTGGATTTTCATGCTCCTTTGTGCCCCGAAGGGGCATGACGGTTCACCAGAAATAAATGGGAAAACAGTCCTGAACGTCACTCTTTGCTCGCCAAAGCGGTTGGAAACGGAGGGGGTCCTTTACCCCTCTCACCTTCATCAACCCCCAGGACCCCTCCATCCACGATGATAACAATGATTTCTCACGACCCTGGAGTTTTGATGGGGATGGCAGCCTCTTCCGCCTTGTCTCTGAGGCGCACCGAATACGGCTTGCACACCTTTTCGATCCCATTCTTGCAGTCCACACCTCCCTTGTCGAACCGTTTCCCCATCAAATTACCGCGGTCTATGAGGCCATGCTCCCCAGGCAGCCGCTCCGTTTCCTGCTGGCTGATGAACCAGGCGCCGGCAAGACGATCATGGCAGGTTTACTGATCAAAGAGTTGATTGTTCGGGGAGATTTGCAGCGCTGTCTCGTTGTCTGTCCAGGAAGTCTGGCTGAGCAGTGGCAGGACGAACTCTACTGCCGTTTTCAGCTCCCCTTCGAGATCCTCACAAACGACAAACTCGAGGCAGCGCGTACCGGAAATTGGTTTCTGGAAAACCATCTGGTTATCGCTCGACTCGACAAACTCTCACGGGACGAGAATGTCCAGCAAAAGCTTCAGTCTCCTGACGGACGGTGGGACCTTGTCATCTGCGATGAGGCCCACAAGCTTTCGGCCACCTTCTTCAGCGGCGAGGTCATATCGAGGCCTGCGCGCGGGTCAGCAAGTAATGATCCAGGACAGCAACGCCCCGGGCCTGATTGTCAAATCGGATATTGCACGCCGACAAATGGACACAGAGTCTGCCACCCAGGCAAGCGCCGGAAAGGACATTCCGGGGACACCACACTTAATTCCTTGCCTATATTGTTAAAACACCTTCCGATGCCTCCTGTTCCGCATCTCCTGACTCACCCCGCCTTCCAATACTCTTCAATGGCATCCAGCAGCCGCTGCTTGATCTCGGCAATCCGCTCAGGGGTGGTCACCTTGTTTCCAGCGAGCTCTTTTATATAAAAGACATCCACGATCTGGTCGACATGAGTTGCGATCTTCGATGAGTAGACAGACAGGCCCAGGGCATGAATCGTTTTCGTAATGACATAGAGGAGGCCCTGTTTGTCTGCCGCAAAGATGTCCATGATGGTAAATTCATCAGAGGACTCGTTGTCGATCTCTATCTGGGTAGGGGCTGTGATGGGAATGGCCTTTTTCCTGGGTCGCTTATTGGCATATTTCTCAAAGAGATGTTCTACAGTAGCCTCTCCCGTGAGCGCCTCGCAGATGTGTTTCCTCACCGTGGCCTGACGCAGCAGGGAGGAAACCCCCTCAGGATACGGGTCGTGTGCCTGGAAGGTATCCACGACAATCCCCTTTTGGGTGGTACAGACCTGGGCCCCCAGGATATTATAACCGGCAGCGGCCAGCACCCCTGCAATCTTTGAGAACAGCCCTGGAATGATATTATCGTAAGTATAAACCGTGAATTCAATAACCCCCTTTTCTGTCGAGACATCTACGAGAACCTGCTCTTTTTTGTCCTCTTTGAGTTTATTGACCATATGGAGATGATTCATGATCTTCTCCGGGGGTGTAATCAGGAGATAGCGCGGCTCCATAGAATGGAGCTGTTCGTCTAACCATTCAGGGGGATAGATCAGGCAGAGCTTTTCTCCGATATCCTTCTTGATCCTTGAGATGATATCCTCTTCAGAATAGATCGCCCTCGTCCCGGAGAGCTCTTCCATGGTCTTGTAATAGAGATCTGTCAGGAGATTCTCCTTCCATTCATTCCACGTATCAGGTCCTACGGCCCTGATATCTGCATAGGTCAGCACAAACAGTTTTTTCAAGAGCTCCGGCCTTGCCACCTCTCTTGCGAAGAGGAGGATCACCTTATCCTCTGATAAATCCCTCCTGAAGGCGATCAGTGACATGTTCAGGTGGGCCCGGACCAGGAAGACAAGGAGGCTTGTCTCCTCACTGCTGAAACCTAATTGCCTGGCAACCCTCTCGGC
>JACRHF010000030.1 GCA_016217665.1 Nitrospirota bacterium | reverse complement strand
GGTCTCGGGTGATGTATCATGGACTCAAGCATCTGTGTTGCAGTTATTACCGGAACCCCTTCCTCATTGCATCGCCTTATAATCTCTTTCTGTATGATAGGAACTTCTTCAGGAGGGAGTTCGACCCCCAGGTCTCCTCTCGCTACCATAATCCCGTCTGCGACCTTTAATATCTCATCCAGGTTGTCCACTGCCTCAGGTTTTTCAATCTTAGCAATTACAGGTATTGAAGCGCCTTCTCTTTTTACAATATTTTTAACTGATGTGACATCATCAGCAGTCCTGATAAATGAGATAGCGACATAATCAACTCCCTCTCTTATCCCTGTTAAGAGGTCTTCCCTGTCTTTGTCTGTCAGACTCGGCACAGAAAGCCGTGCTCCCGGGACGTTGATCCCCTTTTTTTCTGTTAACTGACCGCCGCGTATTACCATGCAGTTAATGTCTGTTGCAGTTGTCTTTAAGACCTCAAGTTCCAGGAGTCCGTCATCCAGCAGGATGTGGGCGCCTTCGGTGATTTCCTGAGGGAGAGGTGTATAATTTGTGGATACCTCCCTGTCATTTCCTGCGATATCTCTTGTCGTAATGACGAATGGAGTTCCTTCCTCCAGATTTATAACTTCTTTTTCCAGTTTTCCTATACGTATCTTGGGTCCTTGTAAGTCTAAGAGTATACCGACGTCTTTTCCTGTCTGATGAGAAGCGGCGCGCACATTGTGAATAAGTCTGCGGTGATCGTCTGTTGTCCCATGAGAAAAATTAAGACGCGCAATGTCTATGCCTGCGTTGATGAGTTGTTCTATTATCTCCGGTGTATTACTTGCCGGTCCGAGCGTCGCAACTATTTTTGTTCTGCAGTCCATAGTTCTCCTGTAAAATGTATCCTGTCATTCCCACGGAAGTGGGAATCCAGACCTCTGCAACAGTCTGGATTCCTGCTTCCGCAGGAATGACAGCCTATGAATATATCATATCCTCTCTTCATTCGGCATCAGCTCTATCTTCCTTCTGGGATTACCTATTAAACCCTGCGGCCTGAAGATCATCATCAGCGCCATGGCGCCTCCAAATGCGAGCATACGGTAATCCTGAAATCCCCTGAATACCTCAGGCAATATAATGAGCAATGCAACACCTATTATAACACCGGTAATACTTCCCATGCCACCAAGAACAACCATTGAAAGTACGAGTACGGTCTCAAAAAAGGTGAAACTCTCAGGAGAGATGAATGCATATCTGCCGGCAAAGAAGACACCTGCCAGGCCTGCCCAGGATGCGCCGAGTGCAAAGGCAAGGATCTTCATGTTTGTTACATTTATCCCCATTGCTGATGCGGCTATCTCATCTTCTCTCATAGCTATCCATGCACGCCCTATCCCGGAATTATTGATGCGGTTTATTACAAAGACGGCCAGACCGGCGAGTACAAGGATTAAGTAATAAAAGTGCAGGGGGGCGGATAATGTAAAGCCTCCGAGCGCCGGCGGATCAATGCCCAGTATCCCATTTGGGCCATGCGTCAGATCATCCCAGTTGTTGAGTATCAGGTGAACAATCATAAGAAATCCAAGTGTCACTATAGCAAGATAATCTCCCCTGAGACGGAGTGTGATTATCCCTAACATCATTCCGCACAAAGCTGATAACAGTGCGCCAATTATTAAGGCCGGCCAGAATGCAATACCGAATTCTGTATTGAGGATGCCATATGAGTATGCGCCGACAGCATAAAATGCAATATAGCCAAGGTCCAGAAGTCCGGCAAGCCCGACGACTATATTAAGACCAAGTGCAAGTACAACATATATGCCGGTAATCGTAAGTACGTCTATATAGTAGTTATTCATGAGCAGGGGAATTACAATCAGTAGTAAAAGAAGAAGTGACAGAAGTCTCTTTTTTATTTGTGGTCCTTCTATAAAAGAATGGAGATTGTTTATCCTGTTCTGAATGCCTGCTGAGGTCTTTCTGCCGCGTTCAGATTTCATGAAGTTGTTCATCGCAGAGAACAGGATAAAGCCGGCAAGTATAATGCCTCCGCCGATTATCGCCTTTATTATTCCCATGAACGGCAGCAGCAGAAAAGCTGACCATGTTGGTATGATCATGACCCTCTTATAATTATTCATTCGAAAATAACCTTTCAAATCCCCCCCTTCCCCCCTTTTCTAAAGGGGGGAATCTGATTTCCCCCTTTTCTAAAGGGGGAGTAAGGGGGATTATTTTCATCCTTCCTACACCTTCTCCGGAACACGTTCTCCCAACAATCCTGTGGGTTTCAAAATAAGTATGAGGATAAGGACTATAAATGCAAAGGCATCCTTATATTCGCTCGATATGTAAGCCGCCCCAAGGCTCTCTAATATGCCGAGCAGAAAACCTCCCATTACAGCTCCCTGTATGTTTCCGATTCCGCCGAGGACGGCTGCTGTAAATGCCTTGATGCCGGCCACGTAGCCCATGTAAAAGTTTATGAGTCCGTAGTACATGGCAACCATGATGCCTGCTGCTGCAGCCAGTACCGAGCCTGTTATAAAAGTGACAACGATTACAGTATTTATGTCTATTCCCACGAGAGATGCCATCTTCTTATCCTGTGCTGTTGCACGCATTGCCTTTCCGAGTCGTGTCTTTTTTGTAAAAGCCTGCAGGGCCAGCATTAGTATTACTGAGGTCACAATGATGAAACCCTGGAGATATGTCAGAGTGGCATTTCCCATTGTTATGCTGTCTGCCGGGAAGATATGAGGAAATATCTTGTCTGCAGAGCCCTGGGTCAGCATCACATAATTCTGAAGGAAGATTGACATGCCTATAGCGGAAATTAACGGTGATAGTCTCGGGGCGTGTCTCAGTGGACGATAGGCAACCTTTTCCAGAGTAAGACCATATGCACCGCAATATATCATTGATACTATGCCGGCTATTAACAGGGAAAGAAGAAGGCTTTTTGCCGTCAGTCCTGAAAAGGTGAGAAATGACAGGGT
Organism: Nitrospirota bacterium; assembly: GCA_016217665.1. GTDB lineage: Bacteria > Nitrospirota > 9FT-COMBO-42-15 > HDB-SIOI813 > HDB-SIOI813 > JACRHF01. The sequence continues at coordinate 14,002 of JACRHF010000030.1, read as the reverse complement.
TACTATTGCCACGTAGGCCCCAAGCATGTATATCTCTCCGTGTGCAAAGTTTATAAGCTCAAGTATCCCATATACCATTGTGTAGCCGAGGGCAATCAGTGCGTAGACGGCGCCGAGGGTGATGCCGTTGATTAGTTGTTGCAGGAGCATTAGTTACTGCGAAGCCTCCGACGGTTTCCAATACTCTTCAAATTTACCATTCTTTGTCACCCACACAATATAAGGAGATCTCAGGACATCACCCTTTACATCCCACTGCAGCGCGCCGAGAGCCCCTGAATGTTTCATGTTGTGAATTGTCTTACTTATCTTTTCACCGTCAGCGCTTTGAGTGTCTGCAATTGCCTGCAGCATTATATTTGCGGCATCATAGGCATAGATAGAATAGGGGCCTGCTTCACCATAGCTTGACTTGTATGAATTCAGGAAGCCCTTTGCACTGGGAATATTGGCAGGATCAGGACTGAATGTAAGATAACTTCCTTCAGAGGCCGGTCCGGCAATCTCAATGAATTTCCGGTCTATTACGCCGTCTCCGCTCATGAAAGGGATATTGATGCCAAGCTCCCTTGCCTGTTTTATCAGAAGACCCCCTTCCGGATATATCCCGCCGAAATAGAGTAACTCCGGCTTCTTTCCCTTTATTGCGGTCAGAACAGACCTGAAGTCCTTATCACCCTGGATGACACCGCTGTAATATACGACCGCAACTTTATCGCCGAGCGCCTTTTTGAACTCATCTGCGAGGCCCTGACCATATGTGGTCTTGTCATGTATTACTGCAACCTTCTTAAGTTTAAGGACATCTGAAACAAATATAGCTGCCACAAGTCCCTGCTGGTCATCCCTGCCGCAGACGCGAAATACATACTCAAAACCCTGCTCAGTGAGCTGGGGGTTAGTTGATGCAGGTGTTATCATGGGGACTTTTGACTTGTTATATACTGCGGATGCTGGGATTGATGCGCTGCTGTTAAAATGACCTATGATGCCTGCTGCACCTGCATTTACAAGCTTGTTCGCAACCGCCACCGCCTGTTTAGGATCATGCTGGTCATCTTCAACCAGCAGTTCTATCTTTTTGCCAAGCACACCGCCTTTTTGATTCCATTCTTTTACTGCCAGTTCCGTCCCGTTTTTAACGTCTAACCCCATCTTGCTCTGGTCTCCGGTCATGGGACCCACAACTCCTATCCTGATTGTCGTCTCTTTTTTTGCACAACTATTAAGTGTGAGGATTGATAATATCGAAAAACCAATCAAGAGACTAAATACTGTGTATCTTTTTCTCATGCAATTTTCCTGTGAACAGGGTTCAGGTCAATGATATATTGATATTTCACTTGACCACTCGAATCCTTGACCCCTTGACCCCTGAGTTTTTAACTTACACATATCAAACTTTATTGTCAATACGATTAAAGGATTATCTTCTTTACACGAGCGGAGTTTTGTAACACAACTATTGCCTGATGCAGTCTTTGAAGACGCATATTTCTGTTACGGATTGCCGTCTGGTCATGAGACGGGAATTTTTTAGTGCGAATTGCAGTCTGCAGCTTACGCATCTGATTATGTAATTCCTTGTAAACATCAGCAGGGAAGTCTTTGAGGATAAGGGGATTCAGATATACAAACCCCTCTGCAATGTCAGAAGCGACTCCAGCAAGGTTTTTTCCCCTTATAATGTTTTCAGCCATGTGCCCTGTAAATTAACCCGCTTGATGCCTGAAATCAGCAGGTCTTCCCAGCAGGCGTGCCAGCTCTTCGGCAGCAGCATCATCCACCAGCGCCAGCACTTCATCTTCTGCCTGCAGCACCGTATCACCACGGGGTAAGATCATCTCACCACGCCGCAGTATACCGGAGAGGGTACAGTTTGGCGGTAGTTTTAAATCCTTGATAGCGATTCCTGCCGCTTTAGCGCCATGGTAGATTTTTTCTTCCACCAGCGAAAACTTACCTCTGTGTAACTTGAGCAGGGTCATCATATCGCCAAGGGACATCTCCTCTTCGATCATCCTGGCCATAAGGTCAGCCTGGTTAAGGGCCACGTCCACTCCCATTTCACGGGTAAACAGCCAGGCGTGCATGGGGTTGTTGATGCGTGCAATGATCCGCCTCACTCCGTACACCTGCCGTGCCAGGGCACAGATGACAAGATTTTCCGCATCGTCTGATGTGACAGCGGCCAACACCTGCGCCTGCTGTATTCCTGCTGCTTCGAGGACTTGAGGGTCTGATCCTTCCCCTTCAAATACTACCTCACTTGGCAATTCACAGTGGATACTGGCAAGTGCATCAGGCCTGTGTTCAATCACACGGACCTTGTGCCCCTGACTGAGTAGAAGTGATGTCAGATGCGACCCGGTACGGCCACCACCAATAACAAGGACAAGCATGGCTATTTATACCTCCTCTCTAATATGCAGACGCTGCTGCAACAGAGCAGCGCCTTCATCAGTTGCACTAATCTGAAGAACATCCTGAACCTGTAAAATGGTGTCAGGCGCAGGCAGAGAGGCACGTCCACCACGGGCTATGGCTACAGTAATAGCCTCCTTTGGTGGAACAAGTTCAGATAGCTTATGGCCATGCCACTCGGCGCTTATAATAATTTCATAGATTTGCACTTCCCCGTTCCCTGCAGAGTATACACTGTGAAGACCAGGATGAAGAATGAGCTGTTCGATGCGCTGTGCACCCCAGGATGACGAGGATACGGTTTGCAAACCCAGCTTTTCATAAATAGGCATGCATCTCGGGTTATAGATACGTGCAATGACATGTGGTACATGATAAATGTCACGTGCAATCCTTGTGGTAACAATATTCACACTGTCCGAGTTTGTAACTGCTGCAAAGGCATAAGCATCTTTGACGCCGGTGCGCTTGAGCACATCCTGATCAAAGATATCTCCCTGCACAGTGCGCCCCTCAAAGTCATACCCTAACCGGTCAAAGGCGCGGGGATCGGGATCAACTACAGTTACAGTATATCCCTTTTTGAAGATTGATCTTGCCAGTTCCCTGCCGACACGGCCACAACCGGCTATAATGATATGTTTTTTGTCCATGTCTGTCATAATAAGATTATCCTCTCGCTACCTCTTTGTTTACGTGGTATGGTACTTCTGTGATAATGATATCCCGTAATCCCAGCAGGCCGATTTGCAGGAAAAAAGCAGTCTGCATATGCAGAAGACTATGCCACTTTTTAACCGGCACAAATTCCGGTACTACGATAGTGATGACCTCGTTAGGCTGCCGTTGGCTGGCGATCCTTTTAATATAATCAAGAAGCGGCTCCAATAATAGCCGGTAGGGTGATTCAATCAATTCCAACCGTACCCCATCTCCCCAGTAATCCCACGTGGCTTTTATTCTGCCGGTTTCAGCGGGATCAATTAATACATGTACGGCAGTAATGTCATTGGACAGGGTTCGTGCATAATGTAAAGCCTTCATCGTGCCTTTATGTACGCTGCTAATGGGTACGATGACCCGGTGACGCTTGACATAGGGCGGCTTTCTGAATGTTTCGAGTGATAGTGCAGCCTCTAACTCTTTGTAGTGATTATGGATACGGGAAAAGATGTATACCAGTATCGGGATGAGGAAAATAACAATCCATGCGCCGTGTACAAATTTGGTGACCGCAAAAACGATCATCACGATAAAGGTGGAAAAGGCCCCGAAGGAGTTGATGATCAGCTTGGTCTTCCACCTGGGGTTATACTGCAGGGTCGAACCCATTCGCCTTGATTCTTCACCTGGCTCCAGCCTGCCGCATTTCAACCAGCGTACTGCCATGCCAATCTGTGACAGGGTAAATGAGAGAAAGACGCCAATCGCGTACAGGGGAATAAGGGCGGTTGTTTCAGCACGGAATACAATAATGAGCAGTGAGGCCATCACAGCTAAGGTGAAAATACCATAGGTAAATACCAGCCGGCCGCCTTTATAGGTCAACTGTTTTGGCAGAAAACCATCAGATGCCTGCATCGCACCAAGCTGCGGGAAGCCGGCATAGGAGGTGTTGGCTGCCATGATGAGGATCAAAGTTGTCGAGCCGATGAGGGCCAGATAAAGCGGACTTCCTGCACTATAAATAACACGCCCTATCTGTGAAAACACTGTCTCCGTATGTGAGGGGATCGCACCTGTGTGCAGGGCCAGGAAGGTAATACCAAAGAAGATTGCCGACAGGAGTGTGCTCATCCATATCATAGTGATACCTGCATTGCGGCTCCGGGGCTCTTTGAAGACAGTAACGCCGTTACTTATGGCCTCCACTCCTGTGAGGGCGGCACAGCCGCTTGAGAACGCACGCAAAACTAAAAAGAGGGTCAGGGCCTGGATGGCACCTCCATGCAAGGGCTCTATACCCGTAACCATTCCCAGCGTCCCTGTGAAGTAGTGGTAAAAGCCAATGATAATGGTAAATAGCGTCATAGCGAGAAAGAAATAAGTAGGCAGGGAAAAGACTCGTCCTGACTCTTTAACGCCACGCAGGTTAACAAGGGTCATTAAACCTATGATGCACAATGCGATGGATACACGCCATGGATGTAGCGCTGGAAAAGCAGATGCAATCTGGGCAACGCCTGATGATATGGATACGGCTACAGTGAGAATGTAATCAACAAGGAGGGCCGCTCCCGCTATCTGGGCAGGGACTTCACCCAGGTTGTCCCGTGCCACAATGTATGCGCCTCCACCATTGGGATAGGCATGAATGGTTTGATTGTATGAAATGGTGACAATCGCAAGCAATATTATAATGGCAATGGCGATTGGCAGGGATAAATTAAGTGCCGCCGTGCCTGCAAGTATAAGTATAAGCAGAATTTCTTCGGTGGCATAAGCGGTAGAGGAAAGTGCATCGGAGGCGAAGATGGCCAGACCGACGGCCTTGCCAATAGTCTGATGCGGCATTTCGGCAGTATGCAGACGTGCCCCTATTAATAATCTTCTGAGTGAAAACGGTCCTTTTCTGGTAATGCCTGCATCAGACATAATTTAATCTTATCAAAAAGCTAATCCGGTTTTCAAATCATTTCCGTTTACGTTACACTTAGTTCGAAGACGTCCCCTCTACCACGCAGACGATATTCCCCTCATGGAGCCTGACATCCACCTTATCTCCCTGTTGGACCTCGGCGGCGGTCTTGACGACGGAGCGGCCTGGCAGCTTGCAGGTGATGCTGTAGCCCCTGGACAGGATGGCCAGCGGGCTCAGGCTGTCGAGTCTTGCCATCGCCCCGTGGAGCGCCTTCTTTTTCAGAGCAATCAGGTGGCCGGTATTTTTCCAAAGAGAACCGGTACAGGCTTCTAATCTCTGCCAATATAACAGGATGGTGTGCCGCGGGCTAAAGGACCCGACATCCTTTAACAGGCTGTCGGTGCGCCGGCGCCTGTCTTTTAGAATCCTCTCTATGCCGAGGACCAGCCTCCCCTCGATGTCATCCAGTCTCTGGATATACCGGTGGATCTCCCTCTCCGGACTCAGGACCCTATGACTGAGGGCATAAAGCCGGTCCCTCCTCCTGTCGAGAAAGGTCTTCTTGGCATAAACCAGCCTTGAATAGAGTGTCCCGATGTACCCCTGGATATCCTCTTTATTCCTCACCACCATCTCTGCGGCGGCTGACGGGGTGGGGGCCCGCAGGTCTGCGACAAAGTCAGCTATCGTATAATCAATCTCATGACCCACTGCCGATATGACGGGGATCCGGGATTGATAGATGGCACGGGCGACACTCTCTTCATTAAAGGGCCAGAGGTCTTCTATCCCGCCCCCGCCCCGCGTTACGATGATGACATCGATGTCATCCCTATAATTCAACTCTGTGATCGCCTCAACAATCTCCGGCGCAGCCCTCTCCCCCTGAACCGCCGCCGGGGCAATCACAATCTCTACATTGGCAAAACGCCGGTCAATCACCTTTAGGATGTCCTGGATCGCGGCCCCGGTAGGGGAGGTCACAATTCCGATCTTTCCTGGGAAAACAGGTATCGGCCTCTTTCTTGCCTCATCAAAAAGCCCCTCTTTGGCAAGCCGCTCCTTTAATTGCTCAAAGGCCATCAGAAGCGCACCAAGCCCCTTGGGCTCCATATAATCTATAACGATCTGGTATTCACCCCGGTACTCATAGACAGTAACCCTCCCGCGGCAGAGGACATGAAGGCCATCCTTTGGGACAAACCGGAGGGCGCGTCCCGCTGAACGGAACAGGACAGCCCTGATCTGGGAAGAGTTATCTTTCAGGGTAAAGTAGAGGTGTCCGGAGGAGGGGACGCGGAAATTACAGATCTCCCCTTCTATCCATATATCCGGAAACGATCCTTCGAGGGTCGTCTTGATTAAGGCGGTGATTTCAGAAACGGTGAGGATGTGCCGCCTGGGGGTGCCGGTCTCACTGTCCATGTCCATCTTTAATATGGAGCCTTTCTATAGAGACAGCCTTTCCATCTTTTTTATCAATATCAATGACAACGCCAGAGATGACCGGATGCCCCTTCGCTACCTCAAAACGCTTAGGCATAAGGGTCAGATATTTATCAATGATCATCTCTTTTTCAATACCGATGACGGAGTTGGCAGGTCCGGTCATCCCGGCATCGGTAATGTAGGCCGTGCCCTTGGGCAGGATCTGCTCATCCGCCGTCTGCACGTGGGTATGGGTCCCGATGACAGCGGCCGCATCCCCATCGGCAAACCATCCAAAGGCCAGCTTCTCTGAGGTGGCCTCGGCGTGGAAGTCCACGATGATGGCATCTGCAGAAGCCTTCAGCCGGGGAAGCTCACGCCGGAACCAGCGAAACGGGCAGTCAAAGTTGCCCATAAAGACCCTCCCGGCGAGATTCACCACCGCGACCCTGTCCCTGGAATTCGTGTATACGGTAATATCTCCGGACCCCGGCACCCCGTCAGGATAGTTTGCAGGCCTCAGGAGCCTCCGTTCTTTTTCGATATAGGGAACGACCTCTTTTTTATCCCAGATATGATTGCCGGAGGTGATGACGTTAATCCCCAGCGAAAGCAGGTCGTCCGCGATCTTCGGGGTGATACCGAATCCCCCTGCAGCATTTTCGCCATTGGCAATGACAAGGTTTATCCGGTATTCGTCTATCAGCGAATCAAGATGTTTGGAGATGAGTTTACGACCCACGTCGCCGATGATGTCACCAATGAAAAGGACCCTCACGGATTTGTTCCCCTCTCTTATTTCTTATTTAACCTTAGCCCAAGAAGGGGACAGATTTGAAATCTGTCCCCCCTTACGCCTTCCGGTTTTTCAGATCCCTCGCTTCGCTCAGGATGACCCTTCGGGTCACTTCGCCAGCTCCACGTACCTGCTCTCCCGGATCACAGTAACCTTGATCTGGCCTGGGTAGGTCAGTTCATCATGGATCTTTTTGGCCATTTCGCGGGCGATCTGCGATGCCTCGGCATCCGAGACATCCTCCTGCTTGACAATGACGCGGATCTCCCTGCCGGCAGATATGGCGTAGGCCTTCTCCACCCCTTTAAAGGTAGAGGCAACCTTTTCCAGATTCTCAAGCCGCTTGATATACGACTCAAAGGTCTCCCGCCTGGCCCCTGGCCTTGCCCCTGAAAGGGCATCTGCCGCCGCCACCAGCACGCTCTCAACGCAGTTCGGCTCAATATCCCCGTGGTGGGACCCTATCGCATTGATTACGGCGGGGTGTTCTCCATACTTCTTTGCAACATCCATCCCCAGAACAGTGTGAGGCCCTTCATGCTCGTGGGTCAGCGCCTTGCCGATATCATGAAGCAATGCGGCCCGCTTGCACAGCGCCACATCAAGCCCAAGCTCTGAGGCCATAATCCCGCAGATAAAGGCCACCTCCTTCGCATGCATCAGATTATTCTGACCATAGCTTGTCCGGTACTTCAGGCGGCCTAACAGCTTGACGATCTCCGGATGAACATTATGGATCCCAAGATCAAAGAGCGCCTTCTCCGCCTCTTCGCGCATATTCTTCTCAACATCCTTTTTCACCTTCTCTGCCAGATCTTCAATCCGCCCCGGGTGTATCCTCCCGTCCGCGATCAGCTTCTCCAATATCTGGCGTGCCACCTCGCGGCGTACAGGGTCAAACCCTGAGATGATCACCGCCTCCGGGGTGTCATCCACAATAAAATCGACCCCGGTCGCACTCTCCAGCGCCCGGATATTACGCCCTTCCCTCCCGATAATCCTCCCCTTCATCTCCTCGTTGGGGAGATTGACTACAGAAACGGTCACATCTGCCACATGCTCATTGGCATACCTCTGTATGGCTAATGTGATAACCTCCTTTGCCTTTTTCTCTGCAGTACTTTTTGCCTCATCCTCGATGCGTTTGATCTCCTTGGCCGCCTCAAACTTGGCCTCGTCCTCCATCGCCTGCATGAGGTGTTTCTTGGCCTCTTCCGCAGACATCCCTGAGGTGCGCTCCAACTGCTCTTTTGCCGTCCTTATGGCCTGTTCATACTGCGCTATCTTCTCCGCAGCCAATTTCTCACGTACGATTGTCTCCTTGTCCCGCCGGTGCAGTTCACTCTCCCGGCGCTCCAACTGCTCTCCCTTTCTCTCTAAATGATTCTCTTTCTGGCTGAGCCTCTTTTCCAGATTCATAAGCTCTGAGCGCTTCCCCTGCGACTCCTTTTCAATATCCATCCTGGCCTGATATATCTTGTCCTTGGCCTCAATCTCAGACTCTTTTCTCTTGTTCTCAACCTCCCTCTCGGCATCCTTGATAATCCTCTCTGCCTTCTCCTGCGCCTCTTTGCCCTTGTCTGCACTGGTAACATTCTTGAGAATAAATCCGGCAGCAATTCCTACTGCAATTCCTACAATTCCTATAAGACCTATAATGATGGGTTCCATGTCTCCTTCACCTCTTTCATCTGGCTTCGTAAAAAGTCCATCTGCTGTCCATAATTTATTACGAGCCTATCATCCTTTACGTGGCTCCACCTTCTTCCGCCCCTCAAGCCTTTTCCTGAGCTCCCCCTCAAATCCATTGACCGTGGGATTATAATAACTGACTCCCCCCGGCACATACTCCTGCTCCACATACCCCCCGAAGTCATGGGGGTACTTATACCCCTTCCCCCTCCCAAGTCTGGCAGCCCCTTTGTAATGACTGTCTTTCAGATAATCAGGCACCGGGAAGATCTTGCCGCTCTCCACATCGCTGAGGGCAGCCTCTATGCCCTTGTAGCAGGCATTGCTCTTGGGCGCGGCCGCGATATAGACAGCGGCCTGGGCAAGGGGGATGCGCCCCTCCGGCATCCCGATGGCCTCCAGAGCATGCAGGGCAGATACGGCCACTGAAAGGGCGCGGGGGTCTGCCATCCCCACATCCTCAGAGGCACAGATCACGATACGCCTTGCAATAAAGAGCGGGTCTTCTCCGGCATAGACCATCTTGGCCAGCCAGTAGAGCGCGGCATCCGGGTCAGAGCCCCGCATACTCTTAATAAAGGCAGAGATCGTATCATAGTGGCTGTCCCCGTCCTCGTACCGGATGTACTTTTTTTGAACCGATTCCGCAGCGACATTCAAGTCATACAATATCTTTCCATCTGCACCCGGCTTCGTGGTCAGGATACCGACCTCCAGGGCGTTTAGAAGTCTCCTCGCATCCCCCTCGGCAGAGCGGATGAGATGCGCTGCGGCATCCTCTGTGATCGTAACCTCATAACCGCCCACCCCTGCCTCTTTATCGTGAAGCGCCTTCTCTAAGAGGATCCTGAGGTCTTCATCATCCAACGGTTTAAATTCTATGATCAGGGACCGGGATGAGAGTGAGGGGATGATCGAAAAGAAGGGGTTTTGGGTGGATACGCCAATCAAGGTAACAATCCCCTGCTCCACATAAGGGAGGAGGGCATCCTGCTGAACCTTATTAAACCGGTGGATCTCGTCTATGAACAGGAGGGTCCGCTCTCCCCTTGCGGAATTCCACTCCTTTGCCCTCTCAATGGCATTCCGTATCTCGGCGATACCGGCGGTAACGGCATTGATCTCTATAAATTGGGCCCTCGTCAGATCTGCTATGAGATGGGCAATCGCCGTCTTGCCGCTCCCGGGGGGGCCGAATATGATCAAGGACCTGACCTTATCAGATTCGATAACCCGCCTGAGGAGCTTGCCCGGCGCCATGACATGCCTCTGACCGACAAAGTCTTCGATCCTCTTAGGCCTCATCCGCCAGGCTAACGGTGCAATTTTGCTGGTTGTTTCAAATAGATCCATATTCTCCTGTAATCTCTCTGTGACGCGTGGCCGCGGCACATTCAAGCCGATTTTCAGAGAGACACAGAGAAATGGGAGAGAGGTTTAGGATAGATAGTAATGGAGGTCTTATTAAGACGTAAGGGGACTTTTCCAGCCCCGGTTCCAAGATGGTCCATAGATATGGTATTTTTGCGTCCTGCCGCAGTCCCGATATATACCGCAGCAAAGACCAGAATCGAGAGAACCATTATCACCATTATTCTATCTGTACCTACGCTATACCTGCTTTAAAACCCATTTCCCTTTTCTGCCCCACTTTTGCCGTGTCTAAGGAGAATTTAAACCTCGTCAAACCAAATGGGCGCCCTGATGGAGACTTTAGGCTTCCCTCATGACCGTCTGCCGCAAAGCAGACGGGAAGGCCTGCACACCGCCTCCCTGGACAGGACCCCCGCTTAACTAGGTGTTGGGTCAAAATTCCCCTTACATCACGCACAAAGCAGGGCAATCCTATAATAACAAATTTACGTTTTTAGTTCAATAGAAATAAGTTCCAATAACTTTTCTGTCTTGTTTGCTATGAAAGACTCCTGCTCTTCCATCTCCTTCCTGACATTAAAGAGCTCATGGGTAATATTCAGCGCCGCCAACACAGCAACCTTAGCCGGTGTAGAGAGTTGGAGTTTTCCGTGCACTTCACGCATCTTTGAGTCTACAAATTCGGCCAACTGACGGATATAGACAGGATCCCCATCCCCCTTAATCAGGTACTTCTGACCAAATATCTCTACCTCGACACCCATATTGGCGTTACCTGCCTGTTCCTGCGTCTATTATTCTACACCGCCTATCCCCTTCAGGGTATCCAGTATCTTCTCGACCCTTGAGCGGACCTCTGTCCTTTCCTCTTTCATCCGGTTACACTCATCCTCTGTCTGTTTCTGAGCCCCCATCTGATGCTGAATCTCTTTCACTGCCGCATCCTTCTCCATAAGTTTCTTCTCAAGTTCCATCCGCTCCCGTTGGAGCACCTTAATATACTCCAGCACCTCGGATACCCGGTCCTCCAACACCTTGATCTTTTCCAGGCTCATACTCCCCCTCTCTACAGGGACACTTCCCATATTTCAAGGATGGAAATACGGGAAGTGTCCCTCCTTGCTTAATATCGATATAGTCTTGAAGACTTCTTAATCAGTTCGTGCATATCCTCACTGTCATCGGGATAAGTGCTGTAACCCGTGTAGAGCGTCAGGTCCGGCCGCTTCTCCCGCAGCCGGTTAAAGCTGTCTGATAATCTTTTGACGGCGTCTTTCACACCGTCTCCGGTGTCAGGCAACAGGGCAGCGAACTTCCCCCCTTTTAATCTGACCAGTACATCAATGTATCTGAACGTCTCCTGTATGAGTCTTGCCACATCCCTGATGACATCATCATCAAAGGGTTTAATCTCAAAAAATATAAGGGACACATGCCGGTTAAAACGCTTGGCCCTCTTGATCTCCTCCGGGAAACGCATCTGCAGGTATCGTTCATTCCGGAGCCCTGTGACCTCATCAATGGTGACCAGCAGTTGTTTTTCATTATAGCGTCTTGCATTGACGACCCCCCGGGCAGCATACTGGGTAAAATGCTCCAGGATCTCGCGGTCATCCTCTGTAAACAAGATGCTGCTGAATACGTCCATGGCCGTCTTGTTATAAACAGACAGGGTGCCCAACAGCTCCTTATTAAAAAGAATGGGGACGGCTATTGCGGTCTTGTACGGATATTCAACCTCTGATTTTGCCGACTCCACATACTCTGGTACATCATAAATCATCGCAGGGCTCTTTGTCTGAGAGATCATGGCAGATATGGAATTATCCAGTTTGAGCAGGGCCTGATCCACTTTATCTTCATGAAGACCATAGGTAGATTTGATCACGAGTTTACCCTCTTCATTCAGCCGTAAAATCGACACCTCGGAATCGAGGAGCATGGCAGAAGATGCCGTTGCCAAGGCTAAAATCTTCTGGAGATCGAAGGTGGACAGGAGCTCAATCCCCTCTTCGTTCACAACAGACAGTTTGATGATCTTCTGGGACATGCGGTATCGCTCCGCGTCACTGCTGATCGTATTGGCAAGATGCTGACCTATTGAACTGAGCGAGTGATAGACGTTAGGATTTATATTGTGAATATTGGTAAATTCCATGGCGATGACCCCAACCCCCTTGTCAGTCACTGTAAGGGGAAGATAGAGGAGGGCAACCGCGTCCTCTCTCGTTGCAATTCTTTGTACATGGCCATTGGTCCCGACAGGGGTCTCCATCAGCATCAGGGGGTTGTTCCGCTCAATGATCTCACCTAAGACACCCTGGCCCTTCCGGATGCGCATCCTCCCTAACAGATATGGGAGGTTATGCGTTGTTGCCTGCAGCACAAGGTCCCCTGTCGCCGGTTCTCTGATGTAGAGATGGGAGTCTTCTGCCTCAAGCAGATGATATAAAAAACTATTGACCTCCTGAAGTCTTGACCCTATGGGTCTATCGGATCCGATGATCCGCAGAGGCTCCAGAGACAGCGCCTCTTCCACTGAGGCCAGTTTTAAATCCTCGGCTTCTCCCACCCTTCGGATGGTCCTTCCCAATACCGGTATCAATGAAGAGACAAATGCCCCATCATCTTTTATGAGATCCAGATCTGCGGTCGTATAAAATAACCACAACAGGCCGACGACGTCAGACCCTTCAGTAACCGGGACAACCCTGAGCGCACCCCAACCTCCGGCGATCTCCCCCTCTCCCTCCCAGACCCGTTTATTCCCTACGACATCCCCGATGATCCTATCTGCATTATCCCCATCCTTGATATAAGGCCGTTTAGCCACATTTTTAATACGGAGGGCCGTATCCAGATTGATATCCTTAATCACCTGATACGGACAGTCCCCTTTGATGAGGGTGAGCTGGGCCGCATCGGCATGGGTCCCCAAAAAGGATGTCCTTAACAAAAGGGCGCTCTGTTCATGGACAGGATGGGCCTGCGGAACATATTGAAGACCGCACTCTATGGCCTCAACCACCTTTTCTATCTGCCCGGTGATCATGGACCTTCTCTTTTCTATCTCATTGATCTGTCTTAATCCCCATAAAAACCTGGCGGAATCCCCATTGATGATCTCCGCAGGGTAGAGGTTAAGATCATAGAGGTCTTTATGATGCCGGTCCGGCAAAGTATTGATGATTAAATTAAGATCCTGGAGGGTGAGAAGCTCCCGGATACGGTGAGAGAGCCTTAGATTAAGGTCGCTTGAATAGGTGTATCCATACTCTTCAAGCCTGAAACCGAGCGCCTCCTGATCAGGATCAAGGAGTATTGAGACAGAAACCGTCTTATCCTTTCTAAGAAGGCTTAAGGTCTCTAATCCTTCCCGGCCTGCACCGATAATGGCAACCTTTATCCTATCGCCCTCTCCCATAGGGATATCCTCTCCGTTATTCTCATTTCAAGGCTGTGATGACGCCGGAGGCCTCTAGTCTCTTTAAGAAAATCAGGGTATCGTCATCCCTCTTCGGCTTTTCCTCAATGGCCTCTTCTATGACAGGCCTGACCTCCTTAACCCGCTTCCGGCTATCCCGTTCTTCAATCCAATCCAGTATCAGGGTATGAAGGTCCTTTTCAATCCTGACCTTTATGCTCCCTTCAACAGAGGTCCCAATAAAAAAGTCGGCCCCTTCCCAGTTCAGGAGATAAAATAACGC